>JACDCC010000336.1 GCA_013694595.1 Chthoniobacterales bacterium
CGGCTCCGAGGGAAGCGAGGATGAATTTGGATTTGATCATGACGTTGTTCTCCTTGGTGGTGGCTGTGGCTGGTGGTGCGGGTGTTGGTGAGGCGACTTTTCTGCAACTACCTGCAGTCGGTGCGATTTCTTATGTTTCTGATAATTATCATAATTGATTCTCATCGTCTGTAACAATTTTTATGCCCGCAACAAAAACTATTAAACAGCAGGAGAGCCGGAGGCAGCTTTCCCTCGGAGAAACGGCTGTTTCCGGCACGGGAAAAATATAGTCCGCGCCCTGGCACGCCGCGCGAGACAGAAAGTGACAGCGGAACGGCCCTAGCAGCGGTAATGCCACCGAGGAACTTTCGGAAAATCGTCTGAACGCGTTTGTCGCCGGCGGCTCATATCGAAGCCTTCACAAGTTTGGACTCCACTGGATCGCGATAGAACGGGTGTTCGTGAGCCAGTGATCTTCGCTTCGCCGGCGGACGAATGCAGAGGAGACACAGATTCTACCGGGGCCTCTCAGTAGGTTTGCGGCGTTGTAAAGAATTTTGCAGAGAATTGCTTGGCGATCTGATTCCGAGCTCGCCAAACGAATGTTTTCGTTCGCGTCCGAGCACTCTCTATCGCGGGGGTTTAGGGGCGACAGAGCGTAGTCGCTACCGAGGGCTGCTTGAGGACCCCGCAGCGGAGCAGGGGTGAGACTTTGTAGAGGGTGTCATGGACTTCGAGGTGCGAGAAACGCTGTAGCGTCCGCTGGGCTCAGAGTATGGGGTTGGAGCCGCCGCCGCGTTTGATGCGCTGAGGAAAGCGCACTCTACAGCCCCGTCCTCCTGCCGTGTCTGGTGTATGACCTGCGCGTGTCGCACCAAATCGGCCTTTCAAGCGCCTGAGCGGCCGCTTCCTCCAAGCTGCGCCGAAGGCTCGGTCAAAGCTGAGACTGCGTCCCTTCCGTCCTTAAGTTCGAAGGCCGTGCGAGTTGATCAAAGCCGCCTCACACCGCCGCGCGGGCGGCATCCTTTTCAGGGAGGAGGGGACGCGGACCGGGGTGTAGTTCCCCCAACATGATCAAAAGGGCAGGCTGCGCCGGGCGCAAAATTTACCGCGGCGCCAACCGAATGAGGCCGGCTCGAAACGCGAACACCACGAGGCCGGCGACGTTCCGGATATGCAACTTTTTCATCAGGTTCGTGCGGTGCGTTTCCACGGTGCCCACGCTGATTCCCAGCTTCGCTGCGATCTCTTTGCTGGTGTTGCCGTGTGCGATCAGCTGAAGGACATCCTTCTCGCGCCCGCTCAGCCCGACAACGCTTGCCGGCGTCAGTCCGCCGCGCTCAGCGGGCTCGATATCAGTGAGGGCGCCGCTATGGTGCGACGAGAAGTAATGTTCACCGCTGCCGACCCGGTCTACCGCGTCAACGAAGTCGTTCCAGGTGTTGGTTTTCTCAACGAATCCGTGGGCGCCTGATCGCATTGCGTCGATGACGCGATCATCAGTGACGTAGGCGGTGCAAAGTAGAATCCGCGTGCGCGGAGACGCCTCTTTCAGCCTCGGCACTGCGTCGATCCCGCTTTCATCGGGCAAGTTGATATCAAGGATGAGCAGATCGGGCTGGAATTCCTCACACGCCGCCACTGCGCCTTTGGCGTCGGCGCCTTCCGCGACAACGGTGTAGCGTGCGGCTTGACGGCCGAGCATCCGGATAATCAGCTCCCGCATGAACTGGTGATCATCCACGACGACGATCCTGATCGGCTGCTGCGGGCTTTCACCTGTCGCAGTGCCGTCTGCAGGCTCGTCGATGCTGGCGCGGGTTGCTGGCAACAGTGGAAGATTTCACATTGAGACGCCGGAGTGCAATAAAAGAACCCGACTACCAAGACGAGCCGGATGAGCTGCAGCCCGTCGCCGGATTGGCGGCGATGGGCGCACGAGGGCTTCATGTTCCGAATCAGACGCATATGCGCTTTCTAACCCTCACCGTCCTGGCGGCTGCTTTTCTTATCACTGCCGCGAGCAGCCGCGCGCAGGAATCTGAATGGAAGGCGTGTTCAGATCCGCAGTTCCTCTATGTCCTCAAATATCCGCCGGTTCTCACCCGCCTCGAAGGTGCCGCGCCGACCGGTTGTTCGTTTCAAACACCGGATGGTGACTTCGCGGTGGAAGCGGTCGCGGAGAATCCCACCGGAGACGCGGCGGGAGAGACGCTCGACGGCAGAATGACCAAGGAGCTAGAGCTGATGGGGGACACGGTGACCTACAAGACCAGTGGCGAGTCGTGGTTTGTCATTTCCGGTGTCACGTCCGACGGCACAGAGTACTACCGCAAGGGCTTCACGAATGGCTCCCAGTGGATCTCACTCCGCATCACTTATCCGCACGCGCGAAACGATAAATTTGATCCGTGGGTGAAACGGATCGAGAAGAGCTTCGTCGCCTTCGCAAAGGCGGATATCAACGATTCCGAGTAAGCGTGCCGTCCGCTGTGACCGGTCACGCACGCTGCTGAGCCGCCAACGCAGCGGCATCGGCTGGCGAGTCGATATCGACGGCACCGCGGGGGAAGTTCACCACGGTGGTGGCGTTCGCGTGCTTTGCGAAGAGCGATTTCGCGCCGACGTCTCCCGAGAGCTCGATCAATTCAGTGAAATGAACGCGCTCAAATAGCGCAGGCACTCCAACCGTATCTGCATAGCGCGAGGCGATGATCGTGTTTGGCGCGCCTCTGCGCGCGAGCAAGTCTTGCAGCAGCGCAGCGGAGAGATGCGGCTGATCGCACACCAGCAGGATTGCTCCCTCGGCGTTCGGCGGAAGCGCCGCAACGCCACAGGAGATCGTAGAGGCCATTCCGATGCTCCATTGCTCATGATGCAGAACTCGAACCGGCAAATCGACAATCTCTGCGCATGATACGTCCGCGTTCGCGCCGAGCACGACGAGGACGGGCTCACAACCCGCCTCTAGCGCCACGCGCGCCGTTCGCCGCAGGAGGCTTTCTCCCTCGAACTGCTCCAACTGTTTGGGGCGACCGAGCCGGCTAGACGCGCCCGCGGCGAGAATAACCGCGCCGATGCTCATGGCGACGCGGTCAGCTCAACAGCATCGCTTCGGCGATGGATCGGCCCCTTGCGCGCGCGAAGAAATCCAGCCGCTGAGCCGGCCATCACCGCCTGAATTTCCGCCACGATCGCGAGCGCAATTTCCTGCGGCGTTTCGGCGCCGAGATCAAGACCCGCCGGGTTGTGCAAACGGGCTAACGCCGGCGCAGCAACAGGATGGAATTCGGTGTCAATCGCCTGCAGCAGTCGCTCACGCCGGCGTCGCGGCCCGAGCAGCCCCAGGTAGCCAAAGGGCAACTGCAACATCTGCCGCAAAAAAGCCGCATCGCGTCCGAAATGATGGGTCATCACCACGGCTGCGGTGCGTTCGTCGGCGGAGAGCGGCCATTCGTCGGGAGCTGTCACCGGTAGAATCTCCATTCCGGCAAAAGCGGATCGATCGTCTTCTGGCCGCGCGAGCACCGTAACGCGCCATCCGAGCGTCGAGGCAAACGTGGCGAGCGGCGCAGCATCGTAAGCACCACCGGCCACCACCAGGTGCACAGGCGGCTCGACAGCGTGGAGAAGAGCGCCAGCACCATCCTGCTCCACCACGACCGACTGGCCACTCGCGAGCGCGGTAGCGGCCTCGGCCGTGAATCGCAGGCGGAATTCTCCATCGGCTTGGGCAGACCCGAAATCCTCTGAAAAGAGCGGCGACGTGCCAAGATCATCAAGGGACTGTCCCTCGAAAACCGTCAACAAAACTCCACGCCTTCGTTTCTCAAAGCATACTGCGAGGAACTGTGCCCATGCGCCGTCGGTCTCCACGCGCTCGATCAGGACATCAATTCGCCCATCGCACCCAAACAAACGCCGCGTGTCGTACGGCACCAGCATTGCACGGCCGGTAGCGATCACGTTCGAGCCTCGCTCCCTCACGTCCTCTTCGAGGCAGCCCGCGCTGAGAGCGCCAGCGCTGGTCCCGTCGCGCATCACGAGCATCCGTGTTCCGACTGCGCGATAACTCGACCCGTGTGTCCGCACGATCGTCGCCAGCGCAGCGCGGTCGCGCGATCCGCTCTGCGCGAGGCGCAGGATATCATCGAGGTCCTTCACTCCGCCTCGCCGCTCGAAACGCCTGGCAACTCGTCGGGTGCCGCAATGACCCTGCCGGATAACGAACCAGGCGACGCGGCAGCGCACGATTTCCCAACCGCTTCGTCTCTCGGATGAGCGGAAGGAGAGCCACCGTTCAGTTCCGGCATGAACGAAGCATGTTTCGGCGGCGAATGGGGCGCAAGCGCGATTCTGTCACGAAGTCGTCCCAGGAGCTTCTCTGGTCGGGAGCGCGGGCGTTGTCCGCATCTGATCGGCGGTGATAACTACAGCGACAGAGCCGATGATGACCGCAGCCGCGATCACCGTTCGCATCGACAAAGTCTCGCCGGCAAACAACGTCCCGAGCAACACGGCCACGATGGGGTTCACGTATGCGTAGGTCGCGACTTTCGCCGGCTCGCAATGCCGCAGCAGCCAGATGTAAGCGGTAAAGCCGACGATCGCGCCGATCAGCACCAGGTAGATCCACGCCCCGACGGAGAGCCACGTCATGCTCGCGGGATCGAAGCGCCGCCATTCACCGGTCGTTAGGCCAGCGATCCCGAGTAGCGCGCCGCCGCAGAGCATCTGCTGTCCGGCGGCGAGGAACGGCGAGGGCGCGTTCTGCGCCTTGCGCGAGTAGACGGAACCGAGCGACCAGAGGAACGACGAGCAGAGCAGGATCAGCATGCCAGTGAGTGCGTGCGGGTACTTTGCATCGCCATGTTGAACGGAGGGGCCGAGCAGAATCGCTACGCCGGTGAAGCCGCCGATCAAACCTAGCCAGACGAGTCGCGTCGGACGCGCCGCAGTCCCGATCAGCCAACCGAGTAACGCGATGTAAATGGGGACCGTGGCAACGAGCACGGCGGCGAGACCGGAGGCGACGTATTGCTCGGCAAGAGTGACGCCGCCGTTGCCACCAAAGATGAGGCAGGCGCCGACGATCGCCGCCGTGCGCCAATCAGCCCAGCCGGAGCGGGGGGCGCCTTGCATGCACGCAACGGCGTACATGATTGCGCCCGCGAGAAAATAGCGCGACCCCGCCATGAGCAGCGGCGGGATCGACTCGATCGCGAAAAGAATACCGAGGTAAGTCGAACCCCAGATGAGGTAAATCGCCGCGAAGGCGGCGATAATCTTCACTCTGGACGGAGCCGGCATCGCCTACCAGCGCATCGCAGAGCAGCCTGTGCAACTTCACCTGAATGCCTAACGGCCCCGCGTCCGTTACACGGCGGTTCGGCGGTCATAGACCGCCGCTACAGGTACGGTCGATTAGCCGCGTCTGCCGACGATCATCCGGTAGAGAAGCAGGAGGATCATGGCAGCGACGATCGACATGATCCAGCCGGCAGCGTAGTTCTCTCCACCGAAGGTCATGCGGCCGATGAAGGTCCCGAGCCATGCGCCTGCCAGGCCAAGCAGCATGGTGATGATGCATCCGCCCGGATCTTTGCCAGGCATCAGCAGCTTCGCGATCGCCCCGACAACGAGGCCGATAAGACAGGTGACGAGAATTCCGGTGAGATCCATATGTGTTTTTGGGTTGAACTTCCAAGGCTAATCGGCAGGGCACGGCGGCTTGGCCGTCTCTGTCGTTAGGTTCTCGGGGCGGTGGTCTGCCGCTCCACGGATTACAAGCGGATGACCTGGGCGGAGCGAATGTCTTCGCTGGTGCGGATGCGATCCAACAGTTCGTCGTCGGGAGCTGTGTCGAGATTGAGGACGGTCAATGCCGTGCCGCCCGCTTCATTCCGACTCAACGACATCGTGGCGATGTTCACTCCGTGATCGCCGAGCAATGTGCCGATCCGGCCCACGATGCCGGGGCGATCGGTGTTTTCGAGCACCAGAACAACCCCATGCGGACGGGCTTCGACGGGACGGCTGTTGATATCGACGATGCGCGGTGTCGCACCGAAAAACGCGCCGGCGACTGAGACGGTCTGGCCTTCGGACGCGACGGAAAGCTCAAGGAGATCAGTGTAATCGCCCGCTGCGCTGAGGCGCGTTTCCGTGATCTTCAGCCCCAGGCTCGCGGCGAACGCGGG
Source organism: Chthoniobacterales bacterium (assembly GCA_013694595.1). Classification (GTDB taxonomy): domain Bacteria; phylum Verrucomicrobiota; class Verrucomicrobiia; order Chthoniobacterales; family UBA10450; genus JACCTI01. The sequence continues at coordinate 6,183 of JACDCC010000336.1, forward strand.
GGCGTTCACATCGTTGATGTCGGTGCCGCCGGCATTTTGCAGAAACCCCTTCAGCACCGAGCGCGTGATGGCGGTGGTGTCGACTTCATTCACTTTGCCGCTGTAGTTGATGTTGAGGTGCTCGGCGCGTTTCGGCGCAAGCTGCGAGAGAAAGCGGCCGAGCTTTTCACCGAAGCGCAGATGCGGTCCGATGATCGCCAGCGTTTTCGCGTCGAGGTTTGGCATGTTCACTGCGTTGCGGATGGTGCCGTCGAGGAGAGCCGCGCGGATCGATTGCGCGATCTCAATGCCGACACTCTCCTGCGCTTCGGCGGTCGAGGCGCCGAGGTGCGGCGTGAGCACGATGTTCGACAGCGCGCGCAAAGGCGAATCGAGCGGCAGCGGCTCCGTCTCAAAAACATCGAGCGCCGCCGCCGCGACCTGCCCGTTTTGCAGCGCCTCTGCGAGCGCGGTTTCGTCGATCAGTCCGCCCCGTGCGCAGTTGATGATGCGAACACCGCGCTTGGTTTCCGACAAACGCGTCGCGTTCAGCAGGTGGTGTGTCTCAGGTGTGAGCGGCGTGTGCAATGTGATGAAATCGGCGCTCCGCAGCAGGTCGCCGAGTTCGTCGACCAGTTCCACCTGCAAGGCGCGAGCGCGGCCCGCGGAGAGATAAGGATCGAAAGCGATGATGCGCATTCCAAAAGCGATCGCACGCCGGCTCAGCTCGCTCCCGATGCGGCCCATCCCGACGATGCCGAGCGTCTTGTTATGCAGCTCGACGCCTTGGAATTCCTTCCGGCTCCAGCTGCCGCCACGCACCATCGCGTCGGCCTGTGGCAGTTTTCGGGCGGCGCAAAGGAGGAGCGAAAACGCATGCTCCGCGGTCGATACCGTGTTGCCGCCGGGCGCGTTCATCACGATCACGCCGCGCTGCGTCGCGGTCTCCACGTCCACGTTGTCGATTCCAACGCCGGCTCGTCCCACGACGCGGAGCTGCGATCCTGCTTCGAGCACCGCGCGGGTCACCTTGGTTTCACTGCGCACGACCAGCCCGCTAAAGCGCGGGATGATCGCGATAAGATCAGTGGGAGCGAGCCCCGTCTGCACATGCACATCGAGCGCGCCGTCGCGCCTGAGCTCTTCGATCCCGCGTGCGGAGATCGGGTCGGCGATGAGAATTGTCGGAGCGGCCATGGTTCGCACCTTAACCGTAGATCACCAGACGTATATCTTCTGGGAGCTGCGCCGCTACATTTGTGACGACGCTACCGCGCAAAAGATGCGCCAGTGCGCTCCGCTGGGAAGCGCCGATCAGAAGGTAATCGACTCCCATCGTGGCGGAGAGATCGAGAATCGTGGCAGCGGCATCCTCGCTGACGGCATACACTGGCAGGACGCAAAGGCCGCGTTTCTCTCCTTCTTTCAACAC
>JACDCC010000347.1 GCA_013694595.1 Chthoniobacterales bacterium
GGCTCATTAAACCCTGCAATGCCACGCAGCGATATACGTGTCCTTCCCCCAGTTCGCTTTTCCCAGCGTCAGCGCCGGGGAACCGCTCTAGAAGTCATCTCATAAAGCCTGGTGCTGGAGCCGGGTCGCCCCTCGGCCTGAACGGCGTTGCCACTTATTTATGCGATGCCTTTAGACAGCTCGGCTGCCGATCGCAGAGTTAGCAATCGGCAGATAACGCGCGAGGTGGACTTCGACCGTCCAATGTTCCTGCACCGCCGAAATGGAAACCCTTTCTTCCCGCCCACGAGACGCGGTCGACTTTTCCCATCGAATCAAAGAGTGGCCGCGTTGGCGTGGACTGCTTTGGGTCCTCGCGCCTGTCCTGCACCTTAGCTGCGTGCGCCGCGTTACCTTGGATGAAAGCGCGTCTCGTCCAGAGAATGAGCGACGCGAAGAATGATGTCGGTCAGTTTTGTTTCCGCGCGCCACCCGATTAGTTTTTCGATCCGAGCCGTATTCGGGACGCGACGCACCATGTCTTCGAACCCCGGCGCATAGGCATCGGAGTAGGGCACGGTCACGATTTTCGAGTCGCTGCCTAACAAGAGCTGAATACGCTCGGCCAGACCGCGAATCGTGATCTCCTCCTGACTCCCGACATTGAAAACAGTGCCGATCGCTTCCTCGCGATCGAGCAAGGCTTTCAATGCCACGATGACATCCTGCACGTCGCAGAAACACCGGGACTGCTCCCCATCTCCGTAAACAGTGATCTCGTCGTTATTGAGCGCCTGCTTGACGAATCGCGGCACAACCATTCCGTACTGGCCCGTCTGCCGTGGACCCACGGTGTTAAAAAGGCGTACCAGAATAACCGGGAGACCGTATTGGTGGTGATAGGCCAGGGCGAGAAACTCATCGACCATTTTCGTGGCGGCATACGACCACCTTGATTTGTCGGTCGCGCCCAGGACGACGTCGTCTTCCTCCGAGAAGGGCGTGCGGATCCCCTTCCCATAAACTTCGGAGGTAGTGGTAATGAGCGTCTTGCATCGGTAACGCAAGGCCGCTTTGAGCACGGCTTCCGTGCCCATGATGTTGGTCTCGATCGTGTGCACCGGGTCCTCCACGATCAACTGCACGCCGACGGCCGCGGCCAGATGGATGACGGTGTCGGCATTGCTCACCATCCGATCGAGGACGACCGCGTCGCGGATGTCGGCGATCGCAAAGTGAAAGCGCGGATGATCGATCAGCCCCGCCAGGTTTTCCCAGCGACCGGTCGCCAGATTATCGATGATCGCGACCGACGCGCCATCTTCCAAAAGCGATCCGGCGAGATGGCTTCCAATGAATCCGGCGCCGCCGGTGATGAGGATTCGCTCGTTAGATTTCATGTTTTTTCGCTGCAGCTACTGACGGTTAAGTCGCCGATGATAGCGCAAGCCTTCCCGGCATACTAGGAAATGGAAGCGGTCGTCTCCGCACGCTCCGCCAGGAGGGAGCGGACGAGCGCAAGGTAACGTGTGAGATGGACTTCGGCCGTCCAGTTTTCCTCCACCGCCCGGCGACCGCGGGCTCCCAGCGTAGCGCGCAGGCCCGGTTCGGTGCGGAGAAGTTCCATCTTCTCGCGGCATTCCTCGATGGTGTCGAAGAGATAGCCACCGCCGCTTTGCTCGACCACTTCGGCCAGCGCGCCGATGCGACGCGCGATCACTGGAGCGCCATGCGCAAAAGCCTCGGCCGCGATCAGTCCAAAAGTTTCGTAGCATAAGGAAGGCGCCAGCAAGGCAATGGCCCCACGGTATAGCTCCCCGATGGCGGAAGGGTGCACGGCGCCGAGAAAACGCACATGGTCCAGTCCCTCTGCCTGTGCGCGCAGTTGCGGTGCGTAATCGCCGTTCCCGACGATGATCAGATCCGCTTCACGGTAGCCGGAAAAAAGAGGGATGAGGTCCTGAACGCCTTTTAATTTTTCTAATCGGCCAACAAAAAGGAAATAAGGGCGACCGTTCTTTTGTAGTTCCTTCGCCTCGCTCGCGGCGGGTGGAATCGGAACAAAATATGGCAGCGCCTGCATCGGGCACTTCACGCCTTGAGCACGAAGTTGTTCCAGCGCAAAACGACTCGGCGTTATCAAATGATCCACTTCGCGCAGGCATCGCTCGACCCATCCCGTGTAGCGCCAGAACTGCAGCGGGCGCCGGGAGTGCAGAGTGCAGCGAATGCACTTCCGTTCCACACATGCCTCCCGGTTGAAAGTGAAGAGCACGTGTGTCGGGCAGATCAACCAGTACTCGTGCGAAGTGTAGAGCTTGAGGGCGCGACCGTAACGCAGCACGCCCGGGCCGCCCATGAGGGAAATATTGTGATAATGAATCACATCGTACTGACCCTTCGCCAATAAATCCCGGACCTTGCGTCCGTAAACGGCCGGCCGGCCGAGCTGGTGGGCTGCGAGCGCAGAAAGCATCGGTTTGTTGGTCTGGATCAAATGCCGGGTGACATTGGGATGATGCGAAAATGCAACCTCTGGCTCCGCGGGGTGCTGCAAGCGATAGGCATCGACGGAATGGATCACATCGACCGCGTGCCCGCGTTCGGCCAGCGCCTCCGTCAAGCGGTAGAGAAAGACCGCGTCGCCGCCGAAGTGATACGGCGGATAGAAAGTCGTCACCATGCAGAATCTCATGGTGTATCCGCGCCGGTTGCCGCCTCCTCCAGGATAGAAACTAATTTGCGCGCGCCGGTCGTCCACGAAAACAACTTGGCGCGCTCCCGGCCTTTATTGCGCAACTCGCTGCGCAGAGACTCATCGTTCAAGAGCCGCTCGATCGCGCCGCCCACCTCCGCGTGCGACAGCGGATCGAAGAGAAGGCCGGCCTCGCCGATGATCTCCGGCAAGGAATTTCGATTGCTGGCCGCGACCGGCAATCCGCACGCCATCGCCTCGATGACCGGAAGCCCGAAGCCTTCGCCGAACGAGGGCAGCACGAGCATTGTCGCGAGGTTGTAAAGAATCACGAGGTTGGCGTCGGGCACGTAGCCGGTGAAGGTCACGCGCGAGACCAATCCGAGGCTTCGCGAGAGCGAGAGCACTTCATCGTAACAACCAAAAAAGCTGTCCTTCGCATAATCCCCGACCAGCACCAGATGCCATGCGGAACGCTCGATCCGCGCGAGAGCACCTAGCAGCCCTTGCAGATTTTTATGCGGACTGATCCCGCCCACATAGAGGATCAATGGCACATCCGTAGGCAGCCCATACTTTTCTAAAATCGGAGGACCGGACTGTGTCACATCGAGTGGCTGAAAGCAGGGATCCGGCCCTTCCGAAATAACCTGGATGGCGGAGGCAGGACGCCGGAAGACGGCAGCCAAATGCGCGCGCGCGTCTTCGGAAACCGTGACCAGCCGGTTCGCGCGCCGCAGCGCCAGCCAGTTTTTCAGTTTCCAAAACAGCCTGGATCGCAATCCCGGGAAAATAAGCTTCGGATGCTGCTCGGCGATTGCATCATGGAAGACGACCACGGTTGGCGTTTTGCAAAACAGCGGATAGAACGAATAGCTGGTCGGAAAAACGAACGCGTCAAAGCGCAGACGTGACACCGCGCGGCTCAGCTTCCAAAGGTCCGCCGGACTGCGCGCTCCATCGGCCGAAGCGGCCTGTGTCGGCTGCACATTGGTCTCGACCACTTTGAGCTGCGCCCCTTTTGGAAACTCACCCTCCGCCGCCGTGTGCGAGTCCAGCACGAGCACAAATTGATGCTCGGGATATTCCGCAATCATGGTTGAGACCAGCATCCGCGTGAAGCGTCCGTAGCCCCGGCGGTTTGCCCACGTGCAGGCGTCGATTCCGATGCGCATAGTCAATCCTTTGCCGACCGCAGGTAACTCGCGGCCTCACCAGCGGACCAGGCGCCGAGCAACAGCACGAGATACGGAAGACCGAGAAGGATCTTCCCCAGACGCGCGGGCTGCCGGGCGGCGGTTTGCCTAACGATTCGAAAAAGCAGGACAAACAAAATCGCTGGGGCGGCGAGAACCAGGAGCAGCCGGGTGGCACTACTGGATTGCAATTTGCGGAACTCCCCAAAATGGCGGCCACCGGTGAAGAGATGTTCCATCGCCTCGCGCAATCCCATCTGCAGGCGGCTTTCGACACATGCTTCGGGCAGCATAAACAGTTTGTATCCGGCGCCGGAGAGTGCGGCGTTCACATCGGTTTCGTAAAACACGGAGTCCCAGATACCGCGACAACTCGCGAGAGCTTCGCGCTCATAGGCGATGTTCACCCCAGAAAGAATCGGGGTTTCGCCTGCCGGCATCGGCGGCATGTAAATGCCGTATTCGACAAAATAGAGAGCCCAATCATAGAGCGACGCTCGTGGATCATTCTCGATCGGTCCGCCAACGATAGCTTTTCCCTTCGCACTCCCCGCAAAAATTGCACGCACCCAGTCATCGCAAACCGCGGCATGATCTTCGAGCATCGCGATCGACGCGCCACGCGCCTCACGCACGCCGAGACTGCGCAATCGAAACACACTGGCATCGCGCCCGCCGTTGATGAAGTGCACTCCACCAAAGCGACGTTTGAGTTCTGCCAAAAAGTCCGATTCGCCACGGCAGGCGACAATGACTTCCGCAGCACCGACCTGTGGCAACAGGCTTTCCAGACAGCGAATCAAGGTTGCCGTTCCCGACCATGACGCGATAACGACGGAAAACGCTGGAGTGCTCGCAGCAGTTTCGGCGTTCATTCTACGCGCGCCAGACTATCGCCGGCCCCGAACAACGCGCCAATCGCTTCGCCCCAGGCCCAGCTAAGAAGGAAGACTCCGATAATGGGCGTCGCGAGAACGAACTCTCTTAACCGGCGCTGCTTTCGCCAGATCGTGGCCGCCATGCGCGCGAAGAGCAAAAACGGGAGAAGCGGAGTAGCGCACGCATAGGTCAGGCGTCGCATGAAAGGAGCGGTCGCCATGCGCATGGCCGCGAAGGACCGCGAGTAGTGATAGCGCTGCGACATGAAATAGCCGAAGCCGAATTCTTTTTTGTGCGAGACCGTCATCGCCGAATCGCAGAAGAACGAAACTCCTTCTTCTTTCAAGCGCGCGTGGATAAAGGATTCCCACACTTCCTCCCGCAGCTCCGGCCCGATGCGCTCCAATGCATCCCGATCGTAAACCGCGCAGTTGCCAGGAATTTCCGATACAACTCCGCTCGCGACGGGCGGCATAAAGCGGGCGTACTCGCAAAAAAATACCGCCCAATCGACGATGCGATCAACCGCGCCGTTCTCTACCGGTCCGCCCATGACCTGGTGCCCGGCTGCGTGCAGGCGCGCGATGGTTTGAAACCAGGTCGGCGGCACGTTGCAATGATCTTCCAGGATCGCGACCATCTGCCCTTGCGCATGCGCCATCCCAATAGCGCGGAGTTTGGGGATCGACGGCTCGCCTTCGATTGCGATGAGCTCAATCTCCGGCTGCGGGAATTTTTCCAGAATTTCGTCGCGCGTCTTTTCGCCGCAACGGTCAACCACCAGGACCTGGTAGCGAATGTTCCCCTCCTGGCGAGTGAGCGCGTCAAGGCATTCGCCGATGAAAGGCATCCCGTTGACCGACGCGATGACAATGGAAATCAGCGGTCGCTCCGGAGGAGGCTTCGGCGGATTCATGTCGGATAGGATTTTCCTGCGGGGAGCGCAGCCGTCTCTCCCGATGACGCCGTCACATAACCCCAGACTTCCCCGGTCGCCCATGCGGCAATGAAGAGCAAGAGGACTGGCAGCGAGTGTAGAAATGATCCGAGATAGGAGGGTTTCGCGCGCAAGCGCTGGAGGATTTTCGCGAGCAGAAGCACCGGAATGAGCGGCGCGGCCACGATCCCAGCGAGGCGAAAGAGGAACGATCTGCCGCGCACTCGGTCGTCGCCGAAATGCCGTCCGTGGCTAAACCGCTGCGCGCAAAATCGGCGAAGTCCGAAGGAAGCGGTTTGCGTTACTCTAATCTCGGGCACAAACGACAGGCTCTCGCCCTCCGCGAGCACGAGCCGATGGAACTCCTGTTCCCAGAAGCCTTCGCGAATCGATTTTGCATGCGCCGCGATTGCTTCGCGTTTGTAGGAAGCATTGTCGCCTGCGAGATCGTTCACCTTCTGCTCACGATCTAGTTTGAAGAGGGAACTGTAGCGCAAGAAGTAGGTCGCCCACGCTACCGCACTGCCGCGCGCGGGTGGATCGATCGCGCCGCCAATTCCCGCGGAATCCAGCCGTCCATGCGCAGCCCTGATCTGCGCGACCCAATCGGCCGCGGGCGTAAATTGAGCAATTGTAATCGCGACCACTTCGCCGCGCGCCGCCGCCAGACCTTGCGACCAGAGATTGGGGATGAGCGCATCCGGAGCCGGAGGCAACCATTCCACCCAGGGAAATTGCCTAACGAGTTCGAGCGCCGGAGAACAGGCCGGAGCGGCAATGACCTGGGTGTGCTCGTCGCGTTGCCCTTCCAATGCACTGAGGCAGGCGAAACCACCGGCCGTGTCGGGCCAGAGGGCGATCACGACGGAAACGAGAGGAGTCGGCATCTCAGTTGAAGTCACTGGGCAGCGGAATTTTGTGATAACATTGATCAGTGCTCGGTCTCGTTAGGCGGCGACCCGTAACAGGCGCTGCCTTGCACTGCGATGGGTTAGCGTACCACCGCGAACCTGGGAATGGTATGATTTCCCTCGGCGCTTTCCCAGACCAAATAGGCACGCTGTCCGTCGGGGGATGCGACGAGTGAAGGATAAGTCCCAGAAACGTATTGCATTTCGCCGTTCTCAGGTTTCACCGCCAGCCGCGCTCCCTGTTGCCAGACGCAGAGGGTTTGCCCATTCACACGCGCCAGGACCGGTTGAGCGCCTGCGCCCAACTTTATTTCCGAGGTCGCGGGCGCACTCAAAAACACGTCGCCCTGCCGCCGCCAGGCGGCGAAATTCCCCACGTTCGACACCGCGACAATGCCACCACCATCCATCGGACACGCTTTGAGGGGCCAGCTCTCTGTGCCCAGCTTGCTCGCGGGAGAAAAGCGCTCGCCACGATCCTGGCTTTCCGAAATGTAAAAATCACGATTGCCTCCAAGCCAGTTGCGCCACATGACCACAACTCTGTTCTTTCCGTCGGAGGCCACGGAGGGATGACAACATTCACAAACCGATTTATCGGGCGACTGGTAAATCATCACGTTCTTGCTCCAACTCGTTACGGTGGGTTCGAGTCTCGCCCCTTCGATCTGCGCGCCGGGTTTGTTGCGCGAGTCGAGCCAGACCGCATAGAAACTCCCGTCGGGTAACGCGGTAATATTCTGTAATCCTTCCGATGCCGCGCCCGGCTTGTCATTGATCTTGCCGGCCGGCTTCCACGTCTGGCCGGCATCTTGGGAGAGGTAGGAGGCCAGCTCCGGGCCGGGGGCGGAAACAATAATGCGTTTGTCGGTCGCGGCCACGCGCGGCCCGCGCCGCATCCCGACCATCAGGCCAGGCAGGTCGGCGATCTTCACAGGGGCTGAGAAGTTTTCTCCCTGGTCTGACGATTGCACCGAATAAATCGACTGACCTTTGGCGAAAACGACAATGATGACCCCGGCCGGCGTGACAGTCACCTGAGGCTGTTGGCCGTCTGCGAATGCCTCGGGCACCACGCTCCTGACCGCGATCGCTTCGGCTCGGGCAAAATGGGCCGGCAACAATGCGCAGGCGACAATGGCGGAAAGCAAACCAATCTTCCTCTTCCACATAATACGCGAATCGGTGATGCAAGTCTCGTCCCGAACGAGCAGCGACGGCACTATCCCTTTTGAAAGCGCATTCGCAAACCCGATGATGCCGAAACCCACTGGTTCGAGGGTGCGCGCAAGATAAGCAGTCCCGAAAAATGCCACTACGCGGGCCAGAATTTCGCCGCTGCCGAGGGAAAGAATGCTCCGGCCGATCTTTCCCGCGGACGCCTCCGATTGGCCTGCCGCTCGAAGTTGGCGCGTCAGTTTTTGGAGCGCTCATTGTATTGCTGAGGTCGTGTTAAAACGGGAGGTTTATGCAAGGGCCACTTTTCCTATCCGGCACTATGGTCTTGCCTGCGGTTGGATCACCTCGGACGAAGGGCGTTGGTATCAGTCCGACCGCGAGGATCGCAGGAATCAAACCGACCTTCATAGTATGGATACATACGCGAACCTTCGCTCATGAAATCCTGCCGGTGCCGGCTTGAGTAAAATCATCTCCGCCAGATGGTCCGGCGCGCCTTGTCGGGAAGTTCGTCCGCTTCTGGCGGCTCCTCTGAAACTTTCGTGTAACCCTGCGCGGAAAGAAATTCCAGAGTCGCGATCCGCAGGTCCTCGGGCGCGGAAGTTTCGAGGACTACCCAGCGCGGAGAACGGTCGAAATAGTTCCGGAGCGTGACCAAGCTATCGGCCGCCCAGACCGTACGACTGTATCTCCTTCCCCAGCACGGGTATACAGCAGTGTCCTCGTCTCCCATATACAGGACGGTGTCGCCCGGCAAAGCGTCGTGCATTGCTTCGTAGCCGGAGACCTCCGGCCAGACCTGGATCGCTCCGAAAAGGGGCGACTTTATCGCGAAGGGATAACCAACCGCGAGGACAGAACGCACGGTAACGAGAATGAATCCCGCGGACAGCATTCGGAAAAAAGCGGGCGAGAGGTGAAGCTCAAGCGCGTGCATGGCCAGCACAAGCGTCACTGGAACCACCCAAATCAGGAAACGCTGATCCAGTTCGCCCAGAGGGTGCACCGCCACGGTGGCGGCAAGCGCAACAAACAAAAACGCGGCCACGAAAGACCGTTCTTTGCTGCGAACGCCCGGGTGCCCTGCGCGATCACGTTGGAAGATTCCGACGATCGAATCCCAGTTCGTTATCAGGACCAAAGGAATCACCACGAGGGAGAACCATACGCCGTAGTTGCTGTCGTCATGGTTCTCGCCGATGCCTCGGATCGGTTCACGAAACAACAATCGGAATACGTAGACAAGGCTGGCGGGAAGCCAGTGCTGGGCCCGATGTGAGAAACTGTCCGTCCCATCACCTTCCGGAAATAACCAGCCGTAGCGGTGTAGATTGCTCAGATATTGCAAAGCGAAGGCCGATGGCGCGGCCGCCACAAAGACGATCGCGACAACGAAAAGCCGCTTCCACATTCGCATCGTGGCCAAGAAAACAACGAAGAGCAGGCCGAAGACCGTGCCAAACAACAGACCTGGTACGCTTGTCCCGCAAACCAGGGCCGCGGAGATCGCCGCGGCCCCCGCCTGCAGATAGGCGACGTTTTTTTGCGGCTGAGAGAGGGAGGCGGTCGCATTGTAAAGGCAGCATAGTAGGCCCGCAGCGGCGATTACGTGGTCCGCGCCTCCCAGCGCTGACCAGGCAATTTGGGGTGCGGCCAAGAGTGAAAGAGCGGCCGAGAGGGAAACGGGCGAGGACGCTCCCCACCTCTGTGCGACTTCCCACACGAAAACAATCGCGATGGCTGTGGCCAGAATCGACGGGAGTTCG
>JACDCC010000393.1 GCA_013694595.1 Chthoniobacterales bacterium
GAAATCCATGCAGCACACGGATATCTGCTGCACGAGTTTCTTTCGCCGTTGATCAACAAGAGAAGCGACGAATACGGCGGCACGTTCGAGAACCGCACCCGCGCGCTGCGCGAAGTGGTGGAAGCAGTGCGACGAGTCTGGCCGGAGCGTCTGCCGCTCGCCGTCCGCATTTCGGCCACCGATTGGGTGGAGGGCGGCTGGGATGCCGAAGAGTCGGTTCAACTCGTCCACCAGCTGAAACCGCTGGGCGTCGACCTCGTCGATTGCTCGTCCGGCGGTGCGGTGCCGCGCGCCAAGATCGCACTTAGGCCTGGTTATCAGGTTCCGTTCGCGGAGCGCATTCGGCGCGAAGCAGATGTCGCGACAGCTGCGGTGGGTTTCATCACCGAGGTCGGTCAAGCCAATGAGATCATCACCAGCGGCCGCGCAGACATGGTGTTTCTCGCGCGCGAACTGCTGCGCGAACCGTACTGGCCGATCAAAGCCGCGGCAGAACTCGGAGCTGACTTGAGACCGCCCGTGCAATACGCACGGGCGTTCACTCGCTAAACCAGCAGCACGCGATGGAGAGCTGGCCAGTCATACTGTTTTACAAATATGTCGCGATTGCAGACCCAACGGGGTTCGCCGACGAGCAGCGGGCGCTTTGTTCAACGTTGCGGTTGAAAGGCCGCACCCTCGTCGCGACGGAAGGGATCAACGGCACGCTCGCCGGCCCTGCCGACGCGGTGAATCAATACATCAGCACGCTGCACGCCGACCCGCGCTTTTCCGACGTGCAGATGAAGGTGAGCAACGGCGACCCGAACACGTTTCCGAAGCTCGTCGTCAAAGTTCGCCGCGAAATCGTGACGCTCGGGGCCGGTCCCCTCACCCCGGAACAGCACAACCAGCTCTCGCCCGCCGAGTGGAAACGGATGATGGAGGAAGATCCGGAAGTTGTGTTGCTCGACGTGCGGAACATCTTCGAGTCCGCTGCCGGCAGATTTGAAGGCGCGGTCGTTTGCGACATCGAGCATTTTCGCGAGTTGCCCGCTTACATGCCGCAACTCGAGCCGCTGAAAGAGAAGAAGGTGCTGATGTATTGCACCGGCGGGATCCGCTGCGAAAAGGCGTCAGCATTGCTGCGAAGTCGCGGGTTCGATCGTGTGTTCCAGCTGCATGGCGGGATCGTGACTTACCAGGAGCAATTCGGGAACGAGCGCTGGCAGGGCGAGTGTTTTGTTTTCGACCAACGGATGACGGTGCGAGTGGCTGACGGGCTGGTGCCGATCGGCCGGTGCGCTCACACGGGAAGGAGCACGAGCCGCTACGTCAATTGCCTGCACGATCCGTGTCACAAGCTCTTTATTCTCTCGGAAGACGCGGAGCGTGAAAACCGCGATTACCTGCTGTGTCCGGAATGCCTGGCGCGCGGTCTGACGTTTGCGACCGCGGAGTATCCGAAGCGGAGCGGCGCGGCAGTCGTTTAGCTCATCGCTCGCCGACGAAGATCATATGGGCGAAGCGCTTCGCCCGTTCGTGCGCCTTGGCAGGATGTTCCTCCGCATGGAACCCGGCACGCGTGAGCGCTTCGCGGAATGCCGGCTCCGGTTCCGCAGACCAGAACGCCACGCGCCCGCCGGGCTTCAATGCTTTCATGATCACCCCGAGACCGCGCCGATTATAGATGCGGCGGTTCTTTGACTGGACGAACGACGTCGGGCCATTGTCAACGTCGAGCAGGATGGCGTCGTAGGGTTGGCCTCGACGAAGCAGCGCAAATACGTCGCCGACGATCACCTCCACGCGCGGATCATCGAGCAGCTTCCCGTTCACCGGCGCGAGCAACTCGCGGTTCCACGCGACAACTTCCGGCACCAGCTCCGCCACCTGCACCAGGGCGTCTTGGCCGACCATCTGGAGCACGCGTTTGAGGCTGAAGCCAAGACCGAGCCCGCCAATCAGCACACGCGCATTCGGTTCGTGCGCGAGGTGCTGGCATGCGACGTGCGAGAGCAGCAGCTCCGATGTCGTGGACGTGCTGCTCATCAGCTGACGGCCGTCGAGCTTGATGAAGTAATCGCCGTCATGTTCGTGGAGGCTCAGGCGGGAACCTTCCGGCGTGCGCGCTTCGGCGAGATTGCGGAATGGAATCAAGTTACTCCGCCCAGCGCGGCGCTCGTTTCTCGAGGAAGGCCGTCACTCCTTCTTTTGCTTCGGCCGATTCACGCGCCTGCATGTGGTGCGACAACGCGGTCTCGATGTCCTCCTTCACCGAGGTGGACCAGAGCTGCTCGAGCAGCTGCTTCGCGTTCGTTAGTGCTCCGGGGGCGCCTTGGAGAACCGAAGCAACGATTTTGCTGACTTCCTGATCGAGTTCAGCGGCAGGGACAACCCGGTTCACGAGGCCGATCTCCCGCGCGCGCGCGGCATCGATCAACTCTGAAGCGAAAAGAAGCTCACGAACGTCGCGCTCGCGGAGTTGGCGTCGCAGGAACGTCATCACATTAGCCGCCACGAGACCACGCCGCGCCTCCGGGTATCCGAACTTCGTCCCCTCCGCTGCGACCACAAAGTCGCAGGCCGACATAATCCCAGCGCCGCCGGCGACGGCCGCTCCATGCACGGCGGCGATCGTGATCAGGCGCGTCTGACTGAGCGCAAGCAACGTCTTCGCGACCATGCCGCCCGATTCGTGCGCTTTGCTGCCGTCGGCGGTCTCGTTGAGGTCCATCCCGGCGCAGAAAGCCGGACCGGCGCCGCGAAGAATCAGCACGCGCTGTGTGTCGTCATTCGAAGCCTGATCGACAGCGGCGACGAGGTCCGTCATGAGTTCAATCGTGAGGGCGTTGCGGCGCTCGGGACGGTTGAGCGTCACGACCGTTGTGTGTGCGGATTGTCTTTCGACGAGAACGACTGCCATGAGTTAGGTTGTTCGCCAGTAACATGGAATCCGTCAAGCTCATCGAATGTCCGCGCGACGCGTGGCAGGGGCTTCCCCGCAACATCCCCACCGAACGAAAAGTGGAATACCTGCGCGCTCTGATCGCCGCGGGCTTCCGTCACATCGATGCGGTCAGCTTTGTCTCGCCGAAAGCGGTGCCGCAGATGGCTGACAGCGAAGAAGTGCTGGCGCAACTAGGATCGCAACAAGGGGCCGAGATCATCGGCATCGTTGTAAATGAAAAAGGCGCGGAGCGTGCGATCGCGACGGGAGCCGTTACGACGCTTGGCTTTCCCTACTCAATCTCAGAGACGTTCCTGCGCCGGAACCAAAACCAATCGGTCGACGGAAATCGAGCTGTGCTGGGGAAGATCAATGAGCGCGCGACTGAGGCGAAGCTCGGAGTCGTAGCGTACATCTCGATGGCGTTCGGGAATCCGTATGACGATCCATGGAGCGAGGAAAAAGTCGCAGAAGCGGCGCAAATCATCGCGGGAATGGGAGTGGCGGCGATCTCGCTGGCCGATACTGTCGGTGCGGCTGCGCCGGACCTCGTGCGGCGCGTCGTTGAAGCGGTCACGCGTGACTGCGCGGGATCGGAAGTGGGTGTCCACTTGCACAGCACGCGCACCGACGCAGCAGCCAAGGTGCTGGCGGCCTACGATGCCGGTTGCCGACGTTTTGATTCTGCGGTGGGCGGGCTCGGCGGCTGTCCTTTTGCGCAAGACGACCTTGTCGGAAACATCCCGACCGAAGAGGTTTTACGCGCGCTGGCGCAGCGCGACGTGCATTCGGCGGTTACCGAAGTCCCCGGCGACGTGCCGGCACTGAATCGCGCTATCACGGCCGAGTTTGCGGACGCGGAACCAGCTGCTCGTTAGACCTGCACCACGCCCGTGTGGAAGCGGGCTTTCGGAGTCGGACGCGAAACGTATTGCAACAGGCGCACGAGAACGTCGCGCGTTTCGTGTGGTTGAATGATCGCATCCACCCAGCCCCGCGCGGCGCCGTAGCGGATGTCCGTCTGCTCCTCGTAGCTCTTTTTCACCGTCGCGCGGAGCTCCTCGAGCTCCTCCGGGGTCGATTTCTTGTCGCCGCGATCCTGCGCGCGAGCGAGAATACTGAAGACGGTGTCGGACGCCTGTGCGGCCCCCATCACAGCGTAGCGGGAGTGCGGCCAGGCGAGGATGAAGTTCGGGTCGTAGGCCTTGCCGCAGAGCGCGTAGTTGCCGGCGCCGAATGAGCCACCCACCACCACGGTGATCTTCGGTACGGTGGAATTGCTGACCGCATTCACGAGCTTGGCGCCACTGCGGATGATGCCGCTCTGCTCGGCGTCGCGTCCGACCATGAAGCCGGTCACGTCCTGGAAGAAGATGATCGGCAGGCCCGTCTGGTTGCAGTCGAAAATAAAACGCGCGGCTTTGTCGGCACTGTCGGCGTAAATCACGCCGCCCATCTGAATGCCTTCTTTTTTCGTGCGCACTTGCAGCCGCTGGCTCGCGACAATGCCGACCGGGCGTCCGCCGATCCGTGCATAGGCGGTGACCAGCGTCTTCCCGTAGTCTGCTTTGTATTCGTCGAGCGAATCCGCATCGATGATCGAGGCAAGCAAATCGCGCGTGTCGTACGGCTTGTGGCCATCGAGGCTGATGATGTCGTAGACGGCGTCGGGCTCTTTCGCAGCAGTCGGGTGGCTGCCGTTCTTCGGCGCGTGTTTGGCCGCTTCCGCTTCCGGCAGCAGACCGACAAGTGAACGGAGCCGCTTCAGGCAGGCCTTGTCGTCTTTTTCGTAGAAATCGACGGTGCCGCTAATCTCTGCGTGCATTTTCGCGCCGCCGAGTTCCTCCTGGTCGACCACTTGTCCGATGGCAGCTTTCACGAGCGACGGCCCGGCAAGATAGAGACCGCTGCCCTCCGTCATCAGGATCTTGTCGCAGAGGACCGGGAGATAGGCACCACCAGCGACGCAGTTGCCCATGATCGCGGCGAACTGCGGCAGCCCAGCAGCGGAGATGACGGAGTTGTTGCGGAAGATGCGGCCGAAGTCGTCTTCATCTGGAAAGATCTCGTCCTGCATCGGGAGGAAGACGCCGGCGGAATCGACGAGGTAGAGCAGCGGCAGTGCGCACTCGAATGCCACCCGCTGTGCGCGGATGATTTTCTTTGCTGTCTGGGGAAAGAACGCGCCGGCTTTCACGGTGGCGTCGTTCGCCACGATCATGCACGGGATGCCCTGCACATTTCCGATGCCTGCAACGGCACCGGCGGCCGCGATGTTGCCCCACTGCGGGTACATTTTGTAAGCCGCCCACAGGCCGAGCTCGAAGAAGGGCGCGTTTTTATCGAGCAGCAGCGAGATTCGTTCACGGGCCAGAAGGCGGCCGAGCTTGTGCTGACGATCCTGGCCCGCTTTGCCACCGCCTTCGCGGAGAACCGCTTCTTCCTGGCCTATGGCGGCGCAGCGTTCGCGCAATGAATTCGAGGACGGGGCTTTACCGGACATGCGGAGAGACGGGTAAGCTGCCGATGCGACCGAAGCAAGCGCAGCGGCAGAGCGCGAGGAATGCGCCCGCGGCTTAGTAGACGTCGTGCTCGGACGGGTAAACGGAGTCGCCGCGAATCGACCGCAAACGGTTCCGGCTGCCGCGCTCAGACTCCGGCCGATTGATCCGTTCCAGCGCCACTTTCACCAGCATCGGCACGGCCGCGAGAGCGCCCACCGCCACGAGCGCGATGGCGGTCGCCTGCCGGACAGGGCGATTGATCTTGTCCGCGACCAGCATCCCGACGCCGAGCCCGAGAGCAGTCCGGGTGAGCACCAGGAGACTGTCGAGCGGAAGCTGCTCCGCCGTTTTTGGAATGGATATCGGCAGGGACATCGCATACTTGTATACGTCGCGAATCCGAAAAGGAAACGGGAAATCTCAGCGCCCGTGGAGCCGCGTTTCTGCCTCTGCAAATGTCGCCATCTATCTACGCACTCATCCTCGCTGGCGGCAGCGGCGAACGCTTTTGGCCGTTGAGCCGCCGGACGCGTCCGAAGCAGCTGTTGCAGCTCGTTTCGGAGAAGACGCTGCTCGAGGAAACGGTGACGCGCCTCCAGGGCTTCGTGCCGCTGGAGCGGATTTTGATCCTGACCAACGTGGAACAGGAGGCGTCCGTGCGCGCGCTGCTGACAGATTTTCCGCGCGAGAATATCGTCGCCGAACCGGCTAAGCGAGACACCGCGGCGGCGGTGGCTTTGGGCGCAGGCTGGGTTGCCGCGCGCGATCACATGGCGACGATGGTCGTCCTCCCGGCGGACCATGTCATCAAGGACACGGCGGCGTTTCAGGCGACGCTGCAAACCGCCGCAACCGCTGCCGAAGAAACGGGCGCGCTCGTGACGATCGGCATCAAACCGACCTGGGCCTGCCCCGGATTCGGCTACATCGAGATGGGTGAGCCGGTGAAAGTGCGGCCGGCATCCAAACGCGCCGCGGCCATTCACCACGTGCTGCGCTTCCGCGAGAAGCCGAGCTCCGATCTGGCGGAGACGTTCGTCAGTAAAGGGAACTTTAGGTGGAACGCTGGAATGTTCGTCTGGTCCGTCGCCACCGTGCTCGGTGAGTTTAACCGGCACACGCCTGAGCTCGCGAATTTCATCGCTCAAGTTTCCGCACCGGACCGGTTCGAGAAGACGTTGCGCGATAAGTTCGGTGACTTGCCGAAGATCTCGTTCGACTACGCGATCATGGAGAAAGCTGATCGCGTGCTGGTGGTGGAGGCGGGATTCGACTGGGACGATGTCGGCAGCTGGCAGGCGGTAGCCTCTTATTTCCGGAACGACGAGGAAGGCAACGCCGCGAACTGCGACATCACGGCAGTCGATTCGTCGAACAACATCGTCTTTGACCAGGACGGAACCAAAATCGCGCTCCTCGGCGTGCACAATCTCATCGTCGTTCGCACCGGCGACGCGTTGCTGGTTTGCCATCGGCATCAGGCCGAAAAGATCAAGGGGCTTGTCGGCAAGCTCGCCCCAGAGCTGCAATGAGCGGCTTCGAGTTACGGCGACGGGTGCTCGGCGTCGACTTCGGGCAGGCGCGAATCGGCGTCGCAGTTTCGGATGAATTGGGAATGCTCGCACACCCGCTCGAGACAATTCCCGCAGCTCGGCTCGATGCCGCCGCGAAGCGCATCGCGGAGCTGGCACGCGAGAAGGATGCAGAGCAGGTAGTGCTCGGAATGCCACGCCACATGAACGGCGATATCGGCGCGGCCGCCGCGGAAGTGACCACCTTCGCCGAACGTCTGCGTGCGCTGCTCCCCTGCCCTGTTGTGATGTGGGACGAGCGGCTGACCACGACCGCGGCGCATCGCGCGCTACGGGATTCCGGCCGGAAAATCCGCGACACGCGCGGCGTGGTCGACCAGGTGGCAGCTCAGATGATCCTGCAGGGTTACCTTGACAAGCAGCAAGGCGCCGCCGGAGGCGACTGGCTAACGGACCCGGCCCCGCAGGGCTAGATGCCTTACCGGCTGAAACTGCTCGTCGCCTACGATGGCGCGCCGTTCTCCGGCTGGCAGAGCCAACCAGGCGGCAACACGATCCAGGATCACCTGGAAAAAGCCTTTGCGAGGGTGGCAGGAGAGCCGGTGCGACTGCACGGCGCCGGACGGACAGACGCCGGCGTCCATGCGCTGGCGCAAACGGCGCACGCCGATATTCCATCGCGTTCCCTCGGCGCAGCACGTTGGCCGGCAGCGCTGAACGCCTCGTTACCGCCGGCGATTCGGGTCCTCCGGTGCCGATATGTGGCGCAAAGTTTTCACGCCCGGTTCTCGGCCAAAGGGAAGGTCTACCGTTACCGTGTTTGGAACGCCGCGGTTCTCCCCCCTTTCGAGGTGAGCCGCGCATGGCATGTCACGGGTCACCTCGATTTCGAGGTGATCTCTGGAGCTGCGCAGGCATTCTGCGGACGGCACGATTTCGCCTCGTTTGCGGCAAATCGCGGCAAGCCGGGAGAGAACACTGTCAGGACCATTCAGGCGGTGCGGATCCGACGCCACGGCCCGCTGCTCACGCTGGAATTTTCCGGGGACGGCTTCCTCTATAAGATGGTGCGGCTGATGGTGGGCACTCTCGTGCGATGCGGCCTCGGGCGCATGTCGCCCGAGGAGATCAGCGCCCGTCTTCATTCCGGTGCGCAAACAGGCCGAGCGGCGCGGTTTGCAGCACCGGCTGACGGGCTATTTCTGGTCCGCGTGCGGTACTGAAATTGCTATTAAACGGCCTGATCCGATCGGTTGGCAGGCGACCTGCTTTCTGGTAATTATAATGACCCCGATCGAGGCCGCCACTCCCGGAGCGATGACCCCGAAAGGATCACGATCGTTTGTCCATCGCAGCCTGGCGTGGCTGTTCAGCCAAAAGCATTTCCATGCGAAATTGCTCTCCGGTACGGCGGCCGGCGTCATCGTTATCATCCTCCTCGCCGGTATCTTTCTCTTTGTGACCTACCGCAATCACCGGCACGAAGTGCTTCGGGCGCACACCATCGAGGTGATCCGTTTGAGCAGCGTCATCGAAAACGATATCGCGGCGCTCGAGACGAGTCACCGCGGCTATCTTCTGACAGGCGACCCGGCGGTGCTGCAGGGCTTCGAAGCGCGCCGCGACGGCATTAAACAGCGCGTCGACGGCCTCACCGATTTGATCTTAGAGAGCGCGCAGCAACGTAAGCGCGTGATGAAAGTTCAGGAAATCGTCCAAAAATGGCTAGCTACCGTGGCGATTCCAGAGATAACAGCGCGTCAAACCAAGGGTACGGCCGCGGCCGCTCTTACCCGGTCCCCTACCGCTCCAGGCGTCGCGCTCGGTAACACAATGCTCGACCAGGCCCGCGAGATCCTCCGTTCGTTGCAAAATGAAGAGCAGATCGTTTTGAACCAGCGGATGCGTGAGCAGGAGTGGGCGGCTCAGTCGACTCAGATCCTCGATTTCCTGCCGAAACTGGAACGCTCCGTGGTGGAGATGGAGAAGGAAAAGCGCGGGTATCTGCTGACCGGCGACAACAACTTCGTCGAAGCCTACAACCGAGCCACGGCCGCCTTCCTCAACTATCACGGTTACCTCACGATTCTTGTTCCCAACACGCCCGAGCAAACCGCCCTGCTCACCCAAATTCGCGAAAAGGTCGAACTCTGGATCAACACTTCAGCCGTGCCCGGGATCGACGCGAAACGCGCCGGCCGGAACGAAGTCGCGTTTGCCACTACGCAGAACAGCTCCCCGCTGATGGGCGAAATTCGAGAGAAGATCGCCGCATTTGAGCGCAATGAACTCGATGTGTACGAGCGGCGGGCGACCGCCGCGAGCCGGCAGCGGATCATCAAAACGGGCGCGCTGTCCGTCCTTTGCCTCTTCGCAGTCGCCCTGCTCGTCGTCTCGAACAGCTACAGCTGCGTGCTCGTTCGCCGTCAGGTTTCGAAACTCGAAGGCGTTGAGACACGCATCAAGTCGATCATCGAACACATCCTCGACGGTATGATCACCGTCGATGAGGAGGGCGTGATCTGCTCGATGAACCCGGCGGCCGAGAAAATGTTCGGTTGCCAGGACAACGAGATGATCGGCCACAAGTTCACCAAACTGGTGCCGAAGGCCTACGGCGACGGACCTGAAGATAAGCCGGTGACAGTCGCGTGGGATGATCTCGCTCGCAGCACCGGCTCGACGACGATGGCGGTCGGCCGCACCCGGCGGCACGCCACGTTCCCGGTCGAGATCTCGCTCAGCGAAATGGTCGTCGACGGCAAGAAGCTCTATGTCTCGATGGTACGCGACGTGACCGAGCGGAAGCGCTTCGAGCAGCAGATCGACAAGGAGAAGGAAAGCCTCGCGGTCACGCTGCGCTCCATCGGCGACGGCGTCATTACGACCGATGTGCAGGGCAA
The DNA here is from genome assembly GCA_013694595.1 of Chthoniobacterales bacterium. GTDB lineage: Bacteria > Verrucomicrobiota > Verrucomicrobiia > Chthoniobacterales > UBA10450 > JACCTI01. The sequence goes on from JACDCC010000393.1 coordinate 9,869, forward strand.
GATCATTATGATCAACAACGCCGCTGAGGGCCTGACCGGCTGGACGTCCAAAGAAGCGATTGGCCAGCCGTTGAAAGTGGTCTTCAACGTCGCCATCGATCTCGCCGCGCAAGCTCGCTCGCAGAAGAGCGGCTATCGCAACGAAGCGCACTCCATCCTGCTCAGCCTGCCCGAGAACGCCACGCTCGTCTCCCGCGAAGGCAGCGAACATGTCATCGAGCAGGTCGCCTCCCCGATTCGCGACAGCAAGAACGAAGTCGCAGGTGTCGTGCTCGTCTTCCGCGACATCACCGAACGTCAGCGCAATGAAGCCGAGCGCCGCAAAGCCGAGACGCTGGAACAGCTCGGCCTGCTCGCCGGCGGCATTGCGCACGATTTCAACAACCTACTCACTGCCATCATCGGCAACATCTCGCTGGCCTCGCTCCTCCTGCCGCCGAACGATGAGATGGCGACGCGCCTGAACGACGCGAAAAACGCCTCGATGCGCGCTCGTGACCTCGCGCAGCAGCTCCTCACCTTCGCCCGCGGCGGCGCACCGATAAAGAAGACCGCGTCGATCGGCAAGCTCATCCAGGACACCGTCAGCTTCTCACTCCGCGGCACGCACAGCCGCAGCGAGTTTACCTTCGGCGCCGAGCTCTGGCCCGCGGAAATCGATCCGGGACAGATCAGTCAGGTCGTCGCGAATCTCGTGGTCAACGCCGACCAGGCGATGCCGAACGGCGGGACCCTGCGCGTCACCTGCGATAACTTCGTCTACAACTCCGACACCACTCCAGTCGTGGCCGACCTGCTCCCGGGCGACTACGTCCGCATCACAATCCGCGACGAAGGCGTCGGTATCCCGGACAATTACCTCAAGCGCATCTTCGATCCTTACTTCACGACCAAGCCGAAAGGCACCGGCCTCGGTTTGGCGACGACCTACTCGATCATCAAGAACCACAACGGCCTCATCACCGTCGATTCACAGGTGCACTTCGGCTCCACCTTCACCATCTATCTGCCGGCACTGCGGAACCACGTCATGCCGGTCGAAGCGCCTCGCACCATCAGTCCCGTCATCACGGGCACTGGACGCGTGCTGATCGTCGACGACGAAGAAGCGATCCGCGCCCTGGTTGAATTCACCCTCAGCCGCCTCGGCTACGAAGTCACCGAGGCCGAGACTGCCCTCGAAGGCGTAAACATCTACCGTGCGAAACTCGAAGCCGGCGAGCGTTTCGACGCCGTCATCCTTGACCTCACGCTGCCCGGCGGGATGGGCGGCAAGGAAGCTCTCAAGCGCTTGATCGAGATCGATCCAACGGTGAATGCGATCGTGTCGAGCGGCTACGCGATGGACGCAACGATGAGCCGGTATCAGGATTTCGGCTTCCGCGGCGTGATCGCGAAGCCTTACGAAGCTGCCGAGCTCGGCAAGATCGTCCACGAAGTCATCGAAGCGGCGCACGTCAACATTAGCGCGGATTTCGCAGGCGGCCGCCTGGCCTCGCGTGTTGCTTAGCGCCGCCGGCCTGCCTATTCTTCCGTTCGGAGACGCGGGAGCAGCTGCTCCAAGATCATCGAGACAGATTCGTCGACGCTCTGCTCGTCGGTTTTCACGGTGATCTCCGGATCCTCCGGGGCTTCGTAGGGTGCATCGATGCCGGTGAAATTCCGAATCTCCCCTGCCCGCGCTTTTTTGTAGAGCTGCTTCGGATCGCGTTCTTCGCAGACGCGGAGCGGCGCATCGACGAAGACTTCGATGAACTCCGCCTTCCCTTCCAGCGCGATCTCGCGCGCGCGGCGGCGATCCAGCCTGTAAGGCGAAATGAACGCGGTGATCGCGACCGTACCTGCATCCGCCATCAGCTTCGCTACTTCGCTGACGCGCCGGATATTCTCCACGCGATCCTCCGGTGAGAAACCGAGGTTCGAATTGAGGCCGTGGCGGATGTTATCGCCGTCGAGCACGTACGTGTGCATACCACGCGCGAAGAGTTCTGCTTCGAGCGCCTGAGCCACGGTGGACTTGCCTGCGCCGGACAATCCCGTAAGCCACACGACGGCGCCGCGGTGGCCGTTTTGCGCTGCGCGAACACGCGCGCTGATCCGTCCCTCACTCCAGAAGATGTTTTTGCTCTTAACCTCAAAGCGATCGGTGTAAACGCCGCCGAATACGATTCCGCCGCCGCAGATCCGGCCGGCGTCTACCAGCACGAACCGACCGAGACTCGGCACCCGGTCGTGATTATCTAAAACGAGCGGCGCCCGCATTTGCAGCGTCACGCGGCCGACTTCATTTCGCGCAACCTGCTCGATCTCTCCCGACGATATCGCGAGGCTGGAGGAATCCATCACCTGCTCGATCCCTACGACCTGGCACTTCACTTCCTGCGTTGCAAGGCGCAGCGTGTAATGCGCCTCACGCCGGAGCGGCGCTTCCGCCAGCCAGAACAGCTCCGCATGCACGCGGTTCGCCTCAATCGGCGTCTCCTGCTGATGCGAAGCCACATAACCGCGCTCGACAAAGATCTGGTCCCGCAACGTGATCCCAATGGCGTCGCCGGCAATCGCCTCCTCCGGCGGCGCCGCGCTCCAGGCTTCGATGCTCGCAACCGTCGACATCTTGTTTGCCGGGGAAAAGACAAGCTGGTCGCCCACGCGCAGCGTGCCGCTCTCCACGCGTCCTGCGATGATGCGGCGGTCGTCGAAGCGGTAGACATCCTGTACAGAAAACCGAAGCGGCTGCCCGAGCGGAGCCGTGACAGCTTGCAGCTCGTCGAGCGCGCCGAGAAGCGTCGGGCCCGAATACCACGCGAAGGTGTCGTCGGCACGACGCGCCACATTATCGCCGGCTCGTGCGGACGCGGGAATGAAGCACTGCGCCTCCAGTCCCAACGAAGCCAAGAACGCGCGGTACTCCGCCTCGAGCTCGCGGAAGGCCTGCTCGGAATGGCCCACGAGATCCATCTTGTTCACGACCACCACGATCTGGCGAATCCCGAGCAGGCTTAGGAGGTAGCCGTGGCGGCGACTTTGCTCCCGTACGCCTTCGTTAGCGGCGATCACCAGCACTGCGGCATCCGCGCTGGCGGCGCCGGTGATCATGTTCTTCAGGAACTCCTTGTGTCCGGGAGCGTCGATGATGACGTAGCGGCGCCGTGCGGTGCGAAACGGGATTTGGGTCGTGTCGATCGTGATGTTTTGCGCCTGCTCCTCCAGGAGCGCATCCAGGAGAAAGGCGAACTCGAACTCCATCCCTTCCTCCGTGCATGCCGCTTGAATGGCAGCCACTTTACCTTCCGGCAGCGAACTGGTGTCGTGCAGGATGCGGCCGATCAGCGTGGATTTGCCATGATCGACATGCCCGACGAAAACGATCTTGAGCCGCTGTGCTTCGTCGCTCACAGAAACCCTTTCGCGCGGAGTTTCTGCATCGCGTTTCGCTCGTGGTGATCCTGCGCGCGGCCGGCTCGCTCGCTCGTGCGAGTGGCGTCGAGTTCCGCGATGATCTCTGCAATCGTGGCCGCGCTGCTCACCACCGGTTTCGTGATCGGTTTGCAGCCTAACGAACGGTAGCGTTCGCCGTTCCGAGCGAAATACATCTGCGGGATCGCGATTTTCTCCCGCTCGATGTAACGCCAGACGTCCGCCTCGGTCCAATCCAGCAGCGGCTGCACGCGAACATGCTCCCCTTTGCCCGCGGAGTTTGCGAATTGACCCCAGAACTCCGGCGGCTGGTCCTTATAGGACCACTCGAACTGCGCGTTGCGCGGCGAGAAATAACGCTCCTTCGCGCGCGTCGGATCCTCATCGCGCCGGATGCCAGTGATCAGCGCGTCCCATTGGTGCTCCGCCAGCGCCTGCTGCAACGCGACCGTCTTGAGCTCGTGCGTCACCGTGACGGGATCGTGCGTCTCGTATCCAACGCCGCGGGCGCGGGCTTCGGTGTTCACCTTCACGATCAGGTTCAATTTGTAATGCGCGGTCGCCCAGTCGCGGAATTTCAGCATCTCCGGGAACTCATAGGTGGTATCGATGTGCAGCACCGGGAAAGGGATCTTGCCGAAGAAAGCTTTCAGCGAGAGCCAGATGAGGACATTCGAATCCTTTCCCATCGACCATGGCATCGCCACGTTCTTGAAGGCGCGATACGCCTCACGAATGATGTAGATGCTCTGGCTCTCGAGGTGGTCGAGATGCAAACGGGTGTAAGCCATCGAAACGGAGACGAGCGGTTGTATACAGTCACGCTTCCTGTCGTGCAATAAGCTCGCCGCGCCGCGCCGCGCGGACGGGATTCCAGTTGCGCAAGAGGCGCTGCATTTTAACCTCCGAGATGCGAGAAATCCGTCCGGCTGCTTACGATTCGAAGATCGAGGGCAACGTGATCTTTACCCGCGTGGACGCCGCCATGAACTGGATGCGGAAGAACTCGCTTTGGCCAATGCCGATGGGCCTCGCCTGCTGCGCGATCGAGTTGATGGCGACCGGCGCATCGCGGTTCGACATCTCACGTTTCGGCGCGGAAGTGATGCGGTTCTCGCCGCGGCAATGCGATGTGATGATCGTGGCCGGAACCGTCACCTACAAAATGGCGCTGGCGGTGAAACGAATCTACGAGCAGATGCCGGAGCCGAAATGGGTGATCGCGATGGGCGCATGCGCCTCTACCGGCGGCATGTATCGCTCCTATGCCGTGCTGCAGGGCATTGATCAGCTGCTGCCGGTGGATGTTTACGTTTCGGGTTGCCCTCCCCGGCCGGAAGCGTTGCTCGAAGGGTTGATGAAGCTGCAGGAAAAGATCACCGGCGAGCATTCCTTCCGCGAGCAAAAGCGCGAGCTGCTCAAGGATTTTGACAAGGTGATGGCATGACCGGGCCGGAGTTGCTCGCATCGCTCCAGCGCCTGTTCGGCGCCAGGATCCTGGCGAAGACTGAATTTCGTGGCGAGACCACGTTCTTGATCGCGCGCGAGAACCTGCGCGAGGTGGCGCGGTTCTGTCGCGACGAGCTCTGTTTTGATTACCTGCTCGACATCTCGAGCGTGGACAATTTCGGGGTCGAGCCACGCTTTGCGGTCGTCTACGAACTCTACTCGATGAGCATGGGAATCCACCTGCGCTTGAAGCTCACCGCCTCTGAAGATGATCCGACGGTGGATACCGTTTCAGACATTTGGGTAGCGGCCGACTGGCACGAGCGCGAGATCTACGACATGATGGGGATCCGGTTCAACAACCACCCGGACCTGCGTCGCATCCTCATGTGGGAGGGCTATCCTTACTTCCCGTTGCGGAAGGAATTCCCGGTCGAAGGCCTCCCGAGCAACATGCCGGATGTCGCATTCACGGCCGCAGCTCCGCTCGAAGGCGGACCATTCGTGACCGTGCCGAGCACCGCCACGACAAAAGATCGTGAGCCGCGTGCGCGCCGGCCGGTCGACAGCGACTAGTCGCTCAATGCGAGGCGCAACACGCGACAGAACGTCGCTGCCGCCGTCTTGCCGCTGCTGAGCACCTCCGCGTGTGTGAGAGGCTCCGCACCGAGGCCGGCTGCCCAGTTTGTGAGGCAGGAAAACCCCGCCACCTCGAGGCCGAGGGCACGCGCCTGGATCGCCTCAAGCACCGTCGACATTCCGACCGCGTCAGCGCCAAGGTGCCGGAGCATCCGCACCTCAGCAGGCGTCTCGTATTGCGGCCCGAGCATTCCGGCGTAAACGCCCTCGTGGAGCGTGACACCCTCCGCGCGCGCGGCCTTGGCAA
>JACDCC010000405.1 GCA_013694595.1 Chthoniobacterales bacterium
TGCGTTCCGGCCGGCGTCCCACCCGACGCGAGCACCTTCGCCACAGTGTCGGCATATCGCTGCGGATCGCGCTCCTTGTATTTTTCGGCGAAATTCCGCGGGTTCTTGCCGCGGTAGCGTGGCCTCCTTTTGTGCGGCACCGGCGCGGCGTCGGAAGTGGATTCCTCACTCATGCTGATGTGCAGCCTTCCCGGCCGTGGGCGCGAAAGGACGCCTGCCGATGCTTGCAAGGTGCAATGCGTTGGTCGAAGTCAAAGCATGAACTCCCTCCTGAAACATACCGCCGCTGTTTTCTGCACCATCTTTTTCGCCGCCGCCTCCCTCTCCTTTGCCGGATCGAAAGCGTCGAAAGGTAGTACGGAAGGAACCTTCGCCGGAATCGAGCAGGGCGACTACGCCCACTTCCTCATCAAAGACAAAAAAGGCCAACGCGAGTCCTTCTTCATCCTTCGCCCGGACCGCTCGGTGCAGTCATATCTCGATAATGGCGATGAATTGAAAGGCCGCAAAGTGCGCGTGTTCTGGGAAGAGCGGAATGAGAACATCCCTGAAGCGGGCGGCAAACAGCAGATCAAGGTCGTGACGAAAGTCGAAGCGCGGACGTAACTGGCGAGAAGAAGTTTGCTCCGCACCGCGCGAAGCCCCTGGAAGACGCGCTGCGATCGCAGCGAAGGGCTTGATGTTTGCCGTGTTTCTTCCGCCACCCGAACGCACCGACGCAGTGGCTTAGAAGTGGTTTCAAAAGTGACATTGCCACACTTGGACCGGCTGCGGAGCCCCTCATCCTAACCTTCTCCCCGAGGGAGAAGGGACTCCCTCTCCCGTTTTGGGAGAGGGTTGGGGTGAGGGAAACGAGTTTTGAAACCACTTCTAGAGCGTGTCATGCACTTCCATCTTGGGTGAAATTATTGCGGACGATGAAGCGCGGCTGCAAGGCTTGGTAGGGCGAGACTCGTCGAGCCTGAAGTTGGCGATGTCTCCTCCCAGGCTCGACTGTCCGTGGAAGTGCATGCCACGCTTTAAACGAACGCTGCGGCGACGGAGTCCGCCACGAGCTTCCCTCGCGGAGTGAGGACGTAGCGCTCACCGATCTGCTGCAGCAATCCGAGTTGGACGAACTCCTGCCGCTCTGTCGGCCATGCATCCAGCCACTCGCGCGGAATACCGGAGGCGGTTCGCAGCGACAACACGATCCGCTCTGCGTGCTTCGTCTGCGCGGTGAGCGGCTCGACCGACGCCACTGGTGAGTTGTCGCCGAGGACACGATCGCTGTAGGCGCGGTAATCTGCCACGTTCTGCCAGCGTTCGTTCCCCACGGTAGAAAAGGCGCTCGGGCCAATCCCGAGGTAATCCGCACCGGCCCAGTAGCCGCGGTTATGCGCCGACTCATGGCCCGGCCGCGCGTAGTTTGAGATCTCGTACTGCGCGTAACCCGCACCTTCGAGAATTCGCATCGCGCTTTCGAAAAATTGCGCATCGGTATCGACATCGGGTCGATATTCGCCGCGCGCCTGCCGCAGAAAGAACTCGGTGTCCTCCTCATACGTGAGGCAGTAGGCGGAGATGTGGTCGGGGCGGAGCGACACAGTGCGCTCGAGGGTTGCCTGCCATTGCGCCAGCGATTGGCCCGGCAATCCAAACATCAGGTCGATGCTGACGCTCCGGAATCCCGCATCCCGCATGACGTGATACGAGGCTTCGGCCTGGGCGGAGTTATGTTCGCGTCCCAGTGTGGTGAGGAGCTCGTCATCCCACGACTGCACGCCGAGGCTGATCCGCGAAACGCCGAGCTGCTTTAGCAGCGCCGCTTTGCGCGCGGAGACGCTCCCCGGGTTAGCTTCCGTCGTCCACTCGGCGAGCGCCGACAGGTTGAGGCGCTCTTGAAATCCGGACAGCAAGAACTCGAGCTGCGCAGTCGTGAGGGCGGTCGGTGTTCCGCCACCGAAGAAAATCGTCTGCGCCTGGATTTGGAACCGTGGCCCGAGCATCTCGAGCTCGCGCAGCAACGCTTCGCAAAAGCGCTGTGTTTGTGCAGGATCCGCGCGCACCTTGTAAAAGGCGCAGTAGGGGCAAATCCGCGCGCAAAAGGGGATATGGACGTAGATGTGTCGCACCGGGTCCGCCATTGAGCGTTGGACGTTGGACGTTGAACGTTGGACGTTTTCCGCCGGACTCATCGCTGTCGCTGCACCGCTCACGCATTCACTATCTTGTCGTTCCGCCTTTTAGCGCTCCTTTTTTTCCGCGGCGGCCACGGGGAGCTATCGCCTTGAACGCAACGCACGCCGAGTCGGTTCGCTATTTGAGAGGGCCAATTCTGCGCTCGGTATCGCGCTCGTTTTATCTCTCCATTCGACTCCTGCCGCGCGCGCTGCGCGATCCGGTGGCGCTCGCCTACCTTCTCGCCCGCGCGACTGACACCATCGCCGACACGGCCGAAGTCGACGTCTCCTCAAGACTGCACCACCTCACAACGCTCTCGTCATTGTTGCGCAACAACGGGCACTCAGAGGATGCGGAGCAATTGTGCGATTCCTTTGCGCCGCTGCAAAAAAGGGGGGCGGAGCGGCGGCTGATCGAGGCGCTGCCGTTCTGCCTTTCCTGGCTGAACTCGGTCGGTGAGGCAGATCGGCAGGACATTCGGAATGTGCTCGCGACGGTTACGGAAGGACAACGTTTCGACCTCGAGCATTTCGGCGGCGCGACGGAGATCACGGCGCTGCAGACGGAGACAGAACTGGATCGCTACACTTATCTCGTGGCCGGATGCGTCGGCGAGTTCTGGACGACGACCTGCTTTCGTCATCTCCGCCAGTTTGCGACTCTGCCATCGGAGAAGATGCTCTCGTTAGGCATGGCATATGGAAAAGGGCTCCAGCTGATCAACGTGCTTCGCGACGTGGGACCGGATCTTCGCGCCGGCCGTTGCTACTTACCGGCGGAACAATTGCGGTCGTCAGGCATTTTACCCGCTGATCTGCCGACGGGGGGCGCGCGGGTCGAGCCGCTCTTGCAGATCTGGCGCGCACGCGCGACTACCTGCATCGCCGCCGGTGTGGAGTATTCCTGTGCGATTCAGCCGTGGCGGGTCCGATTGGCTACAGTGCTGCCGGCGCTGATCGGAGCGCGCACCTTGGTGTTGCTGGAGCAGGCGGGCCCCGCGGTCGTTGACCGGAAAGTGAAGATGAGCCGCACCGAAGTGCGATCGGTCCTGCTGCGAATGATCGGCAGCCTGGCCTCACCGCGTGCAATCCGAAAGTTGTTCGAAGAGCTGTCATCCCGAACCGCGTAGACAGTGAGGGCCTCGCGCCCGGAGTGACGCTTTGTAATCCTGGGTGCAGCAATCCATCACCGCGCGTGAGATCCTTCAGCGCGCTCTGCCGCCTCAGGATGACCGAGTTTACGCGCTGCGCGACGCGAACGCTTTGATTGCGGCAGCGCAGCCTCCCAACACCCGCCGCTACAAAAAATATCGCCGCTGCTTCTCGCTGATCGGATGTTCGATCCGCTCGAGCACGAGCAACATGTCTTCCCACACCTTGCGTTTTTCCGTCGGCGTCTGGTTCCGTAACAGGTACGACGGATGATAAGTGATCATCAGCGGTGTCTCCTGGTACGAATGCCACTTGCCGCGCAGGTCACGCATCGGTCCACGCGTGCCGAGCAGCCCATCGACCGCTGTCGCCCCGAGCGCCACCAGCACCTTCGGCTGCACGATTTCGATCTGCTCAGCGAGATACGGGAGGCAGGTTTGCATTTCGGCCAGGCTGGGGGGGCGATTGCCGGAGGCAGCGCCCGGCGTATCAGGCCGGCATTTCAGCACATTCGCGATGTAAACTTCCTCGCGGTTGAACCCCATCGCCTTGATGATTTTCGTCAGGAGCTGACCGGCCTTTCCGACAAACGGCTCGCCTTGCCTGTCTTCGTCGGCTCCGGGCGCTTCACCGATGAACATTACCTCCGCGTCCGGGTTGCCAATGCCGAACACTGTCTGGGTCCGGCTCGCCGCGAGATGCGGGCAGCGGGTGCAAACCAGCACACGCGCGCGCACGGGGGCGAGCCGATCGGCTTTTGTGAGCGGCCGATCAGCCGGCGGGGAAGCAGTGACGAGCTCGGCGGTTGGCGCGGGCGGACGCGAGAGTGCCTCGATCGCGACGCGCGACGCCCGAGGAAGCCGCCCGCCGCCGGTTCGAATCTGCTCCAGGGTGCCGAGAACAGAATCGAGAGCGGACTGGAACTCGGTCACGCGCCGAGCATCTGAGCTTTTGCGCGTGCTCGCAATTCCTTTGATGCTGCCAGCCTGAGAAGGTTTACCGGAACGCGCGCAGATGAGCCTTGCCCTTAGCGACTACGATTACGAGCTGCCGCCGGAACTGATCGCGCAGCGCCCGCTTCCGCGCCGCGATGAGTCGCGGATGATGGTTTTAGACCGCACCGAGCAGCGGATCGAGCATCGCAGCTTCACAGAGCTGCCAGCGTTTTTGCGCGCCGGCGACGTTCTGGTTTTGAACAACACGCGCGTCAGGAGCGCCCGGCGTTTCTCCGAGGACGGCGCGATCGAGTTCCTGTTCGTCGAACGGCTGGGCGCGTGCCGTTGGCGGTCGTTGGTGAAGCCCGGACGGAAGATGCGCGTCGGCGCCGTGGCCCGGGTTGCGGGTACGACTGTTCGCGTCGAGCGGATTTGCGATGACGGCACGCGCGAGCTCGTCGCTGATTCTGACGTCGCGCTGGACGACGGCGGTTTCCTCCCGCTGCCGCCCTACATGCGGCGCGCTGCGGATGCCGACGACGAGGAGCGATATCAAACCGTGTACGCGGACGTCGCGGGCGCTGTCGCTGCTCCGACCGCGGGACTTCACTTCAGCGTTCAGATGTTGGACGCGCTGCCGCATACTTTCGTCACATTGCATGTGGGCGAGGGGACCTTCGCGCCGGTAAAAAGCGACAACATCAGCGAGCATCGAATGCACTCGGAGCGGTTCTCGATCTCCGGGCCGGCCGCCGATCATATCAACGCCGCTCGGCGTGTGATTGCCGTCGGCACGACCAGTGTGCGCGTTCTGGAATCAGCGGCTCGCGAGGATGGCCGGCTGGTGGCGCAGGAAGGCTCCACCGACATCTTCATCTATCCGCCGCAGCGGATCCGCCATGTCGACGCCTTACTGACAAACTTCCATCTGCCGCGGTCGACGCTGCTGATGCTGGTGAGCGCGTTTGCAGGTCGCGAGTTCGTGCTGGCCGCGTACGCCGAGGCGACCCGCGAGCGCTACCGCTTCTACAGCTACGGTGACTGCATGTTGATTTTGTAGGGCGTTTCTGTGAAACGCCGGCGTCTGACACAGACGCCCTACAATCTCGTCGCACTTCACGCGCGTTGAAGTCGTGGTAGCCTCCGGGATGGACGCTCCCGAAACGCCGAAAGGCGAGCTGGTCATCCGCACCGTGGCGATGCCGGCCGACACCAACCCGAATGGTGACATCTTTGGCGGCTGGATCATGTCGCAAATGGACATCGGCAGCGGAATTCTGGCGTCGAAAACAGCGAAGACACGCGTCGCGACGGTCGCCGTGGAAGGCATGTCATTTCTCCAGCCGGTAAAGGTCGGCGACACGGTGGCGTGTTATGCGTGGGTGGAGCGGATTGGCCGCAGCTCGATGAGGATTCCGGTGGAAGTGTGGGTGCAGCCGTATCGAAAGACCGAGCAGACGCGCGTGACCCAGGCGGTGTTCACGTACGTCGCGCTCGATGACTCCGGCCGCCCCGTTCCTGTCCTCCGCCATGAGTCGCCGCAACCAGCTGCGCTCGCCTAACAAGTGCACAATCGTCGCGTGGGCGAAGCACCGTGCTGATTTTCATCGCGATCACCGCCGCGCTCGCTGGCGCGGTCTACCTTCTGCGACGGCGGAAGATTGCGAAGCCGCTGCTGTTGCTGTGCTCGCTCAGTCTTTGCTTCACCGCGGCGGAGACGTACTTCCGTTTCTTCTACGTGCGGAGCGACGGCTTCGCGCGGCTGTCGAAGAACTTCGCCGACCGCTACTACAAGATCGACGCGTTCGGGTTGCGAGCGTCCAACCTGCCGCCCTCGGAGGAGAAGCCGAACGTCGTTCTCCTCGGCGACTCGCACGTCTTCGGTGCGGGCTTGAAGCAACCCTCGGAGCGCCTTTCCGAGCAGCTGGCGACGCATTATCCGCAGCTGCATGTCGTCAACCTCGGCTACCCCGGCTGGGACACGCGAACGCAGACAGAGCAGCTCACGCAGCATCTTGGAAACACCGGCGCACGCATTCCGTTGATCGTGCTGGCGTACTTCTTCAATGACATCGAGGAAGACGTGACACCGGCAGATCGCGAGCGTCTCGCGCCACCGGTGCAGCCGGAGCAGCCCACGGTGCTCGATCGCATCCTGCAGGAGGCCGCAAAATACAGCCGTTTCGTCGAGCTGTTCTACTACCGGATTGGCTATCCACGGCTGGTGCGCGACCGGCTGGACCAGATCCGCACCTTCTACCAGGACGCCGAGATACTGCAGCGGCATCTGACGACATTGGAGCGGCTCCGCGAGGTCGCGCGCGAACAGTATTCCGCCAACCTCCTCGTGGTGCTCCTGCCATATCTGCACAGCGAAGAATTGCTGAACCGCGTCGAGTTCTATGCGCCTTTCCGCGCGGCCCTGGGTGCCCGCGGGTTCGAATCGATCGACCTGCAGCCGGTGTTCGCCGCACATGGAGCGAGCAAGCTGATCGTCCATCGCTTCGATCCACACACCAACGCCTTCGCAAACCAGCTCGCGACGAAGGAAGTCGTCAGCTATCTCGACTCACACCCGGCCATGCTGCAGGCAACGCCGGCGCCCGCAGCGCGCGAATGAACATCCTCGGCATTTCAGCATTCTACCACGACAGCGCGGCGTGCCTGCTGCGCGACGGCGAGATCATTGCGGCTGCGCAGGAGGAGCGCTTCTCGCGGAAGAAGCACGACGCCGCTTTTCCGCGCCACGCGGTCGACTACTGCCTGGAGGAAGGCGGCATCGGGGAGAGCTCGAAGCTGGATCTCGTCGCATTTTACGAGAAGCCGTTCGTGAAATGCGACCGGCTCTTCTCCACCTATCTCGGTGTTGCACCCCGCGGCGTTCGCTCCTTCCTGAAGGCAGTGCCGGTCTGGATCAAACAGAAGATCTGGATCAAACAGATCCTGCGGGACGAGTTGTCGTTCGACGGTCCGATCCTCTTTCCGGAGCACCACGAAGCGCACGCCGCTTCGGCCTTCTTCCCGTCGCCCTTCGAGGAGGCGGCGATTCTAACGATCGACGGAGTAGGGGAATGGGCGACCACCACGATCGGACGCGGCCGCGGCAATCGCGTCGAGCTCCTGGCGGAGCTGCATTTTCCGCATTCACTCGGCCTGCTTTACTCCGCGTTTACCTACTACCTCGGTTTTCGCGTGAACTCCGGGGAATACAAGGTGATGGGCCTTGCTCCCTATGGTGAGCCGCGCTTTCGCGATCTGATCCTGTCGGAAATTATCGAGCTGAAACGGGATGGATCGTTGCGGCTGAATCTGGCGCACTTCGATTTCATGGCGGGACTGACCATGACGAATCGCTCGTTCGCCCGTTTGTTTGGAATGCCGCGTCGCGAACCTGAAGCGGAACTGACGCAGCAACACATGGACGTGGCGCGGTCGCTCCAGGCAGTGACGGAAGAAGTGATGCTGCGGATGGCGCGACATGCGCGAGAAGTGACCGGCAGCCGCAATCTCTGCCTCGCGGGGGGTGTGGCTTTGAACTGCGTCGGCAACGGACGAATCCTGCGTGAAGGATCGTTCGACAAGATATGGATCCAACCGGCGGCGGGAGATGCGGGTGGTGCCCTCGGTGCGGCGATGCTGGCGTGGCACCATTACCGCGATCAGCCCCGCGCCGCGCGCAACGACCATGATGCGCAGCACGCTTCTCTCCTCGGGCCCGCTTTCGATGCGCGGGAGTTTGTCGAACGCGGGAAAGTCCCGCATGAAAAACTCCGTGAAGCCGAGTTAATGCCGCGGGTGGCAGCGTTACTCGAAGAGCGGAAGGTCATCGGCTGGTTTCAAGGGCGGATGGAATTTGGACCGCGAGCGCTCGGGAACCGCTCGATCCTGGCCGATCCTCGAGTTCCGGAGATGCAGGCGACGCTGAACGAGAAGATCAAGTTTCGCGAAGGCTTCCGTCCGTTCGCGCCAGCCGTCCTGCGCGAACGCGTGCAGGAATATTTCGAGCTCGCTGCACCGAGCCCGTACATGCTGCTGGTCGCACCGGTGAAAACTGCGGGCGCAGCTACGGAGCAAGGCGCGGCAGGAGGGAACGGGTTCGGGGGCCGCTTGCGGGCGGTCCAGTCCAGCATTCCAGCGGTGACGCATGTCGATTATTCGGCGCGAGTTCAGACAGTGGAAGAGCGCGAGAACCCGCGCTTCCACCGCCTCTTGCGCGCCTTCGAGGAGCGCACTGGCTGCGCGGTGTTGATCAACACCTCCTTCAATGTCCGCGGCGAACCACCGGTCTGTTCGGTCGAAGACGCCTACCGGTGCTTTATGGCGACGGGGATCGATTACCTCGTGCTCGGCGATTACCTGCTCGACAAGCGCCAGCAGGAGGCGCGGTCTGCTCCGCCAGCTGTCCCGAGTCGCAGTTGGATCGCCGACGAGTACGAGCGGATCGACCGCTCACCAAGGGCACTGCGCCGGTTCGGGTTAACCATCGCCGTGGTGCTGGGCGTCCTCGCGGCGTTGATGATTCGCCGGAACGGCACGGCTGCGGCGCCGCTGGCAGCGGGTGCGGTGGTGTTGATCCTGGCGGCGCAATTTACGCCGGCTCATCTCGCGAAGTTCCATCGTCTCTGGACCATGCTCTCGCTCGTGATGGGCTGGATCATGACACGCGTGATTCTCACCATCGTCTTTTTCGTGGTGCTCACGCCGATCGGGCTGTTGCAACGGCTCGTTGGCAGGCGCGCGTTCGACGTGGCGTTTCGGACGGCCGCAGAGACCTACTGGAAGCCGCGCGCCTCCGCATTCGATGCAGCCAGCTACGAAAAGCAGTTCTAGAGGTCGGCAGCTGAAGTGGTAGCATCTTGCAGCGCGTTATGAACGGAAAGCTGTCCATCCTCGGCGAATTCTGGACGTTTCTACGCGTGCGGAAGAAGTGGTGGCTCGCACCGATCGTCCTGATGTTACTGCTGCTCGGCTTGCTGATCGGGCTGAGCGAGGGCTCGGCGCTCGCGCCGTTTATCTACAGCTTGTTCTA
>JACDCC010000009.1 GCA_013694595.1 Chthoniobacterales bacterium
CCGTCCTTGTCGCGCCGGGCACCGTCACCGGTGAGATAGCTCCCTTTGAACTCGCTCCAGTATTGTTGTTTGTAGCGATCCTTGTCGCCGTAGATCGTCCGCAGCATCGAAGGCCATGGTCGCCGCACGATCAGCTTCCCGCCGACGTTTGGACCGACCTCCTCGCCGGCATCGTCGACGATCACAGCGTCGACGCCGAAAAACGGCAGCGTCGCGCTTCCCGGCTTGGTCGGCGTGGCGCCCGGCAGAGGCGAAATCATGATCGCGCCGGTCTCCGTCTGCCACCACGTGTCAACGATCGGGCACCGGCCGCCGCCGATCTTCTCGTGGTACCACATCCATGCCTCGGGATTGATCGGTTCGCCTACCGAACCGAGCAGCCGCAGCGACGAAAGGTCGTGCTTCTTGATCCATTCGTCGCCCGCGCGGATGAAAGCACGAATCGCCGTCGGCGCAGTGTAGAAAATGCTGACGCTGTATTCTTCGATCAGGCGCCAGAAGCGGTCTGGTTCAGGCCAGTTTGGAGCGCCTTCATACATCAAGGTCGTGGCACCGTTCGCGAGCGGACCGTAAACGACGTAGCTGTGGCCGGTGACCCAACCGACATCGGCCGTGCACCAGTAGACGTCCTCTTCCCGTAAATCGAAGACGTATTTCGTGGTCGCATACGTCCCGACGAGGTAGCCGCCGGTCGTGTGCAAAATGCCTTTCGGTTTCCCGGTCGAGCCGCTCGTGTAAAGAATGTACAGCGGGTGCTCGCTATCGAGCGGAGTGGGGGGGCAGTTGGCGTCGACGTACTCCACTTCCCGATGCCACCACACGTCGCGGCCTTCCTCGATATGGACGTCGTTTCCCGCACGGCGGAAGACGATGACGCGTTTGATCGTTGTCTCTCCGCGCAGCGCGTCGTCGACGTTCTTCTTCAATGGGACCACCGCACCTCTCCGGTAGCCGCCATCGGCAGTGATGACCGCAGTGGCGCCGCTATCCGCGATTCGGTCGCGGATGCTGTCGGCGCTGAAGCCTCCGAACACGACTGAGTGGACCGCGCCGATGCGCGCGCACGCCAGCATCGCGATTGCGGCTTCCGGGATCGTCGGCATATAGATGATGACGCGGTCGCCTTTCCCGATCCCGTTCCGCTTGAGCACGTTTGCGAAGCGACAAACGTCGCGGTGCAACTGCTGATAGGTGATCGTGCGTTTGTCACCGGGTTCGCCCTCCCAGAGAATCGCTGCCTTGTTCCGCGTGGCGCCTTGGAGATGGCGATCAAGGCAATTTTCGGACACATTCAGCTTCCCGCCCGCAAACCATTTCGCGGAGGGCGCTTTCCACTCCAGGACGCTCTTCCACGGCGTCTGCCAGACGAGCTCGCGCGCCTCCCGCGCCCAGAACTTCTCCGGCGCCTTGATCGATTCGCGATACATCCGTTGATAGTCCTCGAAGCTGCCGACGCGCGCCTTCTTCGCGAACCCGCGGCTGGGCTTAAAGACGCGCTTTTCGACCAGGTGTGACTCGATGTTGTTGCTCATGGTGGGGTGTTCTGGAGGCTACCCGCCTCGCCGAGCGCGCTCAATGCAAAGTTCCCGCCGGCTCCGGTGTCAGCGCCTCGCGGTTTCAGTTTGTTCCGCGAGGCGCTCGCAGCGAAGATGGCGCCATGAGCGATCACGTTTACAAGAAGATCGAGCTGGTCGGCTCCTCGCCTTCCAGCATCGAGGAAGCCGTCAATAATGCTCTCGCCCGAGCCGCGCAGACCGTCCGGAACATGAGATGGTTCGAGGTTGTCGAGACGCGTGGTCACATTGTCGACGGCAAGGTCGACCATTGGCAGGTGACGCTGCGCGTCGGCTTCACGCTTGAGTGAGCCCTTCGCGGCGGTTCATCACGGCGTCCTTCGGTGCGGGTAGCCCCGGCGCCCAGGAGTGAGAAGGACTATCGCGACAGCTACGCTTCGTCCTGCTGTGCCGCCTGGTACAGCTTGGTCGCGCCGTAGATCAGGATCGCAGGCTTTAGCGCCAGCAGCGACAGGCGCGTCAGCCCGCCGAGGATGCGACCGAGCGGGAGGCGGTCCAGCACGAGACCAGCGACGACGGCATACATGACGGCGCGGGTTGGATTCTCCCGCACATAATCCTCCGTCTGCCCCATGATCTGTTCGAACTGATCCTTCGTGTAGCGGAGCCCGCGCTCCGCGATGTCTTCGTTTCCGGCAAGTTGTTGATCCATGCTATCTTTCTTTCGCATCCGCCTGCCGATTTGCGTGTCCGAACTTCCACTAGCGCAACGTGAGCCAGAGCGTCGGAGCGCCGGCGCCGGGTGGAAAATCCAGCAAAGGAGGCTCGGGGTGCACTGATCCTGCCCGCCGCGTCGCCTTCAGACAAAACCGGGCCATCACTTCCAAGGCCCGCTCGTTCAGGCTCGTGCAGTTCGTGGAAAGCAGGATCCGGCTTTTGCGTTCCGCCACCTCGAGCGCTTTGAGCAGCAGCGTCTCGAAATCCCGCTCCACCTGAAACGCCTTGCCGCGGTGCGTTCGTGAGAACGTCGGCGGATCGAGAATGATGACGTCGAACTTCTCGCCCTTGCGCGCCAGTCGCGGGAGGAACTCCATCACGTCCTCGGCTACAAAACGGTGACTGGCGGTCGAGTGGGAGTTGAGCGCAAAATTCTCGCGGCCGCGGTCGAGCGACTTTTTGGAAAGATCGACGCTCACGGTGTGGGCCCCGGCGTCCGCCCCGGCGACCGAAAACGCACAGGTGTAGGCGAAGCAATTCAGCAATGTCTTCGGCCGGATTTCGCGCACGAAACTGCGATTCTGTCGTTGATCGATGAACAGCCCCACGGAATACCCCGCCGCGAAATCGATGCCGTATTGCAGGCCGCGCTCGGTGGCGATCGTTTGCAGATTCGCCCCGGCGTCTCCCACGACGAGCCGCGGTGACTCCCGTTGCGCGTTCTGCTTTGGCAGGAACCTAGCGAAGACGCGCGTGAACTTGAAGTTGACGGCCAGCGACCAAAGATAAAGCTCAGTCGTTAGGCGCTCGCGCGTCCCTTCATCCTTGTAGGAAACCAGCACGTCGGTGCCGTAGCGCTCCACCCAGCCCTCCTCTGAAGTGCATACGCGGTAAGCGTTCGTCTGTTCCGCCTCGAAAGCTTTCACAAGAGCGGGATCGATCCATTCGGACATCCTCATGACGCGCTGCATTGCAGCTTCGTCTGTGAATCGCGGAGCGCCGGCGCTTTGCGTGCGTTCGAGCGCGGTTCTCTTGCTGCCGCGGGCCAGCACGATAGGTTTCCGCCGCGCTCGGCTAACGAGTTCACCATGGAACAAGTCACCGTCCGGGTCCCCGCCAGCACCTCAAATCTGGGTCCGGGCTTCGATTGCCTCGGGATCGCATTGCGGCTGTACAACGAGACGACGCTCCGGCGTGGCGGCACGCGAGCAGTGGCGCCGATGCTGCGCGAAGCAGCCGATCTTTTCTTCTCCACCGCGGAGTGCCGGCCGTTTCGCTTCTCTTCCAAAATCACGGGAGACGTCCCCGCGTCGCGCGGGCTCGGCAGCAGCGTCACCGTGCGACTCGGCCTATTACACGGGTTGAACGCGCTTGTAGGGCGTCCCCTCCATCGCGAGCAAGTCTATGAGCTCTGCGTCGGCCTGGAGGGTCATCCCGATAATGCCGCGCCCGCCGAATTCGGCGGCTTCAACGTTGTCGCCAACGAGACGCGCCACCGCTTTTCGATCTCCTCTGCTCTGAAGTTCGTTCTGCTCGTGCCAGACTTCGAAGTCCGAACGAGCGACGCGCGAACTCTTCTCCCGAAGGTCGTCGATCGCCTTGGGGCGGTGCAAAGTTGCCGGAATGCCTGCAGCATCACAGCCGCTTTTGCGTCAGGCGACTACGCGAACCTGCGCGGCGCGTTCTCCGATCATCTGCATCAACCTTTTCGGAAGCCGCTCGTTCCGTTCTTCGACGCTGCAGTCGCGGCTGCGGAAAACGCGGGGGCGCTCGGTGCTTTCCTCAGTGGATCAGGGTCGACGATCGCCGCGGTAACTTCAGCTGCGCCTCGCGACGTTGCAGCGGCAATGCTGGCGGTGGCGCCCGCCGGCGCGCGCGTGATCACCACGACCGCAGACAACCGCGGCACCCGCCTTGCCGCTTCTCCATTGCGATGAGCCAGCGGTCCGAGACGCTCGAGCAGTTCGCGATCGACGTGATCTTGGAGCGCCGGCACGGCGTCCGTGCCACGATGCTTCGCGGGCTGCTCTACGCGCTTTCCTTCGTCTACGAGCGGATCGTGCAGTTTCGCTTGTTCCTCTATCGGCACCGCATTCTGCGTGAGCGGACGCTTGGCTGTCTCGTCGTCAGCATCGGCAACCTGACCGTCGGCGGCACTGGCAAGACGCCGATTGTGGAGAAGTTCGCGCGCGCGCTACGTTCCGGCGGCCGCCGTGTTGCGATCCTGAGCCGCGGCTACAAAAGCGTGCCGCCGCCGGTTGCGAAGAAACGCTTTAGTTTGTTCCGCAAGAGCGTGACCACCCCGCCGCGTGTCGTCTCCGACGGCCAGACGCTGCTGCTCGACTCGCTCACCGCGGGCGACGAGCCCTACATGCTCGCGAACAATCTCAAGGACGTGGTCGTGCTTGTCGACAAGGACCGGGTGAAAAGCGGACTCTACGCGATCAAGGAATTCAAAGCCGACACGCTCCTGCTCGACGACGGCCTGCAGTATCTGCATTTGAAGCACCGGCTCGATATCGTGCTGATCGATCGGCAGGCGCCGTTTGGAAACGAATACCTGCTCCCGCGCGGGACCCTACGCGAGCCGCGACGGAACCTTCGCCGCGCGAGCTATATCTTCATTACCAAGAGCACCGGCGAGCCTAACGACGAGTTGATCAAGCGCATCCGGCGCTACAATCGCACGGCGGAGATCATCGAATGCGCGCACAAGCCGTTGCACCTGCAGGACGTTTTTACCGGCGAGCAACTGCCGCTCGAGCGGTTGCGTGACACATATGTCGGTTCGCTCTGTGGAATCGCGGCGCCGGAAAGTTTCGAAGATGGGCTACGCAAACTCGGCGCGCGGCTCGAGGTGACGAAGCGTTACACCGATCACCATCGTTATACCGAAGCGGAGCTGCAGCGCTTCATTAACCGCTGCATTCGGCGCGATCTTGCGATGATCGTCACCACAGAAAAGGATGCGGTTCGTTTCCCGCGAATCTCGAAGCCGGCGGTGCCCATCTATTTCCTGCGCGTAGAGATCGAGATCCTGACCGGCCACGAAAGCTGGGAGCAATGCGTGGCCCGTATCTGTCAGCCGCAGCCGATGCTCTCGCCGCGTCGCTTCTTCTCGTAGGGCAGGCGGGGGGGCTCGATATGCAGACGCATCCTGCTCTCGCCGAACGATAACTGAGAAGAGCCATGGCCAGCACCAAATCGGAATTGATCGTCGACGGCAAGAAGCTGCCGGTCTCAAACCTGAATAAGGTGCTCTACCCCAAAGCCGGGTTCACCAAGGGTCAGGTGATCGATTACTACATCCGGATCGCGCCGGTGCTGCTGCCGCACCTGAAAGACCGGCCATTAACGATGAAGCGCTATCCGAATGGGGTTGACGGCATGTTTTTCTACGAGAAGAACTGCCCGTCGCATCGGCCGGACTGGGTGAAGACGGCAAAGGTCTGGAGTCACGGCAACCAGCGCGACATGTTCTACTGCCTCGCGCAGGATCTGCCGACACTCGTCTGGGCGGCCAATCTTGCCGACCTCGAGCTACACACTTCGCTGGCGCGAAAGAAGGATGTCGCCAAGCCGACGATGATGGTGTTCGACCTCGATCCGGGGCCGCCCGCCAACATGGTGCAGTGTTGCCAGGTTGGCGTTTGGCTGCGCGATCTGCTTGCCGAAATGAAGCTGCAGAGCTGGGCGAAGACGAGCGGCTCGAAAGGTCTGCAACTTTACGTGCCGCTGAACACGCCGGCGACATTCGGCCAGACGAAAGCCCTCTCGCGCGCGCTGGCCGAGCACCTCGAGCGGGAGCATCCGGAGCTGGTCGTGCACCGCATGTTGAAGTCGCTGCGCGGCGGCAAAGTACTCGTCGATTGGAGCCAGAACGACGAGCACAAGACGACCGTCAACGTCTACTCATTGCGCGCGAAAGATCAGCCGACGGTCTCGACCCCTGTCACATGGGAAGAAGTGGAAACTTGTTTGAAGAAGAAAGATCCGGAGTTGCTCACGTTCACTTCTGACCAGGTGCTGCAGCGCGTCGAAGAAATGGGCGATCTATTCGAGCCAGTGGAAACGCTGAAGCAAAAGGTCCCGAAAAAGTGGGAGCTCGCCTGAGCTCGGTCGACGATCGGGAATCGAGAGCAAGCCTGTCATCCCGAGCGAAGTCGAGGGATCTCGTGGCAGTAGTGAAGGGTCGACCACGGGATTCTTCGACTCCGCTTCGCTGCGCTCAGAATGACTGCTATTGGTGGCAGGTGTAGTTAGTAGCCGCTTGCCTGGCCGTCTTTGCGGCTTTCGCTCGCGCCGATGTAAACGCGTTGGCCGTCGCGCATCTCCATCTTGATCGCCTGGTAGCCGCCGAATCCGCCGAAGCCACTGCGGACGTCGTGCCCTTTTCGGCGCAACTCGCGCACCGTCTCCCATGGCACGCCGGTCTCCACTTCGACATACCCGCCGTCCGTCATCTTCTCGCCCGTCGGCTCGTTATCTCCTTCGTGCTGCCAACGCGCGGCGTCGCCGGCTTCCTGCACGTTCATCCCGAAGTCGATCATGTTCGCGAGCACCTGCACGTGCCCCTGCGGCTGCATGCCGCCACCCATGACGCCGAACGCGAGCCATGGCTTCCCATCTTCCATCGCAAAAGCCGGGATGATCGTCTGGAACGGCCGTTTGCCCGGCGCGTAGGCGTTCGCGTGACCAGGTTCCATCGAGAAAAGTTCGCCGCGATCCTGGAACATGAAGCCGAGTCCCGGCACGACCACGCCGCTGCCCATCCCGCGGTAGTTGCTCTGGATCAGGCTCACCATGTTTCCTTCGTCGTCCGCGGTGCACAGATAGATGGTGTCGCCGTCGCGCAGCGCCGGATTGCCAGCCTCGACGCTTTTCGCGGCGCGGTTCGGGTCGATCAGCTTGCGCCGTTCCGCCGCGTACGGCTTCGAGATCAAGCCGGCCAGCGGGATCTTCGCAAAATCAGGATCCGCGTAGAACTTCGCGCGATCGGCCCACGCGAGTTTCTTCGCCTCCACCATTACGTGCAGCGCTTCGGGCGAGTTGAAGCCCATCTTCGCGAGGTCGAATCCCTCGAGGACGTTCAGCATCTGCAACGCAGCGATTCCCTGGCCGTTCGGCGGCAGCTCATAGACGTCGACTCCGCGATAGTTCGTTGACGCCGGTTCCACCCACGTGGCGGTGTGCTTTTCCAGGTCGGCTTTGCGAAGGAAGCCGCCGTTCGCCTTCATGAACGCGTCGATTTTGTCCGCGATCTCGCCTTTGTAGAACGCGTCGCCGCGCGTCTCGCCGATCAGTCGCAGCGTGCGAGCGAGATCAGGATTTTTGAACACGTCGGCTTTCCCTGGCGCGCGGCCTTTGCCGTCGAGGGTGTACGTTTCGAGAAACGCTCCCGGAATTCCTTTGTAGAGCGGAACCGCGCGACCCATGTACCACGCCACGAGATCCGAGACGGGGAAACCTTCCTCCGCGTAACGAACGGCCGGCGCGAGATCGTCGGCGAGCGAGAGTTTGCCGAATTTCTTGTGCAGCTCAGTCCAGCCGCTGACGCAACCCGGGACGCTGATCGGCAGCATCCCGAGCGGTGGAATCGTTTCGCGCTTCAGCTTCGTGAGCTCCGCCTTCATCTGGTCGTAGCTGAGCCCGGCCGGAGAACGCCCGCTCGCGTTCAAGCCGTAGAGCTTGTTCTCCTTTGCGCTGTAAACAATCGCGAACAGGTCGCCGCCGACGCCACTGCCGGTCGGCTCCATCAACCCAAGCGCCGCATTAGCGGCAATGGCCGCATCCACCGCACTGCCGCCGCGTTTCAGGATGTCGATGCCGATTTGGGTCACCAGCGGAACGCTCGTGCAGACCATTCCATGTCGCGCCAGGACTTCTGAGCGAGTGGCGAAATCCTTACCGGTCAGACGGTCGATCTGCGCGAAAGACGAGCTGCTGACCGCGATGGCCACGAATATTGCGGCGAACAGACGAAGGGGAGAGCACATGCTGAAACGGTAGCACTACGCCGGCCCGCGAGCGAAATCGCCGCTCCTCTACCGGCGGTCTAGAACCGGCGACACAAGATCACTCGAACCGCAGCGCCTTCACTGGATCAAGCCGCGCCGCGAAATACGCCGGGATCAGCGCCGCCACAGAGCAAATGATGAACGCACCGACGCAGATCACCGCCACGTCGCCGGGGATCACTTCCGCGGGAATCTGCGAGAACTGGTAAACCTGACGCGGGAAGACTTCGATGCCGAACGTTCCGGCGAGCCACTGACTGAACTCGTTGCGATAGCGGATCAACGTCATTCCGAGTCCAAGCCCAGAGAGCGTCCCGAAAAGACCTACCACCATTCCCTGCGCGAGGAAAACCCACACGATCTGCCAGATGTTCGCGCCGATCGCTTTCATGATGCCGATCTCGCGCGTCTTCTGCACCGTCACCGTGATCAGCGTGTTCATGATTCCGAACGCCGCCACGATCACGATGAAGAAGAGCAGGAAGAACATCACCGTTCGCTCGAGCCGAATCGCTTCGAAATACTGACTGTTCATATCCATCCAGGTCTGCGCGTACTCCGGCGGCTTCAGGTGCCGGCTGATCGCATTCTTGATCCCGTCGGCCGCGTATGGATCGACGGTTTTCACCGTGATCCCGTGCAGAGAGTCCTCGAGGCCATAAAGCTCCTGGCCGACGTGTACCGGCACGAGGAGGAACTCGGAATCGTGCAGGTAATGGCCGGTCTCGAAGATTCCGGTGACCGTTAGTTCCTTCGGCAGCACCACGTCGCGCAGCTGATCGATCGCTTCCTGCTCCTGTGCGCCGTCGCGTGTTTCGAGCTTCTTAATTCCGTCGAGGATCTGCGTCAGATTTCCCGGCGAGTAGACGGTGAGCTTATCGCCGACTCCAATCGATAACTTGCGCGCCAACTCCACCCCAAGCACCGCGTTGTCGCCGCTAAGATCGAACTGGCCTTCCTTCACGAACTTCTGCAGCGGCGTGACTTTCTCTTCCTCCTCTGGGTCGATCCCGCGGATCAACGGCGCGAGACGCCGGCTCTCGAACTCGACAATCACCGGCCCCTGCACAAACGGCGCCGTCGCGACCACGCCCTCCGTATTCCGCACCTTGACGGTCAGATCCCGCCAATCGCGCAGCACGTCCTGCGTGGTGACCAGAATGTGCGCGTCGAAGTCGATCACCTTCTGCCGCAGTTCGCGATCGAAGCCCGTCATCAC
>JACDCC010000066.1 GCA_013694595.1 Chthoniobacterales bacterium
ATGGAAGAGATTCTTGTACTGAGAATGAAAATTCAGTTCAGCCGGCGCTTCATCGTACGAACCGATCAGGGCCGCCACCTCCCGGTCGTTCTGAAAAGCGGCACGAACGCGCTCGATGGCATCGGCCGGGATCGCCACATCCGCGTCCACGAAGAACAGGATTTCCGAAGTGGCGGCTTCCGCGCCCAGATTGCGCGCGCGCGCGGGTCCGCTGCTGGCGGGAAGTTTCACGATCCGGGCTCCCGCCTCTTCCGCCCGTCGCCAGGAACCATCCCCTTCTCCATCCGCCACCACGATGATCTCGTCGTTAGGTGAAACCGCGCTTAGGACCGAGGCAAGGCATGTCGCAAACTTGCCGCCCCCCTGGCACACAGGAATAATAATGGAACACGCGAACGGCGGCCGCATAGCGAGGTCGAGGGCGTATTCCGCTCGACCGACATTGCTCGGTAAGGACTGCATTAGATCAGCGACTGCACGATTCTGAGGGCGAGGCTTATGATCCTAGTGACAAACGAGCAGGGATTCCAACTTAAAAAACTGTTCTGGCCAGAAAAACTGGAATAGCCTGGATAGAGCAATTGGTGCACCGGCGTAAGCCCGCCCACGGTCACGAAATCGCCGATCTGCACGTGCCCGGCGAGGGTGCCGTTGTTCGAGAAAATCACCGCGCCGCCGACCGTGCAATCATGGCCTATGTGGCTGTAGGCGAGGAAGTTCCCGACTCCCGATGCACGTTTTGCCTCCGCAGTTGTGCTCCGGTTGACGGTGCAGAATTCGCGAAAGGTATTCTCGTCGCCGATCTTGAGATAGGTCGGTTCGCCCGCGTATTTCAGGTCCTGGGTTTGCTGGCCGATCGAGCTGTAGGCGTAGAATTTATTCCCCGCTCCGGCCTGGAGCGGTCCGGCGAGGGTGACGTGATGCTGCAACCAGCAACCCGGCCCCAGCACTACCTCCGCGGCCACCATGCAGTAGGGCCCCACCACCGTTCCGGCGCCCAGCTCCGCGCCGGGTTCGACGATGGCAGTGGGATGGATGGTGACGTCGGAGGACATGCGCTAGAGGAGAGACGCGACAAGGAACAGCAGAACCGCGAAAAGTCATCTCCCGGGCCGCGGAGTGCAATTTCATGGCTCCTGGTTGGATCGCAATCAATGCGTCCACCCGTTCGCCGAGGCCCGCATTCGTCCCGCAGTCGCGGGACTTCGGCGCGGCAGTCTTCGCGCCCCGCCTATGGCGGCGAGCGAAGACTGGAGGCGAGGGGAGGTCGAACCCCTGTGGCCCAACTCCCCTGCGCTCGAATGCCTCGTTGGAAGACAATTAACGGGGAGCCTTGAACAGGTCGCGCGGAAACTTGGCGTTCGTTTCGATCTGGTCGTACGTCGTCTCGCTGCGTTTCAAGCCGACCTTGCCGTCCGCGTCTGCCGTGTAGCCGACGCGGCGGGTTGAGAGCAACATCGAGCCGACCGCCTTCTCGTCGTAGTACTCGGTCCAGTCATATTTGCCGGGTTCGTATTGCAGATGATTAGCGACCAGCCGGCCGGTCTGCGGATCGAACAGGTAGGTCCAGTGGTGCATGCCGCCGGCGTCGCCCGCGCTTTTGTCGTAAATGATGCGCACCTTCTGCGCGGTCGTGCCGTCCTCCAGCGCCTTCGTGCCGCCGTCCTCGAGATGCGTGCCGGGATCGCGCAGCTTGAACGGCATGCAGAAGACGTAGTGGGACCCGAAGGTGTTGCCGCGCGCGCCGTTGATATCCTCCTGCGTCGTCGCTTCCTTGCCGTTCACGAATTTCCAAGCCTCGCCCTTGCCGTTGTTGATTATGATCCCTTTCGAGCCATTCATCTCCCAATCGATCCGCATCTGCGGCGAGGGATGCAGGACGTATTTGTGAAATTGAACCCGTGTTTCTTTGAAGCTTCCGTCTTCATTGAAACGCTGGGTGGTCTTGCGGAATTGCAGCGTCTTGGTGCCGGTCCACGCGTTCCAACCGCCGGCGTGTTCGATCGCTTTCTCGACCAGCATCTCGGGGGTGAGATCCTGCGCGTTGGCGACCGAGCAGGCGAGCAGGAGAGGAAGGAGGAATAGTTTGCGCATAATCAGTGTTGGTGCACGCAGTCCGCTGGATTGCCGGAACGGCGACAGTCACAATTCGGGTCGCTGCATTCGTAATGGCCGGGTTTGGTCAGGTCTGAAAATTCGTCCGCGAAACGCCGGCCGCCTTCAAACCCGCCGGAGCTCGTCAGCCGATAGCGCACTTCGCGATCCGCGACATGTTCGACCAGCCCCGAGGTGACCAGGCGCTCGAGCAGCGGTTCAATTTGCGCCGCGTCGAGTCCCACCCAGCGCGCCAACTCCTGCGGCGCGACATCCTGCGCGATGCTTTCGCCGCGCAGCCAATACATCACCTGCAGGATCTCATCCGTGGCGGCAATGCCATCGTTCGGGGTTTCGTCGGACTTATCGGACGGGTTCACAGACTGGCTCCTCCTGCAGAGTTAACACGATTCGCCGGATGCGTTCAACGGCGAGGGGTACGGCTCGCGCCACTGCTTCGGTCAGCGGCGCGCCCAGTTCGTCACAATCGACCGCCTGGGAGCCAACGATCCACGCGCGCGGGGGCAACACCTTCAGCGCGGTCGCCATCCGCAGAACCACTTCCGGATCGGCCTGGTGCAAATCGGTAGCTTCGTGCGTGGTCGGCGGCGTTTTCAACGATTCTGCATCCGGTTCGAGCACGAAGACCTGGCCGGGAGCGCCACCGCGATCGAGCGCATCGATGATGATCAAAGCATCGAAGCCATCCATCAGTTTTTGCACGAGAGAGATGCCCGCGATGCCGCTCTCGAAAAATTCGACTCCTTCAACTACAAGCGTCTGCTGTAGTCGGTTCAGCACTTCGATCCCGAACCCATCATCGCCACGCAGGACGTTCCCGACTCCGGCGAGCAAGATGCGCATCACTCAGGGAGTAGATCCCGCGGCTGATGCTCACGCGCGTAGGGCGATTCCGGTGGCAGCAGATCATAAAGAATGAAAAGGGTCTTAATCACCGGGTCCATCTGCAGCCGATCGACCAATCCCTGCCCGCCGAGTTCTGTCATTACCTCATGGATGCGCCAGATGCAGACGCGGTGCATGTGATCGATCCGTCCCAACATCTCGAAGACCTTTTCCTGCGTCTCCCAGTCTTTCGATTCCTCGAAATGTTTAACCAACTCCGCGATCCGCGCGGCGTCTCCTTCGACCTCGGCCTGTAGGATGGCGAGATTGTCAGACATGGTCGACCGCGACGGCCTGCTCCGGTGTCGCAGCCGTCCCCTGTTCTGCGAGTTCGCGCGCCAAGCGCAAGACCTCGGAAAACAACGCTTGCACACCTGGGCTCAATTCCATCCCAAAAGTCGTTTCCACGGGTTGCACCGCGATGACGTAAACTTCCTGCGGCAAAACTTCAAACTGCTGCAAAACGACGAGCAGATTGTTCCAGTCAATCACGCCTGTCGCCGCTTCAACCACGCGGGCTTGAATCTCCTCCGGGTGTGGGAGAATTGCGGGCCACCGATGCCAGCGCATCGCTGGGGGCTGCGCGCCGAAATCCGCCGCAGTAATGAGCACCATCCGCTCGTACGGCGGGTTGGCTTCGACAAAATTGTGCACCACGGAAATGGGACCGTAGCTTAAGTCGTCGACCTTGATATCTTTCGGCCAGGACTGTTTCTGCAGCTCCAAGATCGCAACCGGCCCGA
>JACDCC010000076.1 GCA_013694595.1 Chthoniobacterales bacterium
TGCCGGAGATCGCGCTCGATATCAAACGGCAGCCCGTCTTCGGCAGCCGAATTTTCTACGAAGGCGAAGCGAGCGTCTCGAATCTCCGGCGCAACTTTCGCGCCGGCGCTTTCGAACAGGACTTCGACACTGTCCGTGTCGACACTTTTCACCAGTTCCTCTACCCGAACACCTACTTCGGCTGGCTCTCAGTGGTGCCGCGAATCGGCGTCCGTGGCACTTACTACACCGAATCGCGCGACATGGATCGGACCTTCTTCCGGCCCGACCCGAACCCGCTCATCCCCGACTTCATTCCGCCGCCGCCGACGCTTGCCAATCCGCTGCAGGATGGCGGTGAGCTGTTCCGTGGTCTGCTGAATGCCGGCGTCGAAGCCTCCTTCAAGGTCTCACGCACGTGGGAAGAGGTGCAGAATCGCAGCGTAGGGCTCGATGGACTGAGACACATCGTGCAGCCGTTCATGAACTTCTCCTACGTCACCAGCACGCTGGATGACCCATCGGAGGTCCTGCAGTTCGATCGCTACCAACCTTCCACTCGCCTGCGCCCGATCGATTTCCCGCAGTTCACCTCGATCGACTCGATCGACGAGTGGACGATCGGGCGCGTGGGCGTCCGCAACCGCCTCCAGACGCGGCGTGACGACACCACCATCAACTGGGCGGAGATGGAAACGTACTTCGACGTCAACTTCGACAATCCCTACGACCGCACGAACTTCTCGAACATCTACAACAACTTCTCCTTCAATCCGGTGCCGTGGGTTTCGTTCGGCGTGACCTCGCAGCTGCCGATTCTCGAGGAAGGATTCACGGAGGTGAACACCGGCATCCGCGTGCAGCCGATCCCAAGTCTCGCATTGAACTTCGAGCACCGGTTCCTGAACGAGAACCCGTTCTTCCCCAACAGCAGCCTCTATACGGCTGGCCTGTATTACCGGATCAACGACCATTGGGCCGCCGGCGCCTACGCACGCTATGAGGCTTCGACCGGCTTCCTCGAAGAACAGCGCTACACCATCTACCGGGACCTCACCAGCTGGGTTGCTTCCCTCGGCGGCGTCATCCGTAATAATGGCGGCGTGAAAGAATACGGGGTGCTGCTTACCTTCACGGTCAAAGCGCTGCCGAAGTTCAACTTCAACCTGAATATCGATCCGGGCGCGCCACAGGGCGAAGAAGACGCCGGCGGGATCTTCCCGTAGGCTACGCGCACATCGCGATTGCAAACCGGGCGGTTTGCCCGTTCTTTCCGACGCTGCGGCTGAGGCGCGGCTTTTGCTTTTCTCATGGACCTTTCGATCATCGGCTCAGGATATGTCGGACTCGTCACAGGCGCGTGCTTTGCCGATGTGGGACATAACGTCATCTGCGTAGACAACGATCCCAGCAAGGTGGAGTCACTGCAGGCGGGGAAAGTGCCGATCTACGAGCCTGGCCTGGAAGAAGTGATCAACCGGAACGTCGCCGCCAAGCGTCTGCGTTTCACCGGCAGCATCAAGGATGGCGTCGATAACTCCCAGGTCGTCTTCATCGCAGTGCCGACTCCGCAAGCCGCTGATGGCCATGTCGACCTGAGCTTTATCGAGAAAGTCGCGCGAGAGATCGCGGGCGTTCTCAGCGACTACCGGGTGATCGTCGACAAAAGCACCGTGCCCGTGAAGACCGGCGAAAAGGTGGCGGAATCGATCAAGCGCTACAACAAACATGGCGCTGAATTCGACGTGGTGAGCAACCCCGAGTTCCTGCGCGAAGGTTGCGCCGTCGCGGACCTGATGAAGCCCGACCGCATTGTGATCGGCGCACAGAGCGAACGCGCGATCGATCTCATGAAGAAGATCTACGAGCCGTTCATGTCGCCGATTCTCGTGACGGACATCAACAGCGCCGAGCTGATCAAGCATGCGGCGAACTCATTCCTCGCGCTTAAGATTTCCTACATCAACGCGGTTTCGGCCATTTGCGAAGCGAGCGGCGCGGACGTGGAAAAAGTCGCTGACGGCATTGGCATGGATCGGCGGATCGGCCGCAACTTTCTGAATGCGGGCATTGGCTACGGCGGCTCCTGTTTTCCGAAAGACATCGCCGCGTTCATCAAGATCAGCGAGCAGCTCGGCGTGCCGTTCACATTGTTGAAGGAAGTGCAGCGAATCAACGCTTCGCAAAAGGATCGTTTTCTGACGGCTGTGCGCGACGCGCTTTGGGTGCTGCGCGAGAAGAAGATCGCGGTGTGGGGTCTAACGTTTAAGCCGGACACCGATGACATCCGCTCGTCGGTCGCGATCGACCTCGTCGCCGACATGCTGAAGGAAGGCGCGCACGTTACCGTTTACGATCCGAAGGGCATGGAGAAAGCGCGCGAGGTGAAAGAGATCGCCGGAGCGACGTTTGCCGCCTCTGCGCTGGAGGCAGTCGAAGGAGCGGAAGCGCTCATCGTGGCGACCGAATGGTCGGAGTTTGCCGCCGTGGACCTCGAGACGGTGAAAGAGAGCATGGCGACGCCGATGGTGTTTGACGGCCGTAATCTCTTCGATCCGCAGACGATGGCGACGCTTGGCTTCCAGTACCATTCGATCGGCCGTCACCGCGTCGCGCCTCGCTGACGTTCGCCGCCGCGCGTCTATGGCGGAAAGATCGGCGCGCCAGCTCGCACTCGCCGCTTTGACGGAATGGCGCACCGGGCGAGACTTCGCTGACTCAATTATCCAGCGCCTTCTAGGTGAGAGCACGTTAGGCGGCTCCGATCGCGGCTTCGCCACCGAGCTCTTCTACGGTGTGTTGCGCAACCTGACGCTGCTGGATTTCTGGATCGCGCAGCTGCGGTCTGGCGCGCTGGATCACGCCTCGCGCGACCTTCTGCGGATTGGGCTCTATCAGCTCTTCTGCCTGCGAACTCCATCGCATGCGGCGGTGAATGAGACGGTGGAGCTCGCCGGCCGCCGCAACCGCTCTCTCATCAACGCCGTCCTCCGAACAGCCGTCCGACGGCTGGACGAGTTACAGCGGAAAGCGAATGCGGAGGACCTTGCCACGCGCGCTTCGCACCCTGAGTTTTTGATCGCGCGCTGGACGGCGACGTTCGGTTCTGACGCGGCGCAGACGCTCTGCGACTGGAACAATCAACCGGCTCCAGTGTACGCCCGCATCAATTCACTGCGGATCTCGGCTAAAGAATTTTTTGCAGGAAATACCAAAGCCGAGCCTTTGCCTGGGAAAGGGAACTTCGTTCGCGTCGCAGCCTTCCCGTCAGATGCGCTGCAGAAAGGGAATTGCTACATCCAGGATCCAAGTACCGCCACCGCTTGTGAACTGCTCGACCCCCAACCTGGCGAGTCCGTGCTGGATGCCTGCGCGTCACCAGGTGGCAAGAGCGGGTTGATCGCGGACTTGATGCAGAACCGCGGTGAGCTCACGGCGGTGGACCGCGATGCCGCGCGCGTGGAAGTGCTGCGATGCAATCTGGAGCGCCTCGGGGTGAGCATTGCGCGAGTGATTCGGCACGACTGGCGATCGAATGCCACGGCCGAGCCCCACTTCGGCGCGTTCGACCGGATTCTAATCGACGCACCGTGCACCAACACAGGCGTCATGCGCCGCCGGGTAGATTTGCGATGGCGCCTGCAGCCAGGAGACTTTGCCCGAATGCCGGACGAGCAACTCGCGATCACGCGTGCGGTGATTCCGTTGCTGAAAGCGGGCGGTCGCCTCGTTTACAGCACCTGCAGCTTAGAGCCTGAAGAGAACGCGCAGGTCGTGGAACAGATCGTTGCAGCCTTTCCGTTCATGCAGCTGGAGGAAACGCGATCGGTGCTGCCATTTTGGGATCAGTTCGACGGCGCCTACGCCGCGAGGTTTCTGCGCACCGCGTAACGGGTGCCGGCGGTTGCATCCGGCAGTGCGGATGGAATCATTAACGCCTATGCACGATCCTCGCTTCGACAAACTCGCGCAGCTTCTGGTGGAGTATTCAACGCAGCTGAAGCGCGGTGAAACTGTGCTGATCGAGTCGTTCGACGTGCCGGACGAAATGACCGTCGCGCTGATCCGCGCCGCCCGGAAAGCAGGCGCCATCCCATTCACCCAGATTCAACGCGCCCGCGTCACGCGCGAGCTGGCGTTGAACGCATCGGAACGGCAATTGAATCTCACCGCCATTCACGAGCTCACGCGGATGAAGAAGATGGACGCATACATCGGCCTGCGGGGCAGCCACAACGTAACGGAGTTGTCCGACGTCCCGCCAGACCAGATGAAGCTGGTCGCGAAGAAGATGCGGCCCGTGCAGGATCAGCGGGTCAAGAAAACGAAGTGGGTGGTTCTCCGCTGGCCGACGCCTTCGATGGCGCAGCTGGCAGGCATGAGCACGGAGGCCTTCGAGCAGTTCTACTTCGATGTCTGCACGCTCGACTATCGCAAGCTTCAGCCGGGAATGAAGGCGCTGAAAGCGCTGATGGATAAGACCGACCGGGTCGAGATCAAAGGGCCTGACATCGATCTGCGCTTCAGCATCAAGGGCATTGGCGCGATCACCTGCGGTGGCGACCGGAACATTCCTGATGGCGAGGTTTTTAGCTGCCCGGTCAAGAACTCGGTGGAGGGTCACATCAGCTTCAACGCGCCGACGATCTACCAGGGAATCGCTTTCGATGGAGTGCGACTCGTGTTTCGCGAGGGCAAGATCGTGGAAGCGACGGCCAATCAAACGGACAAGCTCAACAAGATCCTCGATTCGGATCCCGGGGCGCGTTACATCGGCGAATTCTCGCTCGCGTTTAACCCCTACATTCTGCAGCCGATGCGCGACATTTTGTTCGACGAGAAGATCGCCGGCTCCTTCCACTTCACGCCGGGTCAAGCCTACGAGGATGCTGACAATGGCAACCGCAGCCAGGTGCACTGGGACATGGTCGACATCCAGCGGCCGGATTATGGCGGCGGCGAGATTTACTTCGACGGAAAGCTCATCCGACGCGACGGCGACTTCCTGCCCAAAGAGCTACGGTCGCTGAACCGCAGTAGTTTTCCGAAGCGCAGCTGAGCGTTGGCGGAGTCGACGGCGGCGAGGTCAATTCAGCTGTAGCCCCACCTGCTTCCGTCTCCTTCTGATCTGCGGAGGCGGATCCACAGGGCGAAAAATGCGTGTGGGCCAAACGAAAACGGCCCGTGTCTCACAACACGGGCCGCTCCGGAAAACTGCTGAGACTTGTTTACGCGCGCTTGGCAGCGCCACCGGGTGCGTTCAACTGCATCATCCCGATGTCACCGTTACCCGAGAGCTGTACATTGGCAATCTCGAACACTGGTGCGCCTTCGACTGCGCTTGGGCCGGTGCCCGGCAGCTGCACATTCACGTTGCGCGAGCTGGCGTTCAGAATGATCGACGTGATCTCCAACGATGGCGAGAACTCGACCGTCGCGATCTGGAACGGCGCGGTGACGAGCACGGAGGCTTGCCCTTGTTGCGCCGGCGTCAGCTGAACCGGTGCGGCATCCGCGCCGGAGACGAGCTGCAGACCCGCGATGTTGAAGGAAGGCGTGTTCGTGATGCCAGGGCGCTGTTGCTGCGACGGCGTCAGGCGAACCATCCCGATCGAGGTGCCGTTCAACTGCACCGACGACACTTCGAACGTCACCTGCAGGTTCATCGCGGGCTGGGGATGCTGCGAAGGGGCCAGACGCATCGTCACGATCTTCGAGGTCGGCTTTAGCTGCAGTGCGCCCATCTTGAAATTCGGGGTCAGCTGGAGCGAGGCGAGTTCAAACGAGAACGTCAGCTGCACGGCCGTGTGCATGCCGCCAGCCGGCTGTTGCGTAGCTCCGACAGGCTGAGCAGCAGGCTGCTGCATGCCGGCGGCTGGTTGCTGCTGAGGCGCGCCGCCCATTTGGGCTGGCTGCGGCTGCGGCTGCGGATTGCGAATGACCGGGGCTGGTGTGGGTTGTGTTGGTTGGGCCATGATTGCTGGTGTGGTGCGCTGCTGAGTTGCCGGCACGGGGGATTCGACTTCCTGTGCGAGCGGCGGATTGGCTACAGAATGGCGCAGCACGCCGATCCCTGCAAGTACGGCGCCAATGAAGCCGCTCGCCCGGCGTTGTTCGCGAGGAGCCTCGATCGGCGGCGCCGGTGCTTCGGAGGCGTGCGATTCGTTGAATGTAGGCGCTGTTTGGTAAGGAATTGGCTGACCCTGGCCGATCGCCTCGGAAGGTTCTTCGAGGGCTTCGATCTCCGGCGCGGTCGCCTCCGCGGCTACCGGCGTGATCTCGGCCGGCATCTCGAACGTGGCCGGCGCTTCCGCGGGTAGGACCGCCTCTTCTTGGGCAATCGGCTGCTCGAACACGGGCTCCTCCACCACCGGCTGCTCGTCAATCGGCTCCGGCTGCTGGAATGCGGCTGGAGCGAAATCCACCTGCATCTCCGGCGCGACGCTTTCCGCCACGAATTCTGCCGCGGGCTCTGACTGAGGGGCGAACGGCGCTTCGACGTGATCGGCAGCCACAGGCGAGTCGGTCATCGCCGGCGCGCCGACGATATCCTCGAAATGCGCCGGTGCCGTTTCCGTTTCCGTTTCCAATTCTGGCGCGGCTGGCGCTTCCACAAATGGGGCCATTGGCGCTTCAAATTGCGCCGCTGGTGGCTCCGCGACAAACGAATCCGCCGTCGCGACAGGTTCGCCGACGAACTCCTCAGCTTGGGCTGATGGGGCTTCGATGATCGCAGCGGCGAACGAGGTCCCGTTCTCCTGGAGCGCAACCGGTTCGCCCATGCCTTCGTCCTCCACCACAGGTTCAGGCACGATCACCGGTGCCGGCTGAACACGGTTCTCGACCGGTGCTGGCTCTGCCGTTGGCGCAATGGCGCCATTACCGATTGGCGGCTCGGAGGCTCTCAGCTGCAGCGACACCTGCGGCGGACCGCCCATCAAACGCGTCGGAGAGACGAACTCCTCGATCGGTGCGGACGCTTCCGGACCGTTAAAGCCTGTCACAGTGGCTGGGGACATCCGTGGGGTAGCGGCGGCGTTCACAAAGCGGCGGCGAATTTCTGGAATCACAACCCATGCTAGCAGCAGAATGCCGGCCAAAAGGCTGCCGACTAAAAGCGTGTTCCGATCGCCGAAGCGATCGAGCGTTTCCATCATGGTCGGCTTCGACCATTCACGGACTTGGGCCGGCGCGAGCACCGTCGCCGGCGTCGAGGCGGCTGCCCCGACTGCAGGCGCGTCTGCCGTCGCAGCGACCTCGTTCGTCTGCTCAGGCTCCGGCGCGCTGGCGATCACCGGACGCGCAGCAGCGGTCAACGCGGTGGAGGCCACCGGTGTCTCCACGCTTGGGGAGAGGGCGGCGGTCGGCAAGGCGTTGTCAGGCGTGGTGACCGCGGCCGTTGACGCCGGGGGCGATTGCTCAGCCGTCGAGGTCATGGCTTCCATGCCAGACACGGCGGAATTGCCGGCGATCGAGAGCGGATCGGTGGGGCGAGCTTTGTCCGTCTGCGCCAGCGTGATGGCCGGGATGGGCGTTGGCTCGATCGCGGGCGCACTCTCCGGCTGGGACGCTTCAGCCACCATCGGAGCGGGCGAGGCCGCCATGGCGGGGCTCTGCAACCAGCCGAGATCAAAGAACGATTCCGAAAAGCCGCCATTCAGCGCCGGCGAATAGATCTTTGCTTCGTCGACGAGCTTGCGCGCCGCGGTAAAATCGCGCTGCTGGAATGCCTGCTCGGCCTCTTCGAACTTCGCGTCCGCGAATTCCTTCGTCTTCGCAGCGCGATCAGCCGCCGAGTTCAACTCGATCGCAGCGCGTGTCTGACCGACCGGCTTCTCGAGCCAGCCAATGGTGTAGAGAGATTCAGCGAAAAGTTTGTTGAGCTGCGGCGAAAAGCTTTTCTCAGCATTCGTTAGCCAGTCTTTGGCCTCCTTCTCCTCTTTCTTGTTTAGCGCGATCGCCGCATTCGTGTAATGGACGGCCGGCGTGTCGGGCGCGAGCTCAAATTTCGCGAGCATCGAATCGACCATGTTTTCCTTACCTTCCAGGAGGTAGGTGAGCAGAATCTTATACTGGATGAGCTGTGTCGCTTCGCCTTGCAGCTCGGAGGCGTTGCCGTTCAGCAATTCCTGAAAACGCTTGCGCGCTTCGGCCCAGTTCTTCTGGAGGAACGGAATCTCCGCGAGGTTGAAGCGGGCGTTCCAGAATTTCGGATCGGCCGCCAGTGCTTTGCGCAACGCGGTCTCGGCGTTCTGATAATCCTGCTGCCGCATCAGAATGACGCCGCGCAGGTTTTGCGACTCCGCCAGCTCGGGCTGGCGTGCGTCGATGACGTCGAGATCCTTCAGCGCCTGCGCATAGTTGTTGGCGTCGAATTCCCGGAACGCCTTGTCATACATTCCCTCCAGCTCAGTCTTGGAAGGTGCGACGCCATTGGCCGCGAAGGAAGTGAGGACCAGGAGTGCAATGGTGGCGTATTTCCGAATCTTCATGGCTGCATGGATAGAACCTTTCGCTGTCTCTCATGACAACCATTTTTTGCCGGCCCGCGTGAAGCGATTCCGTCTACGGGGGCGCTCTGCGTCACACGTTGAGGTTCGCGATCAGGCGCAGGCCCTCCAAGGTGAGACTTGGATGAACCGTCTCGATCTCCGGGAGCCGTCGCGCGATGAGTTGCGCGTAGCCGCCGGTCGCGATGACGCGCACTTTCTGGCGCGGGAAAGACTCGGCGCGGATCCGAGCGATGATTTCGCGCACCAATCCGCGGTAGCCATAGATCGCGCCGGACATCATTGCGTCGCGCGTCGTTTTGCCGATGGCACTGCGAGGCTCGCGCAAGTTCAGCTTCGGCAGGAGGGCCGTGCGCTGGTAGAGAAAGTTCGTCATCGATTCCAGCCCCGGCGCGATGACCCCGCCGACGTAATCGCCACCTTGTGACACGACGTCGAAGGTCACGGCGGTGCCGAAATCAACTACGATCGCGGGGTGCCCGTACAGCTGCGCAACCGCCACTGCATTCGCCAGGCGATCGGCGCCGATGGATGCAGGCGTCGGATAATCAATCCCGACGCCAAGATCCGTTTTTGCGCCAACGAATACGACGCGGACAGCGCCGGCCGCTTTGGTGATGGCGCCGTTCTTCGCCGGCACGACAGACGAGACCACGACCGCGCGAACGCTCCGCTTCGCGAGCAGCCGCTTGATCGCAGCAATCGTCACTCCCTGCGTCCGGAGCCGCGAGGGACGAGCGACGCGGTGCTGACTTGAGAATGCGAGCTTCGTGAAAGAGTTGCTGATGTCGATCAGCAGGTAATCGCTCTTGCGTTGAGAGGCGGCGGCCATGGTGAGGACAGACAGCTGCCCCTCCGAGCGGCTACATGGCGGGTTCGGCGGCGTCAAGCTTCGGAACCCGGCATGGGTGGGCGTGCTTGCGACGCTCACGTGCTGCGCGTAGCCTCGGCGCGTGAGGAATCTCGTCCATCGCCCGCGGCGACTCCGCCGTTCTGCCGGGCTCCGCAACCTGGTGCGCGAGACGAGACTCACGCCGCACGATTTCATCCTGCCGCTGTTCGTCAGCGAGAAGCTGCAGGAGCGCCGGGAGATCCAAAGCATGCCAGGCGTTTATCAGCTCTCGCTGAACGACGCGGTCGAGGAGGCACGACAAGCTTGTGCGCTCGGATTGCAGGCTGTGTTGCTGTTCGGGATTCCGGCGCACAAGGATGAAGAGGCCAGCGGCGCGTTCGCCGTCGAGGGGATCGTTCAGCAGGCGGTGCGTGCGATCAAAGCAGCGTGTCCCGAGTTGGTGGTGATTACTGACGTCTGCCTGTGCGAATACATGAGCCACGGCCACTGCGGCGTAACGCGGCGTGACGGCGAGCACTTCCACGTGTTGAACGACGAATCGGTAGCGCTGCTGGCCAAAACGGCAGTCTCACACGCGGCCGCCGGAGCTGATCTGGTGGCGCCCAGCGACATGATGGACGGACGAATCGGCGCGATCCGCGAGCAACTCGACGCGCACGGCTTCGAGCAAACCGGTATCATGAGCTACGCGGTTAAATTCGCTTCCGTGTTCTACGGACCGTTTCGTGAAGCCGCGGAAAGTCCTCCGCAGTTCGGCGACCGCCGCTCCTACCAGATGGATGCGGCCAATGCAGAGGAGGCGTTACGTGAAGCGGAGCTCGACGTGCAGGAAGGGGCCGACATCCTGATGGTGAAACCTGCGCTGCCTTACCTCGACATTCTATGGCGCGTGCGGGACCGCTTCGGAAAACCGACCGCGGTCTATCACGTCAGTGGAGAATTTGCGATGGTGAAGGCGGGTGCGGAGAAGGGATATGTCGAGGAACGCGCGGCCGTGCTCGAGATCATGACCTCCCTGAAGCGCGCGGGCGCTGATCTGATCGTGACCTACTGGGCGAAGGAACTCGCGCAATGGACACGCGAGTAGGCGCCAGCAGGAGCGAAACAGCGGCGCACCGCGAGTTGAAACGCCTCGCCGTGTTGTGGGCGCAGGCGCAAGGCTACTCCGCCTGTGCCGTCGAAGTGACGCTCCCGAAGTGCCGTTATCGCGCAGACGTGGCAGGGTATCGCGCGCGTGGGAACGCTGCGGGTGTCACCGCAATCTTCGAGTGCAAGCAGGTGATGTCCGATCTGCGGCGCGACAATTGTTGCAGCTCCGCGACGCACAAGCGGCTGGCAGCGGTGCAGAGGAGGCGCGAGGTGCTGGAGAGGCATCTGCGCGTGCATTATCCCACGCTACGCGGCGGTGAATCGCTCTTTCCGGAGTTCGACTCGCACCACTTCGACGCGATCCAGCATCGCTCCTACACGCGCGTGCTCCGGGAAATCGCCGCGCTGCAAAACCGAATAGAAGACGGCACGAAGTTTGAGTGCTTGACGCGCTACCGTTGTGCCAACCTGTTTTTTCTCGTTCTGCCTAACGAGTTGTACCGCGAGGCGGAAGTGCCGCTGGGGTGGGGCGCGCTCGCCGCGCACGAGGGTGGGCTTTCCCTGCGCCGGAAGCCGGCCTGGCACGACACCGCGCCGGAAACCGGCCTCCGCCTTTTGCAACGGATTGCGATCGCCGGCACCCGACACCTGAACCGGCAGCTCGAGATCACCTTCGACGCCATCCAGGAGGAACGCAGGCGCTGCTAAGCGCTCTCGCCGGCTGCCACAGGCGCGAGAAGGCTGCGGCCCGTCATCTCCGCGGGCTGCGGAAGGCCCAGGAGCGACAGCAAAGTGGGCGCGACATCGGCGAGGATTCCATCGTTCACCTGGAACTTCGCAGCGTCGTCAGCGACATAGATGAAGTGCACGAGATTCGTCGTGTGAGCGGTGTTAGGTGAGCCGTCCGCGTTCCGCATCTGCTCGCAGTTCCCGTGGTCAGCGGTGATGAGGCATTTGCCGCCGGCAGCGAGCGTTTCTGCGACCACCTGTTGGACGCAGTTGTCGATTACCTCCACGGCGCGAACTCCGGCCTCCACGACGCCGGTATGGCCCACCATGTCCGGATTCGCGAAATTCAGGATCACGAGGTCATAATGCGGCAGCGCCTCGACAACTCGGCGGGTAACTTCCGGCGCGCTCATCTCCGGTTTTTGATCATATGTCGCCACCTCTTTCGGAGAGGGCACGATGACCCGGTCTTCGCCCGGAAACTGATGCTCCACCCCGCCATTAAAGAAATAGGTAACGTGTGGATACTTCTCCGTTTCAGCGATGCGCAGTTGCTTCAAACCGGCCGCCGCGACGACTTCGCCGAGAATATTCTCCAGCGATCGAGCCGCGAAGACGGCAGGGCAGCCATACGTTTTGTCATACTCGGTCAGCGTGACGTAGTGGACACGCGGCGTCGCTTCGCGTGCGAAAGCATCGAACGCCGGTTGCAGGAACGCCTGCGAAACCTGACGGGCGCGATCGGCGCGAAAGTTAAAGAACAAAATCACGTCGCCGTCGCGAACACGCTGTTGCTCGAAATGGGAAAACACCAGCGGCTTTAGGAACTCGTCCGTGTCGCCGAGTCGATACCGCCTGTGGATGGCTGAGCTCGGCTCCTCTTCGGTCTTTTCGCCGCGTCCCAGGACGATGGCGTCCCACGCGAGCTTCGTTCGCTCCCATCGCTGGTCGCGATCCATCGCGTAGTAGCGGCCGATCACGGTCGCGATTTTGGCGCCGC
The DNA here is from genome assembly GCA_013694595.1 of Chthoniobacterales bacterium. Classification (GTDB taxonomy): domain Bacteria; phylum Verrucomicrobiota; class Verrucomicrobiia; order Chthoniobacterales; family UBA10450; genus JACCTI01. Next base: position 12,161 of record JACDCC010000076.1, read on the forward strand.
TTGCCCGCAGGCCGCGCTCGATCTCGCCCATGAATTCCGCGCCCCCCGTCGGAGATGCGTCGCGGCCGTCGGTAACCGCATGCACGAGAATGTCGCGAACGCCCGCATCGGCAGCTGCGGTCGCGAGGGCGATCAGGTGTTCCTGATGGCTGTGGACCCCGCCGTTCGACACCAGGCCGAGAAAGTGAAGCCGCCCTCCTTCCGTTCCGGCCCGTGCGAATGCTTCCGCGAGGACGGCGTTGCCCCGCAGCTTACCCTCGGCGACGGCTTTGTTGATGCGGGTGAGATCCTGATAAACGACACGCCCCGCGCCGAGATTGAGGTGCCCGACCTCGGAGTTGCCCATCTGCCCGTGCGGCAGGCCGACATCGAGCCCGCTCGCGCTCAAGGTGCCGCGGGGATAATTCACGTAGAGCTGATCATGGAACGGCGTCCGCGCGAGCAGCGTCGCATCGCCGTTCGCTTCCCGCTCTTCTCTGCCGCCGGGATTGATCCCCCACCCGTCCCGAACGATCAGCACGACCGGCCTCGCCATGGCGGCGACTCTGCCGGTGCCCACCCACAGGCACAAGCCGGTTCTTTCGTTGACATCGCAGAGCAGCCCCTTCTACATCGCTCTCGTGAAATGGCGCAATCAGTTGCTGGCGCTTTTCTGTCTCTTTCTCTTCGCCGCCTTCGGCATCTTCTACTTCCGGAATTGGGTGGTGCAGAAACCGTTCGCAATCGTTCTGTTCATCGGCGGCGGGCTAAATCCAAATACGCTCGCCGCGACGCGCATTTACGCCGGAGGCGCAGACACGCCGCTCGCGCTGGATTCGCTCAGCTACAGCGCTCTGCTCAAAAACTATTCGAACGACTTCGCCACACCGGACGAGGCAGCGGCAGCCAGTGCCCTCGCCACCGGTGTAAAGGTGAACAACGGTTCGTCCGGCCTCGGACCCAACGGCGAGAAGCTGTCGAATCTGCTGCAACTTGCGCGCGCCCGCGGCCGCGCGACCGGCTTGGTCACCAATGTGAGTCTCACCGGCCCGACGGCGGCAGCGTTCTACGCTCATACAGCCGAGCCCGCTGCTGGCCAGGAGCTGGCGCGAGAGCTGGTGGAGATCTCGAAAATAGACGTGGTCCTCGGAGGAGGATCAGCAGATTTCCTCCCGGTTAGCAAAGGCGGGCGCCGCACAGACGATCGCGATCTTCTCCTCGATGTGCGCCGCGGCGGTTACGATCTGGCGCGAACCCGGGCCGAATTGGAAGCGATCCCGCGGTGGCGGCGGCCACGCTTGTTCGGCGTGTTCAATACGGCTGAGCTTGGCTTCGCCGGAGAAAGCGAAGCGCGAGCGGAGCAGCCCAGTTTGGCTGATATGGTCCGACGCGGGATCGAATTACTGCAATTTAACCGGGGTGGTTACCTGCTGGTCGTCGATGCCGGTCTGATGCGGAAAGCCGCCCAGGAAAATCGCGCCGAACAGACGCTCCTCGAAACGATCGAGCTGGATCGGGCCGTCTCGGTAGCGCTGCGGTACGCCGGCAGGAACTCAAGCGTCTTCGTCTGCGGCGATGTCTCCGTGGGTGGATTGTCCCTGAACGGCTTTCCTTACCGGGCGGATAGCGGGATCGCGGTGCTGGGCTTGAACTCGACTGGAGATCCGTGGTTGACGTGGGCAACTGGTCCGAATGGGCCACCGCGCTTGCGACCCAAACCGGACGCGGCCGGGGATCCGGCAACTCCGCCGTCATCCTCCACGAGCGACGGAGCGCTCGAGGAACCCGCCGCACTTCGGACCGAGTCAGCTCTGCACGTTGCCGCTGACACCGTGGCTTTCGGAGAAGGTCGCGGCGCGGAAGCACTTCACGGGACGCTGGAAAGTACCGCTCTCTTCGAGATCATCCGCGACAATCTTTAAACCAATCCCGCGGCAGGCGAGTGGGAGCGCACCGGCGCGGCAATCCTGATGAAAAGCAGAAACCCGTCTGCCAGCGCTTGCCGACAGACGGGTTTCAGAATTATCTCTCGCTCGGTTACGGGCTGGTCGGAACCAGGACCGGCACGAACGTGAATGGTGGTGGCTGCGGCAGGCTCGGAGGCGGGCCTTCGCCCGGCGACTGCGGTGCCCCTTCACCCGGCATATCCTTCGCGTCGATCATCGTCTTACCGTCCATCACGGTTTTGCCGTCCATCACGGTTTTGCCGTCGTAGCTGCGGGACTCCGCCTGTTCGTCTTCATCGGTCGCGTCAGGGCCGCTCGTGTTCGCCGCGAGCAGTTGACTGTTCGGTGTGGAACCGATCGCGGCGATCTCGGCGAGGGTAAACGAACCACCCTGCTGTGCCGGGACCCAGCGGACCATCACGTAGCGGCCAGACGTCTCAGGGAAGTCAACCGAAGCGCGACCCGCGGAGCCGTCGTCCGTCGCAGACCCGACCGGGGTCATCGTGGCGAATGTCGCGTCGTCGAGCGTCACCGTCTCAGGTGCTGTTGCACCAGCGATCTGCTGTGGCAGAGATTTCAAGAGGTAGAATTCCATCTTGCCGGCGCGAGGAGCGTAGACTGCGGAGAGCCGACGCACGGTCGAGGCGGTTCCGAAGTCGATCACCGTGGTCGGCGAACCATCTTCAGCGGCGAAGCTGTAGGTCGTCTCCGTCTGCTCGTCGATCATGTTGTTAGCCTGCTTGACGTCGCTCCCCGAGCTGACATAGAGGGCGCGAGCCTTGGAATGCATGTCGGCGCGGTTATACGAGATTAGGCCGAGGGATACGGAGTCGTCATTGTTAGCTGCGACGCGTGGCTTCGTGAAGTCCGAAACAGCCGCCGTCGCATAGAGGCCGAATCCAGCGATCTCGCCCGGCTCCGACACATTGAATGTCAACCGCACGTATTTCGCTTCGCTCGGCCCGATTTTCGCCTTCACGGCGGCGGACGAAAGCTCCTGCTCGCCTGCCTTCTGCCACTGCGGGCTATCCGCGGGAAGTTTCGCGTTCGAGGTTGCGATAGTGACAGTTCCTTTCGCGCCGCTATTCGCGAACGAGAGGCTGTCGACATTCTCGATTTTCGGCAGCGCGATCGTCAGCGTGCTCGAGCCCGCGGCGAGGGGGTAGCGAACCGTTGGATCGCCGCTCAAGAGCGCGGCGGCAGCGGTTTTGTCGACCGACGCCGATGCCGCTTCGACCTGTGCGCCGAGATGGCGGCGCGCGAGGTTTTCAGGATAGGCGGGCGCCTGCTCGACGGTGAGAGCGGGAACTTTGTGAAGCACCAACTCGGCCGCAGAAGCATCCGGCAGAGTGCCAAGAGCAAGGGAGCAGAGAGTGCACAGCGCGGTACGAGAGGTGAAGGTCTTCATAATCTCCATATCCACAAAAATGAGATTAGAACTTTCCCTTGAGTTTTGCAACGAAAAAGTTCAACCTTCAAGGAACTTTTAACGCTCTGGGCGGGAACCACTCACCAGCCCACCGGTCCTGAGTCGAAACTTTACCGTGTCTATCGCAGTGACACTCGGCTCCGGCCGCCCTTTCTTGAGCCTTTTTTCAGCTCAGCTGGATCACATTCCCCGAGCAGACATACCTAGGCTAACCGGAGGGCAGTGGCTCCCGGTGCCTGTACTCGCTGATCCAAAACGCTCGCGTCGCGGTGCGAGGCGCGTCGTAGCAGAGCGGCCTCGGAGCGGTCGACCGACGGGATGCTGACGAGCGTCCTCTTTGTGCGCGCTGGCTGGTCAATTGAAAGGAACATCGCGTCTGCGAAGCAGGAGGCTGTCGAGAGACAGAGGAGGGTTGCTCCGAGTGCGAACATCTTCTTTACGGCGAAAGGCTGAATGCTTACAAAGATCATAATTACAATAGCTTTTAAAGCATCGTTTGTGCCAACTCTGGCGAGGAAAGTCTCCTCCGCAGCGCGGCTCCAGGAACTGGAAGCCAGCGACCGCAAGCCTGAGCGCGTCGGGCCCGCGCTGGTGCCGTGCGGTGGTTGCTCCATTTTGTAGCAGCGGGCTTCGATTAGCCGGCAAAACGGCGAGAACTCCGTCCGCGTGAAGCACGATGCACCTCCAATACTTGATTGCTCTACATCCTTCCGGTGTCCCGACGCTCCCTCGCAGAATGCGAAACAGCGTTGTTCCTCAACGTGCCGTCTGGCTCTCCAACTCCCGCGCTTTCTGCAGGTGAGTGATCGCTTCATCGACTCTGCCCGCGCGTTGCAACGCGAGGCCGAGATTCTTGTGCGTGGTCGAGGAGTCCGGCCTGACAGCCAATGCACCCTGGTATTCAACAATCGCTTCCTCGATCCTGCCGAGTTGGACCAGCGTGTTGGCGTGGTTATTCCGGGCGGCACCGTAGGTCGGCCGCAGTTCCACTGCGCGACGATAGTGGCGAAGTGCCTCCTCTGGTCTGCCGAGAGCAACCAACCCGTTCGCCAGATTGTAATTCGCCTCCGCATTGCCGGGTTCGAGCTGCAACGCCTTCTGGAACAAAGCAACGGCTTCCCCGGCGCGCCCGAGATCCAAGAGTGTGTTCCCCAGGTTGTTTTGAACGACGACGGAGGAAGGGGCCAATGTCGCCGCAGTGGTGAGGTGCTCCAGCGCCTCGGCGGGACGGTTGCTTCCCGCCAACGCCGAGCCCAAAGCTTCGTGCGCAGCCGCCTCCTGTGGAGCCACGACGACGGCGTTTCGGAGATGCAGAATCGCCTCAGACACCCGCCCTCCTCGCATGAGAATTCGCCCGAGGTTCAAATGCGCCCCCGCGATCTTTGGATTCAAGGCGAGCGCTTTCTGATAGTGGACGATCGCCTGGTCCACTGTGCCTTTCCGGACGAAGGCATTTCCGAGATTGTAGTGCGCTTCGGCGTAGGCTGGATCGATCTCGAGTGCTGCCGTGAATTGTGCGATGGCCTCGTCGATCGCGCCCCGGCGCAGCTCTACAATCCCGAGATTGTTGCGGGCCATCCAACTCGATGGGTTCACCGCGATCGTCGCGCGCCAGAGCGTCTCCTCGTCGTGATAGATCGCACATTGTTGCCACGTCCGGAACCCCAGCGGACCGAGCAGCGCCGCGGCGACGAAAACCCTGGTGGCGAGCGCGTACCGGCGGCTGGTGCGAACCGCGGCCGCCGTGGCGAGCGCGGCGGCGACCGCGAAGGGACCAACGGTGGCGAGATATTGATAATGATCCGCCACAAACGTGTAGCGGAACGTGTAAAGCATGATGAAGCCCAGCATCGGGCTCAGCATCGCGACGAAGTATATCGCTGCGGTCTCCAGGCCGCGACCGACGAAACGCCGCGCCAGATAGACCGCAGCAGCAGCGCCAAACAGCAGCAGCAACGGAACATAATCGCGTGGATCGGACGCAGAGATCTCCCAGCGCGGGTAGGAAAACGCGAGCTCTGCCGGCCAGAGCAGCTTGCTCAGATAGAACCAGATGGCACGGCTCGCTACGAGCAGACGCTCGGTGATGCCCATTGCGAATAGCTCCCCCTGGGTGCCTTGGATGTTCCGTTCCCACCAGACGGTGAGGAGCCCCATTCCGAGCCCCAGGATCACAAATGGCGCCACAGATGCGACGCGACCGGCGGTGATCGGGATCCTCTTGCACCACAGCATCAGGAGCAACGCTGCGGGCATCGTGCACGCAGTGGTTTTACTGAAAAGAGCAAGCGCGTAGAGAAGCAGCGCACCAGCATAGTAACACCACCTCCTCCGGGATTTCTCCTCGTCGAAGCGAAGGAACGCCAGCAGGGTCAGGAGAAAGAAGAGACCCATCAGCACATTCTTCCGCTCCGTGATCCAGGCGACCGATTCGACGTTGACGGGGTGCAATGCAAAGAGCGCCGCCGCCAACCACGCTCCCGGCACTGCCAGCCGACGAAGGAGGCGCCAGACGAGGAGCGCGTTCCCGGCGTGCAGCAGCACGTTCACCCAATGGTACCCTGCAGGATTCAACCCCCAGATGCCGTGCTCGAGGCGGAAGGTTGTATAAACGAGCGGAAAATATTGCGACGGTGAGTCACGTGAAAACCAAATGCGTTGCAGCCCGTCGGGCGCGCTCAGCAATGGATTCTCCGTCACGTATTTGTCGTCATCCCAGATGTAGCCCGCGTGCCAGACCTGCTGATAGGCGAGGACCGTCATGGTGACGAGCAACGCGGCAAGCAACCAGGAGCGCCAATCGGGACCGCGGCTGGAAATAGCTCCGAGCGCTGCGGGCGCTGGTATCGTCTCTGCAGCCTGCTGTTCTGCCGCACTCGTCAGGGACGATCCCGCGATTGCCTTGCGCTCCATCCGGCGCTTCTTTTTTGCTCTGCCACTCATTCTCTCATGCCTGTCGACCGATCCTTGTGTGCTGTCCGTTCGTCAACTTCGTGACTGCATCCGTCTGAGGGCCGACCGCAAACAGCATTAAGCCATGACTTTGCCGAACGTTTCCGAGTCCTTCCGAGCGTGGGCGACTCGCCTGGACTGGTGTATCGCCTTCGGGTTGACGCTTGGCGCCATTGTTCTTCAGGTCGTCAACATGCTCCATGCCGGCGGATTGTGGCGCGACGAAGCCGCTGCCGTCAATCTGGCGCAGTCTTCATCGTGGGCGGTGATCGCGGCAAATCTCGAACATGAATCATTCCCGCTTCTGCTCACTGCGATCATCCGCACCTGGAGCGCTCTCGGTCTCGGGGGGGCGGATAACGAGCTCCGAATCCTGGGGCTTCTGATCAGTCTCGGAATCCTCGCGTCTCTCTGGTGGAATTCGCGCTGCCTGACCGCAGGCCCGCCGCTCCTTTCGTTGCTTCTGGTTGGGCTAAGTCCCGTCTGCCTGCGGTGGGGTGGATCGCTTCGCGCGTATGGATTGGGCGTGCTTCTGATCGTTTTGGCGATCGCCGCGATGTGGCAACTGCTTGCCCTTGGCTCGCGGAGACGCTGGCTGACGGCGGCCGTCCTGAATCTCCTGGCGGTGCATGCCCTCTATCAAGATGCCATCGTGGTCGCCGCAATCTGCCTGGCCGGGATCTCTGTGGCCGCGGCAAGGCGCAACTGGCATCTCGCGATCGCGGTTTTCCTGGCTGGCGCCATCCCCGCTCTCTCTCTTCTTCCGTACGTCGGAGTCATCAGGCGCGCCAGCGCCTGGAACGTAACGACCCACGTCGCCATCGATTTCGACCGCATTTGGACCGTGCTCAATCGGGCACTCGCTGCTGCCGGCGCATGGATGCCCTGGTTATGGGCCGCTCTGCTCGTCAGCGCCGGCCTGGCTGGGTTGATGTGTCTGATGATTCGCCGAGCCGACAAAGGACGAGCCCCAGCCGAGCTTGCGGGATTCCTGCTTGGGATCGCCGCTGCGACTACCCTTGGCTACTACCTGTTTCTCACCACCACGAAGTTTCCCACCGAAGAATGGTATTATCTGCTGTGGATGGCCGTCGCGGCGGTCGCAATCGACGCCCTGATCGCTCGCGCGACAAAGAACAGCCCCGCCCGGCTCCTCCGCCCGCTGGCGGCCCTGGTCGCAGCGGTCTGCGTCTTCCCGGTCGCGCTCCGGAGCGTGCAAACGCGTGCCACGAACGTGGATCTCATCGCCCAGAGGCTTAATCAATCCGTCACGGCCGGTGACCTCGTCGTAATCCATCCCTGGTTTTGCGCCGTCAGTCTGGCTCGTTATTACACGGGACCAGGGGAGTTGATGACGTTGCCACCGCTAGACGATTACAAGCTTCAGCGCCTTGACCTCCTAAAGGAGCAGATGATGAACGAGGCAGCGATGCAGCCCGCCGTCGCGCGGATGGAGAACACCCTGCGCAGCGGCGGCACAATTTGGCTCGTCGGGCATTTCCCGTTCGCCAATCCGCCACAGCCGGCCCCGCGGCTGCCACGCGCCGGCGACGGACCGGAAGGATGGCGCGCCGCGCCCTACCTGCAGGCGTATGGCATGGAAACCGCGTACTTCCTGCAGACTCGCGCCCTCAAAAGTGAGCGGGTGGAGATCGCCGCAGACCATCCGGTGCACCCATTCGAAGATCTGGCTGTTCGCACCATCTCCGGCTGGCGGAGCGGGCGCGCGCCATGGTGACGCCTAAAACAACCCGCCGACGGTGTTGCTGGAAGCCTCCCCGGACGACGTTTCCTGACGCGGGGACGGGACTGTTGAGCGAATGCTGCGATAGAAGCGAACGGCGGCAGACAATCTCCCTGAACGACCGGCGCCGTTTCTCGGTGCCACGCGAGTGCTTGGGGAGCGTATTTGTCCCGCGACGGCACGAGCCGCGAAACGGACGGCGCGCGAGCAGCGCGTGAAGCGTCGTCTCCTCTGGGTAGCGCGCGCGTCTGGCGTGCTGGTCGCTGCGTCCCGCAGCGACGCACTTGGAGAATCCCGCCAGCGCGGCAATCTCTCGCTTTTCCCAAATGGCATGCCGCAGGAAAGTCCGCTTTGGCGGGACGCCAAAACCAGCACGCGAGACGCGCGCGCTACCCAGAACAGGTGACGGGGCCCCGGGTATCAGCAGAAAACGCTCCAGGTCGGAAGCATCCCCGCCAAACAAAAGAGGCAGCGGGCGAACCCGCTGCCTCTCCGGATTGAAACTCTACTTCGTCTTAGAACTTCTTGTTGATGCCGACGTAGTAGTAACGGTTGCGGATCGAGTAGAGCGACGTGTCGTAGTTGTCGTTGAACGCGCCGAGCACAGTCGGTGGCTGGCGGTCAAACGCATTCACTACGCCCACGCGGATCGAGGTGCCCCACAGCATGCGCTGGAAGAACG
>JACDCC010000113.1 GCA_013694595.1 Chthoniobacterales bacterium
AAGCAAACCCCCGCGTGAGCATCCACTACACGCCCACTTACTCCTCGTGGCTCAACCAAGTGGAAATCTGGTTCTCCAAGATCCAACGCGACATCATCTCGCGCGGCATCTTCAGTTCTAAAAACGATCTCCGCAGCAAAATCATGCGTTACATCAGGCATTACAACAAATCGGCCGTCCCTTTCCAATGGACCTACCGCAACACCTCCAACCGAATCCGATGAAGTGTTCACTTTCATCCGTAACACTGCACTAGTAGGCCGGCAGACGTTGATCAACTCTCTCGCCGAGGCAACTGAATTGATTGAGATCCACGAGGGGCTCAAAGACCGAACGGACTCCGAGCTTCCCGACCTGTTGCAAAAGTTTATTTCGGGTACTCCGCTTCGCGCTGACGAAGCGCCTGGGAAGTCCAAAGCGAGGAACACCGGCTTTCATCTATGGTTCGCGGCGGCTGCCGCAAGATGCGGGCTCAAAATTGATCTGACTTCTCCTGGTGATGTCGGTATAACTTGGGGTGAAGGACGCATCGCGGCGGAGTGCAAGCGACTGCTTGGCGCGCGGAAAGTAGATGGCAGAATTTCCAAGGGATTTCGTCAGCTCAAAAGAACATATTCGGGAGGCACTGTTGCATCGAGCCTTTACGGCTTACTCGCAATCACGATTTCCAAACTCTACCCGTTGCCCCTTGAAGTCGCGGATGAAGCCGAACTGCGGGAAAGAGGGGAAGAGAACTTCGTCAGATTCGTCTCTGAATATCAAGGCAGTTGGAAAAAGCGCGTGACCGGCCGGGAAATTGCGCTGTTTCTACACTGGACGTCCCCAGTGATCGTACGCAAGCCTTACCTCGTCGTCGTTGCCACTGATTTTCGATTCATCCCTCTGCACAGTGGCTCTAAAGCCGAAGATTACTATTTCAGAGCGATTCAGGACCGTTTTCATCGCCTTGTTCCGACGGAACCCGGTGCTTCAATATATCTTCCTTGACCTGCCGGACAAACTGCCGGCCGTTTACCGGAATCGCCAGATTACAGCAGCCGGATACAAGCGGAAAAAGCCGGAACTAGCTGGAAACAGACTGAGTTTACGGCACTTTGTGAACGACACAGCAAAGTCATCTGCGACACCGGCGTATGCACGCGACAAAGGACAATCTGTTGTTACTTTGGTTGTCATATCCCCGGCGTTGTCGATGTAAAGCATTGAAATTTAGTAAGGTGGAGGCGAGGGGAGTCGAACCCCTGTCCTAATCGCTCTCTCCGCGAGCTTCTACATGTGTAGCCGATGATTATTTTTAAATGGGCGGACGTTGCACCGGCACACGCCGTCCATCGAGCCACCACGAAATTCCTTCACCGGCCGGCGCGGTCACTCCGCCGTCCGATTAGCCTGCTGTCCATGTCCCGGGCCGTAGCAGGCGTCCAGCCCGGGACATCGCAGTCAATTAAGCCGCGAGAGCGAGATCTTGGTGATCTGCATTTATTTTTTTGGTCCGGATTTTAACGAGGCCAACGAACCATCCTCGACATGCCGCCTGCGTTTTCAAACAACGAGTCGAAACCAGTGCGCCCCCTTCTTTAACGGGAAAAGCATACACCGGGCTGCCCCGGTCTTCAACTCCAGAGGTTTGAGCGGCCGTAAATCGGTACAACGTCCGCAGCTGGTTACGTAGAAGCCGCATTTTCGGTACGAAAATCCCGCTTCCCAAAATGAATTGCCGATGCTATAAAAACCATAACCGCATATTTTCGTCGACGCACCCCACCATGAACTTCCTGAATTTCTTTCTTGTCCGCGAGCTGCTGGCCCCCGTTTTCGTCGGTATTACCTGCTTCATCATTGGCACGCAGCACGTTCCGTCGACCACGGCAGAGGAAGACCTCGCGATGCTGAACGGTTGCGTGGTTTCTGCGTGCAACTACGTAGCCGTCGTAAAGGCGAAGCACACCCTCGAGCCCGATTTCTGGGCCAAGGTTTTGCTCGTGCGCTACAAAGACAACTCTGCGGGCCATGCATATTGTGTGTGGGAAACTGATGGCGTCGTCTATGGGTACGATCGCAACAGCGGGGGCTTCCCGATTCCGGGCTACACGAAAGATCCCCTCACGATCGCCAGCGTGCTGGCGGAGCAGCTCTCGAAGCATCTCGGGCAGACGCTGACGGTAGCTTCGGCGGAGTTCGTGGAGCCGCAGAACACGGAGCTGAAGCCGTTCTGATTTCCGCCGCGGGACGCGAGACTCGCGTGCGTGTTTCCAAGGCAAAAAAGCGCGGTCATTTCTGATCGCGCTGCAAAAGCTAAAGGAACGTAACGTGACTTTTAGATTTAGAGTAGTGACTTCCTAGCTTGCGGGATTCCTTATAGCAGTGCTCGTCCATGAGCTTCGAGCATCGTTTTGGGCAAACGAAACACCAAGTCGGTACGGCGCAGTAGACGGTTCGCGGTTGAAGCTCAGCAGCTGATGTGACACGGCTTTGATGTGTCCATGCTTTCAAACGCCGACCTGGCGGAGATCCTCGCGCTTCAAGCTGACACGGAGACCTCGGCCACACGTCAGCGTGCTTTGAAACGCGCGGCGCGCAGCGCCTTTCTCTGGCCGGAAGAAGCGGCCCAGCTGCTGAGCACCGGCAGGAGTCTCACGGAGCTGCATGGCGTCGGCCCGTTCGTGGCGGAACACCTGCGGGGCTGGATCGATAATCCGCCAGCCCGGGACGAGACACACGACGTACGGCGCGAGGGATTTCTCACGCTTGCGGAAGCACGCTCGATTCTCAGCCGGGACGTGTCATGGCAACAGCGGTTGCGGGGCGATCTTCACATGCACACGGGTCTGGACCGATGGCTCCGGCACGGTGATGGAGATGGCGGAAGCAGGAAAGGAAGCGGGTTATGAATACGTCGCGCTGACCGACCATTCGAAAGGGCTGAAGATTGCCGGAGGAATCGACGAAGCTCAGCTGGCGGAGCAGGGGGCCGAGATTGCACGGGCGAACGAGACGCTTCGGGCGGACGGGATCACCGTTCTCCGTTCCATCGAGCTCAACAATCAATCCGCGAGGGGAAGGCGACATGGAGCAGACGAGTTTAGACGCTTTGGATCTGGTGCTCGGCTCGTTCCATTCGGCATTGCGGTCGCAGGAGGACCAGACGGATCGCTATCTCGCCGCGCTGCGAAACCCGACGCTGCACGTTCTCGGCCATCCGCGCGGCCGCGTTTATAACTATCGCGCGGGGCTAACCGCGGACTGGTCGCGCATGTTTGCAGAAGCCCAGCGGCTGGACAAAGCGGTGGAGATTGATTGCTATCCCGATCGGCAGGATCTGAATGTGGACCTGCTGAAGCTGGCCCGCGATGCCGGCACGCGGGTCGCGCTCGGAACCGACTCGCATCATGCGTGGCAACTCGCGTTCATTGAGCTCGGGCTTGCGGCTGCACTCGAAGCGGGGATTCCGGCCGAGCGGATCATCAACTTCATGCCGCTGCGGAACTGCACGATTGGGTCCGTGGTTTGCGCGCCGCCGCCAAAGCTTCGGCAGCGACCTGAGACCCTTCAACAGAGCTCTCCACTCACTCGTTAGGCGCGGTGCCCCACGTTTTCTGCAGGAACCCGGCACGACCGGAGCCGACGTAGTACGCTTTGTAATCGGCGGCGTTCTTCTGGTAGTACTTCTGGTGGTAATCCTCTGCCGCGTAGAAGGGGGCGGCGGGCAGGAGTTCGGTCACGATCGGCCTCGAGAACTTGCCTGATTTTCCAAGCGCTTCCTTCGACGCTTCGGCGAGCTTTTTCTCCTCCTCGTTCGCGTAGAAGATCGCGGCGTGATACGGCAGACCGATGTCCGCAAACTGGCCGTCGGCCTGCGTGGGGTTGATCTGGCGCCAGAAGACGTCGACCAACTGCGCGTAGGAGATCTGCGCCGGATCATAGGTGACCTGGACTGCTTCGCGGTGGCCGGTTTTCTTGGCGGCGACCTGCTCGTAGGTGGGATTCGGTTCGCTGCCGCCGCTGTAGCCGACCACCGTCTTGACGACCCCTTTGGCTTTATCAAAGGGCGACTGCATGCACCAAAAACAGCCGCCGGCGAAGACAGCGGTTTTCGTAGGGGACCCCGCAGGTTCCTGCGCACGCAGGATCGACGAAACAGAAACGAGGACCGCGAGGATCAGGAAGAATGGTCGGAACATAGTACAGGAGCGGGCGCGCAGCAGCGATCGCCGTGGAAGTTACGTCACCATCGAGTCGCGGGATGCAAATGCGATGCAAATGCGAGCGGAACGTGAAGCTCTGCTTTCGCTCACCGGGCATAGTGCTAAATCGAGACGATGCGGCGCGCCGGCAAAACATTATCCGAGGCAGCGGCGGCGGTGCAGTGGATTCCGCCGGCCGACGCGCAGCCCGTTGCGTGGCACGAATTGTTCGGGCGCGTCGCGCCGGTGGAGGTTGATCTCGGCTGCGGCGATGGCTCGTTCTTCATCGCGCGCGCGGAGCAACATCCAGAGCGCGATTTTGTCGGCGTCGAACTGTTGCTCGGCCGCATGCGTACTGCCTGCCGGGCCATCTCCGTGCACCGCCTAACGAATGCCCGTGTCGTCCGTTACGAGAGCACTGCTTTCGTCCAGCACCTTCTGCCGCCGGGATCGGTGGACGGGTTTTATCTGTTGTTCCCTGATCCCTGGCCGAAGCGCCGGCATCAATCTCGCCGCGTCGTCACGCCGCTGTTTCTGCGAGGCGTCGCGAAGGCATTGACGCTCGGCGGGAGGTTCCGCATCGCTACCGATCAGGCTGATTACTACAAGACAATCGTGCGGTTGGCGCGGGACCTACCGGAGCTCGATCCGATCAGCGGCTTGAGCGACGACGTGTTGCCGCAGACCACCTTCGAGAAGCGTTTCCTGGCTGCGGGTGACGAGATTCATCGGCTCGTGCTTCGTAAATCTCTGACGTGAGATAAGGCCTCGCCTCCCAGCGATCGCGGAAGAACCGCAAGGTGACGGCTCCCGTCTCGTCCTGCCGCATCAGTTTGATCCCGCGCGAGCGAACCATCTGCGTCCACTCTTCCTTTACGCGTTCGTATTCCGGGAACACCGGTGAGGAAGTGACCACCAGGCTGGGCTGCACCCGCTCAAAAAAGTCCACCGAGCCTGATTGTCCTGAGTGGTGCTGGCCTTTGATGACAACGTCGCTTTGCAAATCGGCACCGCTCGAGAGTAGTAGACGTTCGGTGGCTTCGCCGCTGTCGGACATGAGGAGCACACGCCACCGGTCATGGACGACGATCTGCGTCACAAGCGCCTGATCGTCTGCGGCCCGCGACCGGTGGGCCGCCGGCGGGAAGAGAACACGGATCGTCACGTCCGGGGTCAGCCGCCATTCGTCGCCCGTGGCACAAAGCTGCCGTGCATGGCCACGGAGGTCGAGATTGGTGACGACCATGCGATGCACGCTCGAGCGATCAGGCGCCGCCGTGTCAACGAATTCCCGTGGTCGGAAAGCACGGAAGACATCAATCGCCGCGCCGATGTGCGCCGCATCACCGTGCGTCAGCGCAACCCCATCGAGCGAATTGACGCCGCGCGAGCGGAGATAACTCCGCAGGATTCGCTTGTAGTCACGTGCTCCTCCTGTGTCCCAGAGCCAATCATCCCGCCGCGCCCGGACATGCAAGGCTGCGCCGGAGGCTGCATCGAGCGCGTTGAGTTCCAGGCGCAATCCAGGCTGCCACCCGGGTGCCTCGACGTAGAAATGACCGGCCGGTGCGCGCGACAAGAGGTCGACCGCGAGGAGGATCGCTGACGCCAGTGCCCAGTTAGCGTTGTTGAACACCAGCGCCAGCCACGGCAGCGCAGGGGTCACGAGTAACGACATCAACCCGACTGCCAAAACGAAAAACGCGAGCGGCACGACAATCAGGTTCGCGATGAGAGCGATGGGCGTGAGGAGGTGAAAGTAAGGCAGGATGAACGGCAACGATCCCAGCCACGCGGCAATTGAAACAGAAGCCCCGCGCGCGATCGTGCCCCACGCCGCGTTCGACGAACGCTGCAGCGGCGCGATCAAACTGCGCGGCAGGAACGGGTCTGGTTGGCACCACCGCATCAGCAAACGCAGAAACGGATCCGCCAGGAGCATGATCGCGATCACGACCGCGAACGAGAGGCGGAAGCCGATCGAAAACAGTTGGTTCGTGTCGTAAACGAGGACCAGCACAGCGGCCGCCGCGACGCTATTTCCTGCGAGCACCTTCCGGCCCGCGAAGTAGCCGGCCAGCAGAACCGCAGCCATGAGCGCAGCACGCACGCTGGAGGTGTTCAGCCCGGTGATCGCGGCGTAGAAGAAGAGCCCGCAGATCGTGAGAATGATGGCTGGTCGACGCGGGACTCGCACGACGGCAGCGAGGGTCCAAAGTAGTTGTGCGACGATTGCGACGTTTAGCCCGGAGACGGCAAACAGATGCAACGTCCCGGTCTGCTGGAATTGTTCCTCGATCTCATCCGGCGTGTCATCACGGACGCCGAGCACCATTCCGCTGATCAATCCGTGCAGATCCGGCGAGTCCTCGAGACCGCGCGCCAGGGCGCTTTGCATCCACTGCCGAGAAGCGTGCGCGGCATGCATGATCCAGCTGCCGTTTCCGCGGCTCAAAATCCGGCCGCTCTCCGGGTAGCGCGCGAGGAGCGACTGCCGAACATCGAGGCGCGCGAGGTATTCTCGCATGTCGAACTCGCCTGGATTACGCGGGCGCTGCGTCGGCTGGATAACGCCAAAGAGCTGCAGCTCGTCGCCGAAACGCACTTCGCCGCGCCAGCGCGCGATGAGCGTCGCGTCGGAGATGATGTTCCGGTTTCCCTGTTGAATGGAGGCGAGCCGCAAGAGGAACGAAGAGGTGCCGCGCTCGGAAACCTTGGGCTCTGTGACCACCACGCCGCGGGCGGTGATCGCCTGCGGCTGCAAGCCCAGTTCACGTTCGAGGGCGACGGCGGCGGAGTACGTCTGTCGCGTGCTGTGCAGGGCGAAGAAGCTCGCGGCGACGAAGACGTAAGTGGCGCTCGAGCTGCGGCGCCATACAGCAATTGCCGCCGACGCGGCCATCAAGCCAACTCCGAGGCCAGCCTGCGGGAGCTGATCTGCGATGAAGATTCCAACAAGCGCCGCGATGGCGATGCCGATGAACGGCTGTCGCGGCCATTCACTGGGAAGCATCATCGAACGGCGCGCTAGTTAGTCGCTGATGATCGCGTCCAGGATGACGTCGTGAGCTTCAGCGGGGATCGGGTCGACCAGTTGCAGCGAAAAACAGGTACCGAGCTTAAGTGCGTCCTTTGCTCGACCAGCGAGGAGCCGGTCGTAAAACCCGCCGCCTCGACCAAGCCGATGGCCTCCGCGGGAGAAGGCGAGACCGGGCACCAGTATGAAGTCAGGTGCGAACGGCAGCGCCAGTTCGGATTCATCGCGGGCGGTGGCAGGGATCACCGCCACCGACTTTCGCGCTTCTGCCGCCGCGGATTGCAGCGGGCTGATGTCGGGTTCGGTGCGCATCGGCGAAAAAAGCAGCACGCGGCCGGCTTTCTGCCACGCCTCAGATGCGAGGATTCTCCGGCAGATCAAGCTCGATCGCTCGGCACGATCCTCATCGGTCATCATCCGGAGTTTGCGCAGCTGTACTGCGCGCAGTGCTGCCTTCTGCGCCGCGGTTTCGTCGCCCTCCGTCATGACCGCGAAAGGTTTTGATTCACCTTAGCGACCTTATATGCTTGCCCGACCGTGCCGATTCCTTTTTCCAAGAAAAGCCGGAGGAACGTCATCCAGGGGACGGAGAATGGCAGTGCGAGTACGTCGACGAAGGTTGGGCTGCGCCCAAGCGCGGATTGGCACAAGCGCAACTTTCTCACCAGCGTCCTCATCCCGTCGCTCTTCACGAAGCGCGCCGGCAAAGGCGGCTTGCCACTCTTTCCAAAGCTGGAGGCCGGGCAGATTTGCATCACCTGGATTGGCCACGCCTCGTTCCTGATCCAGACGAAAGAAGTCAATGTCCTGATTGATCCGAACTGGTCGATGTGGCTGAAGGTGGTGAAGCGGCTGAAGAAGCCGGGCTTCGATCTCTTCCATCTGCCTTCTATCGATTTCGTCCTCGTGACGCACGCGCATTTTGATCATCTCGATCGCCGCACGCTCCGCAAAGTCGCCGCCGATCAGCCGATCGTCGTGCCAGTCGGCGTGGGCAATCTCGTGCACGATCTCGGGTTCAACATCGTGCATGAACTCGACCACTGGCAGCGGGTGGAACTCGGCCCGCTCTGCGTCTCACTCACGCCTTGTCATCACTGGGGCGCGCGGCTGTTGCACGATTCGCACCGCGGTTTCGGTGGCTTCCTGATTGAGTGCGAAGGGCGTTCCGTCTTCCATTGCGGTGACACCGCCTACTTCGATGGCTTTCAGGAAATCGGGAAGCGTTACGACGTCGAAGTCGCCTTGTTGCCGATCGGCGCCTACGATCCGCCAAGTGGTCGCGAGGTTCACATGAACCCCGAGCAAGCAGTGCAAGCATTCAAGGAACTCGGCGCAAAAACGCTCGTGCCGATGCATTACGGCACGTTCCGTCTGGGCTACGAGCCGCTCGACGAGCCGCCGACGCGGTTGCTGGCATGCGCGCGGGGACACGGCGTCGACAAGCAGGTTCTCGTGATGACCGAAGGCACGCCGGTCGTGTTGTAGGGGTTCTGTGAAAAGCCGGGTGCCTCCAGCTTGTAGGGTGTTTCTGTGAAACGCCAGGAGCCGGCGCGGACGCACAGATGGCGTCTGACACAGACGCCCTACAATGATATCCTCGGCGCGCTCGTCGCCGGCGGGTTAGCAGCCGGCTTTTGCCTCCTCCTGCTGTGGCGAAAGCCGTGGATGTTTTGGGTCGACGATTATCAGCTCTCGGTTCTCCCCGTGTTCACGGACGTGGCGCGGAGCTGGTCCGAAGGTGAGCTGCCGCTGCTGAGCCCGTACTCGTGGGGCTGCGGCAATCTCGCGGGCGAATTTCAATACGGCACATTTTCGGTTTTCGTGAATGCGGCCGTGGTGGCGATCTGGAGCTTCGCGCTCAGTTTCGAGCAACAAGCAGCGGCACTTTCGATCACGCATCTGTTTGTCCTCGCGGCAGGCGGATACGCGCTCGCGCGTGGGCGCGATCTGCCAGCGGCGGCCGCGATGATCGTCGGCCTCGTGGCGGCGTTGAATGGCTGGATCATCTGCTGGGGTGCGAGTGATTGGTTCGGCGCGTTGGGGGCATTTGCATGGCTGCCGTGGTCGTGGTGGGCACTGGAATTCGCGATCCGCAGAACCGGTCCGCGGTGGCGCGCTCTTCTGCCGGCGCCGTTCGTCTACCTGCTGATCGCCGGCGGATTTCCCTACACAGTTCTCATGCTCGGAGTGGTCACAGCCTGGCTCGGGTTGCGCGCCCTGATCGAGTCGCGCGACTGGCGTGCGCCGCTCGCGCTTGTGCCTGGATGGCTGCTCGGGCTCGGATTGTCCGCACCGGCCTGGCTGTCGCTCATCGAGACTTCGCGCGGATCGCGGCGTGCGAGTGAAGTTCTTCTGCCCCGCCAGTGGCTCGTGCCTTTCGACGCGCTGCCGGGCCTGGCAATCCCCTCCTGGACGGTGCAATGGCGCCGCTTCGAGGAAGTGCTCGACTTGCACGCAGCGGTCGAACTCGCAAATGGCCTCGTACCGACCGTGGTATTGGTGGCGGCGGCGCTCATCTTGCGGAAGCGATTTTTTATAACGTGCGGATGGGAGCTTGGATTGCTCACTGTTGCGCTAGCGATGAGCATGCTGCCGGGCGCGGGCATGTTCCGTTTCAGCTTTCGCTGGCTGCCGTTGTTTCACCTCATCTCTGCACTCATCGCCGCACAGGCGCTGCAACATTGGCGCGTCGCAATCAGTCGCCGACCGGGCTGGGGGCTGCACAACCTCGGCACGTGGACGGTGTTGATCACCGGCGCGACGGCATTGGTGATGGCGCTTACGGGTCAGCTCTCTTCGGCGGCAGCGCGACAATTTGCGCTCACATTCGTCGCGATCGGCGCTACCTGGTGGGTATTGGAAGCCATGCTGCCGCATCAGCGAAATTTCCGCGCGTGGCTGCCAAATGCAGTCGTGCTCGGCACCTTATTCCTCACCTACACGCGAATGGATCCGCACGCGGCGGTGGCGAAGTTCGCGATCCGGGATGATCTGAACAGCCCGGTGCCGCTCAGTGGAGATCGGCTGTACCTAAGCCTCTACCAACCACCGCCGCTCTTCTACCGCACCGACCAAACCGGCTGGTCATTCGGTGCCGCCGTGCGGCCCGGGAGCACGTCGATGTTTGCAGGAGTGCATCTGGTGAACGGCTACAGCCCCGTATCGCCCGCGGGGATCGGGCGTTTGTTAGACTTCGGCACGCACGGGAATATCAACCCCGCCCGCGTGGAAGAAATTGTCCTGCCGGAGAGTGGACCCGATGGTCTGCTCGCCGAGCTCGGTATCGACGGCATTATCGTCGCGTGGGACTTCGACTTCAAGCTGCCGGGACCGCTTCCCGCCGAGTGGCAGATCGTGCACAAGTGGAGCGACGGCTATGTGTATCATCGCGCCGCGCCGCGCCCGCACGTTCGCGCCCGGCGCGGCGAAGGTTTCACTTCCGCGGAGATCCACGTGGTGGAAAACTCGCGCCACCGTGTCGTCGCTGACGTGAGTCCGACCGACTCTGCCGGCCCCATCGCCCTCCTGTTTTCCCGCCCGTTTTTTCCGGGCTACAAAGCTTCACTCGATGGTGAGCAACTACCGGTTACAGTCTATCGCGGATTGATCCCGACCGTCGAAATACCTGCGGGTCGCTCAGGTCGACTCGAGATCGTCTATCGACCGATGCCGCTCGTGGTCGGCGGATCGGTTGCGGCAGTTTCCGCAGTTCTACTGATCATCGCGTTTGTGGTGACGGCGTGCCGACCAGCAGAAGGCTTGGAAACGTCCCGCTTGTAGCGCTTTTCGCTCTTAAGCTGCTTGATGTGCTCGCCCGCTGGTAGTGTTCGCGCATTGTCAGCCTACACGGCAGATTCGCCCTCACCTCAATCCTCTCCCTCAGGGAGAGGAGGACGCGCAGCGCCAGGTGAGGGGCAACTGACAATCAACAAACACTTCCCGAGGTCCCGCGCGGCACCATCGGATCTGTTAAGACAGGAGCGCGCTAATCCAGTGCGTAGACTGCCACCAGGCCGATGCCGGTGCCGCCATTCGGGCCACGCACGTCGGGTCGAACCGCTCATCGATCGTGCCGTCGGCGTTGAGTAGCGCGATTCGGCTGCGGGAATATACCGGCGATCCCGCTAAAGACGCCGCCCACGACAATCTTGCGGGTGCGGGCGTGCCTACGGCAAGGCGTAAACTTCCACCAGCGCGATGCCGATCTGGTCGTTCACGCCTCGGACGATGGCGGTATAGGCATCCGGCGGCAGTGTGCGCACGATGGCGGACTCCAGCGGGTGGGGCGGCGGAATGGTGGTGGCGATGATTTCCGCTTCCTGCTCCGTGGCCCAGTTGTCGTTGAAAGCGATCGGGTCGCCGTTGCCGTTGAACAACTGCAGGGTCGGATCAGCCAGGTTGCCTGCCGCCGGAGAGAGGGGCCAAGGGCGCGCACGATCAGTCTGCGAGAGCCTTCTCCCACCACGATGAGACCCCCGATCAAGACGTCGTCGCCTCTTTGCACAAAACCGCGGGTGGAAATATTGGCCAGTTGGGAGTCAACGCTGCGATCCAGATCATAGACTTCGACGAGGCCAATGCCGACACCCTCATTCACGCCGCGGATGACCGCCGTATAGGAACCGGCGCTGAGACTGCTCAGGAAGGCAGACTCGAGCGGATGGGTCGGGGCGACGGTGCTGGCGATGATCTCCTCTTTGTTGGGCGCCTCTTCCCAGTTGTCATTGAGGGCAACGCGCTCGCCGTCCTGATTGAAGTTCCAAGGTCGGATCGCCGAGCGCGCCGGGCACCCCGGTGGAGGGGCCAAGCGCGCGCACGATCACTTTCTTCGGCTGCGTGCCGGTGATGATGATTCCACCGATCAGGACATCATCCCCGCGCTCGACGCGCATGCGGGTGGAGATGTTAGCTATAAGTGCAGGAGCCGGACCGACAAAGACGTAGGCAGCCCCGGCACGGCTGCCGCTGTTGTCGCTCTGGTTGCCATTGACTCCGGTAGCATTGCTGGATTCCAGATAAGCCCCAACCACCACCGTATCGCCTGAGACCGCCACCGAAAAGCCGAACTGGTCGCTGCTGCCATCGGTGTTGGAGGCCTTCAGATACGCCTGCTGCGTCCAGGTGGTGCCGCTGCGCACAAAGACGTAGGCCGCCCCCCGCACCCCCGGCGCTATTGTCGCTCTGGTTGCCGTTGACTCCGGTGGCGCTGCTGTCTTCCCCCTCAGCCCCCACCACCACCGTATCGCCTGAGACCGCCACCGATCTGCCGAAATTGTCGCCGGCACCGGTGTTGGAGGCTTTCAGATACGCCTGCTGCGTCCAGCTGGTGCCGCTGCGCACAAAGACGTAGGCCGCCCCGGCAAAGAGGGCGCTGTTGTCGCTCCCGTTGCCATTGACTCCGGTGGCATTGCTGCGTTCCCGATTCGCCCCCACCACCACCGTATCGCCTGAAACTGCCACCGTAATGCCGAAATAGTCATCGACATCGGTGTTGGAGGCTTTCAAATAGGCCTGCTGGGCAACTGGGTCCACCGTAATCGGGTAGCGCGCCCCCCGGTCGTCCACCGAAATGCGGACTGCACGGCCTTGGTGAGGGAACGATTGGTCCGCCTGCGCGGCAAACCGCGCGGGCAAGATCTGGCCGTCCGCATCCCACACCTTGAGCCTGGCGTAGTTGACGACCGACGCTCCTGTCGCATCGACAAACCGTACCGCTTCTCCCTCCGCTGCGATTTCCGCACGCAGATCCCCGCGCACGCGCAGGTTGAACTCCAGCCGGTGAGCCGCCGAGGCCGCACTGCCCGGCCGCTCCTGGATCGTGAACCCATGCTCCAGCCCGCTGATCATTCACAAACCATTCGCGCACCTTCTCGCCCCACGTGTAGGTCACGCGCTGGCCTTCTGTTTTTACCTGTGCGTTGCCGCCGACGTTCTTTTCCTGTCCCGCAAACCCGTAGCTTTCCAATTCCAATCCCCACTGCCAGCCGCCCGCATCCGGTTGCGTCACAAAACCGCGTCCATCGAACCTGGTCAGCCACTGCTGGCCGGGATTGCGCGCCTGGTGCCCACCTTCCACCGCCACCGCCGCATGCCGCTGCGCCTCGGAGGCTGCTCGGATGCTGGCCCAATCATTAGCCGCCAGTCCCTCCTGGCACTGCCTCCGCGTTCGCGAGATGCTGCGTCTTGCCCGCTTCCGCCGCTGATAGCTGCGAGCCGAGCGCAATCATAGCCAGCGCGGTGCAGGTGAAAACAGATGCGCGGCGGCCAAAGCCGCGGCGCGATGAGGTGAGCAGTTGTTTCATACGCGCGCGCAGCTCCGCTACCCGCCAGCAGCACCGCGACGACCAGCAGCTGCGCGACTCTCCGGGCGTGCGACGGCGCTCTGCCGGACATGCTGAGAGCGCCGGCTCGCGGTAGAACATCCGGAAATTCCGCGCGGGAATACAAAACGGGCAAAGCGGCATGTGCACCTTTCATTGTGCGAGCGATACCATCGGTCGCGGACTTCCCTGCGGGAAGAGGGCCAGGTGCTTGGTTGGAGACGCCGGACGGACTTGACGCGGTGCCGATGCTCTCAGGAACGGACAGCGATGTAAATCTCTATCTCTACTCCCGATGCAGCGCTTTTCGGTGCACCACGGGATCCCTCGACTCCGCTCGGGATGACGACTTGTTAGGCTAACAAGTGTGCGGCCGCGCTAATAGACGTCACGCTTGTAGCGCTTCTCCGCTTTCATCTTCTCGACGTACGCGCTCGCTTTCTCAGCGTCCGTGCCGCCTTGCTCTTGCACGATTTTGTTCAGCGCCGCGTCTACGTCTTTCGCCATGCGCTTCGCATCGCCACAAACAAAGAAGTGAGCTCCTTCGCCGTCGATCCACTTCCAAAGCTCGGCCGCGTTTTCGAGCATGCGATGTTGCACGTAGATCTTGTGTTCCTGATCGCGTGAGAAGGCGCAGCTCATTTTCGTGAGGTAGCCCTCCGCCTGCAGTTGGTCGAACTCCTCGCGGTAGAAATAGTCGCAGCGCTCCTTCTGAGAACCGAAGAAGAGCCACGACTTCCCTTTGGCGCCGAGCGCCTTTCGCTCCTGGAGAAAAGCCCGGAATGGCGCGATGCCGGTGCCGGGCCCGACCATGATCATTGGCACACGTCCGTCTTCCGGCATGCGGAACTTCGATGGGCTGATGAAGACCGGCACCGGGCGATCATTCGCGCGCTCGGCCAGGAAGCTGGAGCAGACACCGCTGCGGATCCGGCCGTTACTCTCGTAGCGCACGACGTCCACTGTCAGATGCACCTCGTCAGGAAACGCTTTCAGGCTCGAGGAGATGGAATAGAGCCGCGGCTGCAGCTTTGAGAGCAGTCCGACGAAATCCTCCGGCGTGAAGCGAATCGAATGATGCTGGAGCAGGAAATCGATCACCTCCATTCCCCACAAATATTGATCGAGATCGTGTTTGCGGTCTGAGTGGAGCAACTCCTTAAGCAATGGCGCCGCATTGGCTCGCTCGACGATTGCCCGGAGAAATTTCGGCGTCGGCTGTGTGATCAGATACTCTCGCGAAAGCGCATCGCGAAGCGGGAGCGGCGGCTTGCCCTTGCTCGCCGCCGGCACCAACTCATCGCCGGTCGCGCCGATCGCTCGCAGGATTTCGTCGACCAACGCCGGATCGTTCGACGCGTGGACGGCGAGTGACTCGCCGACTTCGTAGGTGAGCCCGGAGCCGACGAGATCAAGCTCGAGGTGACGTGTATCTTTGTCGGAGCCTGGATTGAGGCGGCGATTCAGCTTGATGTGCGACGGGAAGGGGTGGGTGCGGCCGTATGGCTTCTCGGTGGCTTCAGCGGACATGTCGGCGGGAATGTAGCGAATGCCTGCTCGCGCGGTAGGCGAAATCACGGCACCGGATCACCGACGCTGATGCGGAATTCCGTCAGGAGATTCGCGAAACGTTCCGGGTCGAATGCGGCCGGCGAACGCAAATTGTCGCGCAGACTGGTAAGGCCGCTCGACGGGAGGTTTTGTTGCGCCGGTGGCAGATTCGCGACAGTCAGCCGTTCGATCGCGAGGACGAGACGCTGCGCGCGACGGAACAGGATCTCGTGTGGCGTGCCCGTCGCGGGAGCGAATTCCTCGTCCAGCGCAGCGAGCCGCGCCAGCACCCGCAGAGCGAAATCGCGCCCGAGGTTTGCTTCCGACGCGCGCCGCGCCAGCTCGTCCGCCTGCTGCTGCACGCGCCTGAACTGTTGGTCGTCCGGCCCGCTCCCGGGCTGCGCGATCGGCAAGAGACTGGTGTCCGCGGCCGTGACGTGGCTGAGGAGCCAGACGAGCGCGTTCCACTGGGCTAGCGAGGGCGGATCGGCGGTCGGGTTCATCGCGAGACGCCAGCTGAGTTCGCGCAGCGCCACCGCTGCCCGGTCAGCCAGGCACGCGGTCCGCTCCCCTCGGCATCGCGCCAATGTTTCGGTTGCGCGGCCGATTGCCCGTCCAGCTCGAACAGCAACTCTGGGTGGCCGGCGGCGACAATGTCGGAGTCCAGATTCTGGTGGCACGCGACGCAGGTATTCGCGCGCACGTAGAAGCTCTTCAGGTCGCGCATGCCGGCGCCGACCCGAGTGGCGTAGGTCCAATCCGGACGCGTGTGCCGGCGCAACCAACCGCCAGCCGCGCCATGGCAGCTTTCGCAAGAGACCGACTCGGTCGGATCAGCCGTGGCGAGTCGCTGTGCCTGCGGAACGGCGTGAAATGGCGAATGACAGACGGTGCAGCGGGCGCTAGTAGTGGTGGCGGACATCCCGTCCCGGTTCACGAATCGGTGCGCCGGCGACTGCAGCGCGCGGTTCGTTCAAGCAGATCTTACTCGGTGGATCGCCGTAGGCGGGCCGGCCGGCATTCACGGACTCCTGCGGCGACGTGGAAGTGTTTGTTGATTGTCAGTTGCCCCTCACCTGGCGCTGCGCAGACGGCCTCCCACCCTGATTCCCAAGAGCCCCGCGGCCTATGTCCTCCTCTCCCTGAGGGAGAGGATTGAGGTGAGGGCGAATCTGCCGTGCAGGCTGACAATCCGCGAACACTACCCGGCGACGTTAAGGTTAACCCTTTCGCCTTGCTTCTTGGCCGCTTCGCTGCGCATAAACTTCAGCTCGCAAAGCCCGGCATCTTCATGGCACCGCTCATCCCCGCCGCTTTGCAGCGGATCCAGCACCAATTGTGCGCCTCGAATTGTCCTTACGGCGACATCTTCATGGTGCCGAACAGAGGCCGCAGCATCGAAGTTCCTGACTTCGACGATCCTGGCGAAAGCCGGATGGTCGCGCAGCTCAAAGCCGCCACGTGCGACCTTTGTGACGCGGAGGGTGATCGCTCCGCGCCAAAGCCGCAGTGCGTCGCTTCCTGTCCGCACGAAGCTGCCTCACGCGTGACCGGGCCGGAGTTGCTGCAGCTGGTGACGAACCGGAGCGGACGCGCCGGCGAGTCCAACCTCCTCTAACGCGGCAAGACTTCGCCACCTCAACCCCTCATGAGAACAACAATCATCTTCCTTGCTGTCGCGGTCGCCTCCGCCCCGCTCCAGGCGAAAGAACCACCGCCGCGCGAGGCGCTCGCCGGCCTTGACGCCACCATCGAGCAGGCGCTCACCACGTTTCAGGTTCCTGGCATCGGCGTCGCCGTGGTCGTCGGCGATGAAGTAGTACTCTCGAAAGGCTATGGCTTTCGGGACGTTCAGAAGAAGCTGCCGATGATGGCGGAAACTCAGCTGCCGATCGCGAGCGTGACGAAGCAATTTACCGTCGCTGCGCTGGGGACATTGGTCCGGCAGGGAAAACTGGAGTGGGACAAACCGGTCCGTGAATACCTGCCTGACTTCCGTCTGCACAACGAGTACGCCACCGCCAACGTGACACCGCGGGACCTCGTAACGCACCGCACCGGTTTGCCGCGGCACGATGCCGTCTGGTACGGCACCGAGCTGAAACGCGAGCAAATTTACCATCGCCTGCCGCATTTCGGCTTCAGCCGCGATCTGCGCGTGCGCTTCCAGTACAACAACTTGATGTATATGACCGCCGGTCATCTCGCCGGCCAGCTTGCCAAATCCAGCTGGGAGGAGCTGGTGAAGAACGCGCTCTTCACGCCGCTCGGAATGAAGCGGTCGACGTTCAACATTGCCGCCATGAAGGCCGACTCGAATCACTCGCAGGCTTACGAACTGAACACGAAGCGTGAAGTGGTGAAGATCGAGCACATGGCACTCGACGCCGGCGGCCCGGCAGGCTCGATCAATTCCTCGGTGGACGAGATGGCTCGCTACCTGCGGATGATGCTGGCGGGCGGCATGTTCGAAGGGAAACGCGTGCTGCTGGAAGCGGACGTGCAGGCGATGATGCAGCCGCAGGTGCCGATCGGGAAAGATGTGTTCTCGGAATTCTTCGGGTTCAGGAGCTACGGGATGGGCTTGTTTGTGCAGACCTACCGCGGCACGGAGATCGCGCATCACGGCGGGAATATCGATGGCTCCAGTGCGCTCCTCGTGATGGTGCCGTCGAAACGGATTGGTGTCATCGTCCTGGCGAACCGCTCCGCTACGCGTCTGCGCGATGCGCTTCCATTCGACATCCTCGATCGCCTCCTCGGCCTCGAGACTGCCGGCATGCTGGCGCGCAATCGCGAACTGGAAGAGAAGGACTTCGCCGGGAAAGACGCAGCGAAAGCGGCCGGCGTGAGCGACCGGAAGCCAAACACCAAACCCGCGCACGCGCTCGCGGAATACGCAGGCGATTACCAGCATCCAGGCTATGGGCGCGTCAGTATTGGGGTCGCGAACGAACAGCTGACGCTCGGCTACAATAAATTCACTTCGCCGCTCGAGCATTGGCACTACGAAGTGTTCCAGGCTCCCGCCGATCGACAGAATCCGCTGGAGCTGACGCGGGTGCAGTTTCAGACCGATTTCGGCGGCGAAGTGGCGAGCATCACGATTCCGCTGGAGCCGAACGTGGAGCCGATTTCGTTTGCAAGACAACCACCCGCGCAAATGCTGGAGCGGCCGTTTCTGGAGACGCTGGCGGGTGAGTACGATAACGCCGGCGTGCCTGTCCGAATCGTGCTGCGCGAAGACAACGTGCTACAATACACGATCTTGAGCAGCGTGCGTGATCTGCGGCCGATCCGCGGCACGTATTTTCGGATCACGGACCTCCCCGGGACCGCGGTTGAATTCCTGCGGAATCCGGCCGGACAGATCGACCGGATGGCGATCTACAGTCCCGGTGCCGAGAACGTGATCGCGCCGCGCAAGCAGTAAGCCGCGGGTTTCAGGTTTGGGCTGGCGAGTTTCCGCGT
>JACDCC010000118.1 GCA_013694595.1 Chthoniobacterales bacterium
CCACGATGTAGACCGGCGGGTGGCCCGGCCCTTCCACCCGCTTCTCTTTCAGGTAAAACGAAAGCTCGGAAGCGCGATCACGTTCGTCGGCAATCAGGAAGACACGTTCCCCGAGCTGCGCCTCCACATCGGCCCTAACCTTCTCCACCGCCTCGGCCGCTGCTCTCCAGCCGCGCATCCGATCAGCCGGATCGCGCCGCGGCAAGGTAAACCCTGCGCTGCGGATCAGATCGGTGTTAAGCGCGACCATGCTCATAAGCAGCCCCAGCACGAGCCCGACTGCTGCCCAGCGTGACCAGTGCGGGCGCGATTCGATTCGCTCGCGCCAGTAGGAACTCGCGAGAATCCCGAAGCTCAGAAAAGCGAGGCCGTCCCAGTTTGGGTTTGCGGCTTCGTTGATCGAGAGCACGAAATACAGCGCGAAGACCGGAATGCCGAACCAGAGCAGAAACACGCCTTTGAATTGCTGCCGCGCGCGCCGCCACCCGCGGACCACGGCCCACGCCAGCGCCAGGAACAGCAGCGGCGAGTAGACCGCGAAATGCACACCCAGGAACGTGACGAGTTCCATGGGATTGAACCCCGGTGCTTCATCGAGGCTGCCGCGCGAACGCAGATGGTCGATCGTCGCCCACGCGTGGGAGTGATTCCACAGGATGGGCGGGATCGCGCAGAGGACGAACACCGCCAGCAGCGAGTAGAGGCCGGGCCGCCGGAATTCGCCACGGAACTTCGGGATCAACAGCAGCACCAGGACGATGGAGATCAGCTCCATCGCATTGGTGTATTTCGACAAAAACCCGAGGCCGATCAGCAGGCCGGTCAGTGGCCAGTACCACGAGAATGCCGGGCTGCGTTCCAGCGCCAGCCAGAAGGTGAACATGGCCGCCACCCAGAAAAAGATCGAGAGCGGATCGATTGTCATGACGAAGCTGCCGATGTTGAAGATCGGAGTGACGTTCAGTGCGATCACCAGCCAGAAACCGGTGAGATCGCTGAACAGCCGCCGCGCGAAATAGTAGAGCAGCAGGCTCGTGCCGGCGCCGAGCACCGGACTCCAGAAACGCACCCCGAACTCCGTCGCTCCAAACAGCGCCGTGCTGGACCAGATCGTAAACGCCACGCCCGGCCCCTTGCTGAAATAGGCCGGCGCCAGCCGCTCCGACCACATCCAGTAATGCGCCTCGTCGAACGACAAATCGGTGGTGCCGACCAGCGTCAGCCGAATCGCGGTCAGGACGAACAGGAACAGCCAGACTGCGCGCGTCGTGCTCACGAGACGGGAGTCCCAATCAAGCGCGGGTGACGAGCGAATACCTCCGGCGCCCAGCGGTTCGCCGCCCATTGCCAAAGCCGCTGGAGCAACGCACCCATGAGCAGTGCTTCGCCCGCGGCGAGCAAGACGGTCGCAACCACATCGCTCGGCCAATGCGCACCGAGATACACGCGCGAGTAGCCGACCAGCCCGGCGACGATGAAATAGAGCCAGCCCCAACGCCGAAAGAAGAGCGTGCAGAACATCGCGATCACGATGTTGTTCGTGACGTGGCCGGAGGGAAATGAAGAGCCAGTGCCCGGCTGGCGCAGATCCTTTTCGCCGGAAAACCTGACGCGCGGCTGCTTCCACACCGAGAGGATCTTAGGCGTCGCTTTTTGCAGCTGCACGAGGCGGACAGTTTGCGCTTGTTTCGGTCGCGGACGGCCGACGATGGACTTGAGCGTGCTCACCACCAGCACCTCGGAAACAGCGATCGTCACCACGACGCACGAAACAAACGCGCGGCCCTTGAATCCGCAAAAGATTAGCGCATAGAGCCCGAGCACGACGAGCAGCGGCTTCCAAATCTGCACGTCACTGAGAGCGGCCATGAACAAGTCGAGCGCCGGGCTCGTCCATCGCTGGTTAATAAGATGAAAAAGAGCCTGATCCATCGCGCCGCCGCTTCCCGGAAACCGGGCGGCCACGATACGAAGCAAGTCCTGGTGAAACAAGCGATTAACCGCGTGGGACTCATGCTCGTGCTCCTGCTCGCGCTTCACGCTCCGTTGGCCTTTGCCGCGCCATCCGCGAAAGAGATCCTCGCGTCCGTCCGGATGCAGCAGTCCAGCCAGCAGATCGACTTGCAAGGCCAGCTGCGCGAGAACGCAACGGTGGTGCCATTTCGCCTTATGCAGACCGGGGGCGTGATCCGCTACTCGTTCAGGAATCCGGATGAAGCCTTACAGCTGCGCCTTGGAGAATCCGGCTCGCGTCTCGAGGAGATCACCCGCGAAGGCGTCGACAACGTCGCCGGCGCGGAGTGGGAGCAGAAGGTGCGCGGCACCGCCATTACCTACGAAGATCTCGCGCTGAAGTTTCTTTATTGGCCGGACGCGAAAGTGATCGGCGAAGATTACATCCATACGCGCCGCGTCTGGAAAATCGAGCTCACTGCGCCTTCGCGCCAATCGCATTACTCGAAAGTCTTTCTCTGGGTGCAGCAGGAAGGCGGCGCGCTGATGCGGCTTGAGGGTTTCGATTGGAACGGCAAACTCGCCAAGCGCTTCGAGGTGGTCTCGGCGCAGAAGATCGAAGGGCGCTGGTTCCTGAAGCAGATGCGCATCGAAGAGCTGCAACCGAACACCGGAAAGGTGCAGACGCGCACCTATCTCGAGATCAAGAAGTAGACTTCTCTCGAGTAGCGCGGAAGGGGGCGAATCAGTTACGATCGCCCTGTGATGAACAGATCTGTTGCCCTTGTCGCGGTGGGAGTATTGCTTTGCGCGCCTCAGGTCCGCGGTCAAAACTCGACTCCCGTTGTCGAGAGCCAGCTCCCCGACTTCACGGTCTACGCCGGCGCACCGAATCGGCCCGTTGAACTGGTCCCAGCGTTCCGTGACCCTGATCTAACGCCGGCCGGTCGCCTCACGACGGTATTAGGAGTGAATGAATCTGGCTCTCTATGAACGGCAGAAGCCAATTACGGTGGCCAACTTTTTCCGCTACGTCGACGAAGGCGCTACTTCATGACGGACCCGACCACAAGGGAGTTCGCCTCCAGCTTCATCCATCGTTCAGTGCCTGGTTTCGTCATCCAGGGTGGCGGATTCATCGGGACAGTTCATCCGACCGCACGCTCCGGCGATTCAGCCGACTCAGGTGGGCGCTCTTCCTAAAATTCAGAACGAGCCCGGCATCTCAAACAAGCGCGCCACCATCGCGATGGCGAAGCTGGCTAACGACCCGAATAGCGCTACCAGCCAATGGTTCATCAACCTCAGGGATAATGGCGGCGGCA
>JACDCC010000124.1 GCA_013694595.1 Chthoniobacterales bacterium
TAGACTTTCGGCACGGGAAGTTCTTCGGCGAGCTTCTGGAGCTTGGTGCGGCGCTTGGCGGTCATCGCCATGTGCAGCTTTGGGCTGCCGGTCGGATGGCCCATCTCGTCGTGCTCGAGGCCGGTGACGAGCGGGTATTTGCCGTCCATCAAACGCACACCAGGCGGCACGTGCTGTGTGATGCGGTTTAAGTCGTAGGGCTTAAAGCTGTCGGGGCGCGTGGTGAGATCGGGATGCGGGTTCTGCATCAACTCCTCGAGCTTTGGCTCGTCGAACGCCTCGATCCGCGTGGCGAGCGACGTGTCGCTGAGGATGAAGACGGGCGTGCTGTATTTGCGTGCGATTCCTGCAGCTTCGACGGCGATGTAGAAGCAATCCTCTACTGTCTTGGCCGCGAGCACGACGCGCGGGCTGTCGCCGTGGCCGCCGAAGATCGCCTGATGCAGATCGCTTTGCTCCACGTTTGTCGGCAGGCCGGTGCTCGGGCCGCCGCGTTGCACGTTGATGATGATGATGGGCATCTCGGCCATTGATGCCCAGCCGATTGCTTCCGTTTTAAGTGAGATACCTGGACCCGCACTCCCTGTCACCGGGAGATAGCCGGCTAACGAGAAGCCGAGTGCGGTCGAGACGGCTGCGAGTTCATCCTCCGATTGCACGAAGAGCCCGCCGTACTTCGGCAGCTCGCTCCGGAGGATCTCCATTACCGACGACCACGGCGTAATCGGATAACCCGCGCCGTAGCGCACACCACCCGCGAGCAACCCGTAGGCGAGCGCCTGGTTGCCATCCATTGTGATCTGATCGGGCGCGCCGGGCTTCTTCTCGACGTGCTCGAACTTGTAGACTGTCGAGATGAAATTTCCGACGGGGTAGTTGTAGCCCGCCTGGAAGCCCATGAGCGCGGTGTTGACGATGCTCTCGTCTTTGCCCGCGAATTTCTCGCCGATCAGCTTCTTTAGCTTGTCGACATCGAGATGGAAAATCTTCGCGATCAGACCGAGCACGAACATGTTCTTGCCCTTGTCCTTTGCGGTGCCGCCGAGCGCCTCGACGGTCAGGCCGGTGATCGGCACGCCGAGATAGACGAAGCGCTTGTCGTCGAGATCCGGCTCGACGTTATCGCTATCGTAAAGGAGCACGCCGCCTTCCTTCAGGAAGCTGAGGTGGTCCTGATAGCTGTGCTGGTAAAACGCGACGAGGAAGTCCGCTTCGTCACCCGCGGAAAGCACTTCCCCGGTGCCGATACGCACCTGGAAGATCGACGGCCCGCCCGAGATCGTGGACGGGATCGTCATGTAGGTCATGACGTCCTGGTCGCTGCGCCCCGCGAGCCGCGCGAGAAAGGCGCCGGCGCTCTGGATGCCGTCCTGCGAATTACCCGCCAGGCGGATGACGGCGTCGTTGATATGCTCCGGCCGCAGATCAGCGCGCTCCGGCGTCTGAATGGTGGCACCGGCGCCGTTCGGGACCTCGGGCAGTTGAACAGCGGTGATGTCGGGATTTACAGGCTCGCCCATAGTTTGGCTTAAGAATGTCGGGCAATTACTCCGCTTTTACCAGAGCAAAGCATCGCCGATTGCCGCGAGGTTCAGTGTTTTTGCGAAGGGACCGACTGCCGTCGCACCCGGCGCGCGTCCACGAAGCTGGCAGCCGGCGGCGACGCAGGATAATGTCCGCACATGCGGCCTCCCGCGCGCCACGTGCTCGGCATTTTAGCGTCCGCGCTAGGGACGTTTGCGGCGTTCTGCTCGAGCCGAGAGTCGTCAGCGGAGCCGAACGCTGCCGCGGAGCTGCGGACGACGGTCCGCGCGCTGGAACGAGCGCGGCAGCTGCTTGTCGTGACGTCCGCTGGGTGGAGCGCGGTGCCGGCGGAGATGCGTTGCTACGAGCGGCGCGACAACCGGTCGCCGTGGGTGGAGGCGTTCGCGGTCGGCAGAGTCGTCCTGGGAAAGAACGGACTCGGCTGGGGCATCGGCTTGCCCGGTGCGCGCGGGGAGGATGGACCGGTGAAACGCGAAGGCGATCGGAAGGCGCCCGCCGGCGTCTTCCCGCTGGTGGAGGCGTTCGGCTATGCCAGCGCGGCTGAGGCTGGCATCACCGAGTTCCCTTACCGGCACCTGACCGACACCATCGAGGGCATCGATGATCCTTCGTCGCGGCACTACAACCGGCTCGTCGACGCAGCGTCCGTGGAGGTAAGGGACTGGACCAGCTCGGAAGCGATGCGCCGCGCCGGTGAAGTCTATCGCTACGGCGTGGTGGTCGGCCACAACTGGAACCAGGTGCCGCACGCCGGGTCCTGCATCTTCCTGCACATCTGGGAAGCGCCGAGATTGAGACGTCGGGTTGCACCGCGATGCCGGCGGAGCAGATGCTGAAGATACTGCGATGGCTGCGGCAGAGCGACCATCCGCTCCTGGTGCAGTTACCGGCAGACGAATATCGGCAGCTGCAGCCGCGCTGGAATTTGCCGTAACGGCGAGGGCATGACGCGCGCCCGCGATTTACAACTTCGCGAACGCATGATCGAGCACCGCGAGGAGGAAGTCCGCGTCTGCTTCGTTCACGCACATAGGTGGTGAGAAGCGGATCGTCTGGCCGTGGAGGCCGCCTTTACCGAGGAGCAGGCCCATCTCTTTCGCCGTCTCGAGGATCTGCGCGGTCTCGGCCTTGGCTGGCTCTTTCGTGGCGCGATCTTTCACCAGCTCGATGCCGAGCATCAGGCCTTTGCCGCGCACGTCGCCGATGACTTTGTGCTTCTCTTTCAGACGCTGCAGGCCTGTGAAGATGTGGTTTCCGATCTCGAGCGCGTTGGCCTGCAGCTTCTCACGGTCAATCACTTCCAGGACGGCAATTCCTTGCGCCGAAACGACCGGGTTCCCGCCGAAGGTGTTGAAGTGAACGCGCTGCGCCAGGGCCGCCGCGATCTTCGGCGTGGTGACGACGGCGCCGAGCGGCGCGCCGTTTCCGATGCCTTTCGCCATGCAAACGATGTCGGGCATCACGTCCTGCGTCTCGAAGCCCCAGTAGTGCGTCCCCGTGCGGCCGAAACCGGATTGCACTTCGTCCGCGATGCAAACGCCGCCCGCCGCGCGGACATGCTCGTAAGTGTGCTTGAGATAACCATCAGGGAAAACGACGCACCCGCCCACGCCTTGGATCGATTCCGCGATGAACCCGGCGATCTGCCCCGGTGTGGCGTAATCGATGAGGTTCTTCACGTCCGCCGCGTACTTCTTGCCGGCTTCCGCGTCATCGCGGCCCCACACCCCGCGATATGGATCGGGCGTGATCGCGTGATGGACGCCGAAACTGTGCGGCACGTTGAACTTCCACGTGCTGTGCGCCGTCAACCCCATGCCCGAGGCGTTGCCACCATGGTACGCGTTGCGCAGCGCGATCATGTCGTAGTTGCCGGTGTAAGCGCGCGCCATCAACAGCGCGAGGTCGTTCGCCTCCGAGCCGGAGTTCACGAAGTAGCAGACCTTCAGATCGCCCGGCATCTTCGTCGCCAGCTTCTCGGCGTAGGCGCCGACGTTCGGATTCAGGTAGATCGTCGTGGAATGCTGAAGCAATTCGTTCTGCTTCCGCGCGGCTTCGACCACATGCGGGTGACAGTGCCCGACACTGATTGTCACGATCCCGCCGAGCGCATCGAGGTAGCGCTTCCCGGTTTCGTCCCAGACGTATTGCATCTTCCCTTCCACCATCATCAGCGGCTTTTTGTAGTAGAGGAAAATGCCGGGATTCATGAACTGCTTCCGGGTCGCGAAGACTTCATCAGCGGATGGGCCAGTGTAGGCAGCGGGTTTGTGGTCAAAGGGCGGGAGTGTGGGCGTAGTCATCAGCGGGAGTGTTTCTACCAACAGTGCGCGAGTTATCCAATCAACCTGTCATGTTGAGCGAGCGAAACATCTCTGACCATTTCTGCGAACACGGAGCGGCATCACGTTCAACACCGGTCCGAAAATTTCCTCGTTAGCCACGGTCATGCCCGTGCGGACGTCATCGAGAATCGTCGCGCCAAGGAAGAAGCCGTCGCCACTCTTCGCTGCGCCGCGGCCGTCGGCCAAAACCTTCGCGCCTTCCTTCTCGCTGGCACAGATCAGATCCATCACGCGATCGCGATGCTGTCGCGTGATTACCGCCCCATGTTTGGCTGCTCGTCGCGATCGGTCGGACCGACTTTGATCGCGCGCGCGGCTTCCACGAGAGCCGGCAATACTTCCTTGGCCGCCGAGCCGATGACCACCGCAGTCGAGCTCGCCATGCAGCGCTCGCCGGCGCAACCGAACGCGCCTTCCACTA
>JACDCC010000128.1 GCA_013694595.1 Chthoniobacterales bacterium
GCACCGCAGAGCGGCGTTTCGAGATCGATAGGTTGCTCGTCATCAGACGAATGGGCTTAGAGGGAGGCACATTTTACTCGATGTGGAAAATGACAGTCTTTTCGCTAACGTGCTGCAGGATGCGCGCTAAACGGCGATGCAATGTCGGCCCGTGAACGCGCCGTCGGTTGGGTTGCCCGTGAAAACTGCGCATTCGGATGGACGCCGCGCCTTCCGCCCAACCCGGCCGCTTCTCGACTAAAACCGCCGGAACCAGCCATACGGAAACGCATCTCCGGAACAATCTGTCGCCCATCGGGGCGGGATCATCTCTCGATGAGGACGCGCCCTGGCCATCTATCAGGCATGAGGCAAATGCCCCGTCAATCGCCCAGACACTCGTGACGCATCGCGCGCGCGCGAAATGCCCGTTTATCCCCCGCTTTGTCCACTCACGAAGAAAATTCGGAGCATTTCAGCTATACATGAGAACAGCTGTTGAGGCCGCTCATCAGAGGCGTGAGCAGGTGAGACGGTCGAGAGGTAATGAGAGATTATTCCTCGGACATCAATGCCATTGAGGCGCTCTACCAACTGAGCTAAGACCCCGCGAGACCGAGACTGTCTATTTGCGATCGGCGATTTGCAATGGAGAACTTCGCGTCTAACCGCGCGGCAATGAGCGTTCGTGCATTCGGGCAGCGCCGCCGCACTGCCGCCCTGCCAGCGGGGTGCTTAGCAGCAGAGACTCTGCGACGGCAGCGGACGGAAAGTCATCAAAAGCCGCTTCGAACCGGGACCGTTTGGGCCGGTGGTTCCCCCGGAAGGTGCGAACCGCCCCCGACTGCTTGTCTCCTGCGACAAAGAGAGCCCGATGGATTCCCCGCGGCGTCCGCGGGAGCCGCAGCGGGGACGGGTTTAGACCCCCAGGATCGTGAGGTTGCTCGCGGCGGCGAGGGCGAGCAGATCATCGCGCTCGAGTAAGAGTGTTCGACCTGCCTCGACGGCAATGACCCTCACGCCCGCTGCGGCAGCGACGGCCGCTGTCTCAGGGCCGATCACGGGAACGTCGAACCGAAGGTCCTGCTTCGGCTTCGAGACTTTCACGACCACCGCGCCGTGGCCGGCCAATGCTCCTCCACGCTTGATCGCCTCGTTGGTCCCTTCAAATGCCTCGACGGCGAGCACTGTGCCATTCTTCACGACCACCGTTTGTCCGACATCAAGACGGCTCATTTCCTTCGCGATTCCGAAACCGAACGGAACATCCGCTTCTTCACGTCGGCTGAGTGAACGCCCCGCGATGACACCCGGCTGCGCAAGGTATTCCTCCAGGTACGTCGTCGCCGGCAGCAGTTCAGCGCCGGCGCTGGCGAGTTCATCCGCGATCGCGCCGAAGATCGTCTCGGCGTTGCGGCGCTTCAGGCGAGCCAGCAGCAGCAGGGCTTTCCAGTCTGGGCGCAGATCAAAGAGATTCTTCGGCGCGATCTGCCCCGCCATCATGCAGTGCCGGACGCCGGCCGCTCGAAAGCAACTAACCAGTCGCGCGAGCTGGCCGACGCGTATCCAGTGGATTTCGTCGACGCTTTGCTCCAGCGCCGGCTTGGTTTCGCCGGTAAACGCGGCGGCAACGATCCTTGTGACCCCGGCTCGACGCGCGGACTCTGCCAGAAGGACCGGATACGCACCGCTTCCCGCGATGATTCCGAGCACCTCAGGCTGTTGCACGGTGTTAGATCAGCCCGCGCCTAAGAGGTAGCGTCTCGGGTGGCGCCGAGCTCAGGGAAATACGACGGCGCCTACTAACCATGTCGCCGTCGCTTG
This sequence comes from Chthoniobacterales bacterium, assembly GCA_013694595.1. Classification (GTDB taxonomy): domain Bacteria; phylum Verrucomicrobiota; class Verrucomicrobiia; order Chthoniobacterales; family UBA10450; genus JACCTI01. Next base: position 1,804 of record JACDCC010000128.1, read on the forward strand.
ACGTGTAACTGCGCAAGAGCCTTCGCCAGGGTGGCCTGTATCGCCGCGGCTTCTTCGGAGCCGTGATCTTCCTTCATCGCCGCCTGCGCCCGCGCCACCGCAGCTTCCGCCGCACCTTCGTCGATGCTCGATGCTTCCAATGCGAGATCGGTCAGGACCGAGACAGAATCACCTTTTACTTCGACGAAGCCTTCGCCCACCGCGAGGAACGTTTCGCGTCCGCTTTTTAGAACCCGGAGCTCGCCGGGCTGTAACGTTGTCAGGAGCGGGACGTGATTTGGATAAACGCCGAGTTCTCCATCTGCACCGGTCAATGTGACCATCTCCACGTCCTCGGAGTAGGCGGTGGCGTCAGGTGTGACGATTTCGAGTCGGAGCGTGGCGGCCATGGGAGGAGTTTAGGCGCCGTCGCCTTTGATCATGTCGATCCCGCCCTTCATGTAGAAGTTCGTTTCAGGAACGTCATCATGCTTGCCGTCGAGGATCTCTTTGAAGCCGCGGATCGTTTCAGGAATCGTGACGTATTCGCCCTTCGTTCCGGTAAACACCTCCGCGACCGTGAACGGCTGGCTGAGGAAACGCTGAATCTTCCGAGCACGGAGCACCGAGAGTTTGTCCTCAGGGCTAAGCTCGTCCATGCCGAGAATCGCAATGATGTCCTGCAAATCGCGATAGCGCTGCAGCACTTTTTGGACGCCGCGAGCAACCGCGTAGTGCTCTTCGCCGACGATCTCAGGTGCGAGCGACTTCGAGGTCGAGGCCAGCGGATCAACCGCCGGATAGATGCCGAGCTCTGCGATCGAACGCTCGAGCACGATCGTCGAATCCAGGTGCGCGAACGTGTTCGCCGGGGCCGGGTCAGTCAGATCGTCTGCAGGGACGTAAACCGCCTGCACCGATGTAATCGATCCTTTTTTGGTCGAGGTAATGCGCTCCTGGAGATCGCCCATCTCCGCAGCGAGCGTTGGCTGGTAACCGACCGCCGACGGCGTGCGTCCGAGCAGTGCCGACACTTCTGAGCCCGCTTGCGAGAAACGGAAGATGTTGTCGATGAACAACAAAACGTCCTGGTTTCGTTCATCGCGGAAGTATTCCGTCATCGCCAACGCGGAGAGAGCAACACGCAAACGTGCTCCTGGAGGCTCGTTCATCTGGCCGTAAACGAGCGCCACTTTCGACTTGCTGAGATCCTTCTGGTCGATAACGCCGGCCTCGCTCATCTCGGTGTAGAGATCGTTGCCTTCGCGTGTGCGCTCGCCCACTCCCGCAAACACGGAGAAACCGCCGTGGCCCTTCGCGATGTTATTGATGAGCTCGAGAATAACGACCGTCTTACCGACGCCGGCGCCGCCGAACGCGCCGACTTTGCCGCCCTTTGTGAAGGGGCAGATCAGATCGATGACTTTGATGCCTGTCTCGAGAATCGTGGCACCGGTGTCCTGCTCCGTCAGGTCAGGAGCTTTGCGGTGGATCGGGTAGCGCTTTGTGTAGGTGACGGGGCCGCGACCATCCACGGGATCGCCCGTTACATTGAAGATGCGCCCGAGCGTCCCTTCGCCCACCGGCACCGAGATCGGGCCGCCCACATCCGTCACCGGCATGCCTCGCTTCAAACCTTCCGTGGTGGACATCGCGATGGAGCGGACCCAGTTCTCCCCGAGGTGCTGCTGCACTTCGAGCGTCAGCTTGGTGGGAGTGCCGTTGACCTCATAATCGATTTCGAGCGCGTTGTAGATGCGCGGCAGCTCCGTGGTGCTGGCGAACTCCACGTCGACGACTGGTCCGATGACTTGAACGATGTTTCCTGTACTCATAAAATTTTAATTAGCCGCTAACCGCCATCTGCGCGGTCGAGATCTCAAGCAACTCGGTGGTGATGCTCGCCTGGCGCACCTTGTTATACTCAAGAGTGAGATCCTTGATGAATTGCTTCGCGTTATCGGTGGCGTTTTTCATCGCCACCATGCGGGCGCTGTGTTCGGAAGCGCGCGCGTCGAGGATCATCTGGAAAACCTGATACTGCAGGTAATACGGCAGCATCACATCGAGCACGGCTTCCGGGTTCGGCTCGAAGATATAACCAACCATCGGGTCTTTACTGCCATCTGTAGACGCAGCGGTGGTCTCCGCCTGCGCGACCTCGAAGTTCGTGATCGGCAGCAATGTCCGCACGACTGGCTTCTGGTTGATGGTATTAACGAAGTGGCTGAACAGCACCGACACGCGGTCCACCGCGCCGCTTAGAAACTGCTCCGTTACAAACTGGGAGACGGCTTTGGTCTCGGCGAACGCAGGCGCGTCTCGCAGTTCAAAATCAGCAAGGATCTCGCGCCGTGTGCGGCCGAGAAACTGCCGCGCTTTTCGGCCGAGCACGACGAAAGCTGTGTTCTCAGTGCCGAAATTAGCGACTTCGCGTAGCAGGTTCGTATTCAGCGCGCCGGCCAGCCCTTTGTCGGTGCTGATCACGATCACCAGCTCGCGCTTCACTTCCCGTACCTGCAGGAGCGGATGAAGCATCGCATCGGTGCGCTGCTGCAAGGAGACCAGCACGCGGTTCATCAAACCGGCGTACGGGCGCCCCGCGAGCGCGTGCAACTGTGCCTTCCGCATCTTCGACGCGGCGACCATTTGCATCGCTTTCGTGATTTGGGCGGTGTTGCGGATCGACTTGATCCGGCGCCGGAGATCCTGGGTGCTGGCCACTCGAGATTAGACCGGGCTGGTCGACTTAAACTCGTCGAGCGCCGCCGCGAGTTCCGTTTCAATATCTTTATCGATCGCCTTTTTGCTAACGATCGCATTCAGAACGCTTTCGCGGCGCGTGCGGAGGAAATCCTGCAGCTTGATCTGGAACTGCTTCACTTTCTCCACCGGCACCGAGTCGAGATAGCCGTTCTGCATCGCCCATAGCACCGCCACCTGCTCCTCCACCGGGATCGGATTGAACTGCGTCTGCTTGAAGAGCTCCACGATGCGCTGCCCGCGATCGAGGCGCGCCTTCGTGGCGGCGTCGAGATCGGAGCCGAACTGCGCGAAAGCCGCGAGCTCGCGGAACTGCGCGAGGTCGAGCTTGATCTTGCCGGCAACTTGTTTGATCGCCTTGATCTGCGCGGCCGAACCGACGCGGCTGACGGAGAGACCCACCGAAATCGCCGGACGAACGCCCTGGTAGAACAAGTCAGTCTCAAGGTAAATCTGTCCGTCGGTAATCGAGATAACGTTGGTCGGAATGTAAGCCGAGACGTCGCCAGCTTGCGTCTCGATGATCGGCAACGCCGTCACCGAACCGCCGCCCGCTTCTTCCGTCACGCGTGCGCTGCGCTCAAGCAGCCGCGAGTGCAGATAGAAGACGTCTCCCGGATACGCTTCGCGGCCCGACGGACGCTTCAGAACCAGCGAAACTTGCCGGTAAGCGACCGCGTGCTTCGAGAGATCGTCATAGATGATCAAGGCGTCCATACCGTTATCCATGAACCACTCACCCATCGCGGCACCAGCGAACGGCGCGAGATACTGGTTCGTGGCGGTGTCGGAAGCCGGCGCGGAAACGATCGTCGTGTAAGGCATCGCTCCGTTGGCTTCGAGGACGGCAACGGCGCGGGCGACGTTCGAGTTCTTCTGGCCAATCGCGACGTAGATACAATAGAGCGGGCGATGATCTTTCAGTCGGCCTTCTTCGGCCGCTCGGTTCTGTTTCGCCTGGCTGATGATGGTGTCGATGGCGACAGCCGACTTGCCGGTGGCGCGGTCGCCAATGATCAACTCGCGCTGTCCGCGGCCGATCGGAATCATCGCATCGATCGCCATGATGCCCGTTTGCACCGGCTGGTTGACCGAGCGGCGTTTGATAACGCCAGGGGCGATCTTCTCGACCGGATAAGTGGTCTCGGAACGAACCGGGCCTTTACCATCGAGCGGCTGGCCGAGCGTGTTGACCACGCGTCCCAGCAGACCCTTGCCCACCGGCACCGAAAGCAGCTTGCCGGTCGTGCGCGCTTCGTCGCCTTCCTTCACCGAGATGTTGTCGCCGAGCAGAATCGCGCCGACCTCAGTCTCTTCGAGGTTGAGCGCCAATCCCGTCACGCCGCTCGAAAATTCGATCATCTCGTTGAGCATGACGTCGCTCAGCCCTTCGATGCGGGCAACGCCGTCACCGGTATCGCGGACGACACCGACGTTGCTCCGCGTCGTGGAGGTCTTCAGTCCCGCGATCTGCGTTTCAATGTCTTCGAGAATGGTGCTCATATAAGTAGTTTATTTAAAGTTGCTGCTGCAGGCGCGCCAAACGATTGCGCACGCTGCTATCCCACACGTCGTTGCCGACCCTGATCCGCATGCCGCCGAGCAGCTCCGGGTTGACGATGAACTGCGTGGTAAGATCGATGCCGTATTTCCGCTTCAGGTTCGTGACGATGGCGGCGCTCGCTTCCGGGCTCAGCTCGGTGGCGCTCTCGATCGTGGCGGTGCGTTTCTCCACCTCGAGGCGGATGAGGCGCTTGTAGGCATCGAGGATCTTGGCGTAATTCCGCGGCTTCTGCTCGATCAACGCCTTCACGACGGCCGAGACGCGCGCGCGGTCCAGCTGTCCATCGGGGAAGCTGGAACGCAACAGGGCTTTCGAAAGCTGCCGCGTCTCTTTGTTGATCTTCACGCCTTCGGTTGAACTAAGAGGCCAGCTGCCGCGCTGCTTCCTCCTGGAGGCGGCGCTGATCATCCGTGTTGAGCACTTTGCCGGTAACTTTCGCGGTCGTGTCGACGACCAGCCGACCCAGCTCGCGCTTCAATTCCAGCATCGTGCGTTCGTGCTCGATCGCACTTGCCTCACGCGCCTTCGCGACGATCTGTTCCGCGGCGGCGACGGCTTCCTGTTGCTTCCGCTCGGCGACATGCGAAGCGCTTTCGCGCGCTTCGTCGATCATCTTCTGAGCGGCCGCGTTCGCGTTTGCCAGAATCTCCGCGTAACGCTGCTCCGCTTCCGCCAGCTGCGCCTTGATCTTCTCCGCGTTGAGCAGACCTTCCGCGATCCGCTGACGGCGCTCTTCGAGCACGCCGAGGATGGGTTTGTAGGCAAACTTCCGCAGGAGCAGCGCCACGATCGTGAAGCTGATGATCTGCGAGAGAAAGATCCAAACATTGAACCCGAAGGTTTCACCCGTGGCGCGCGCGGTGTCCGCCAGCCCGCCTGCTTGTGCCAGAATTGCGATGTTCATGATCCAAAAAACGAAGCGCGTGGCTCCGCCGCAATTTATCGAACCAGGAACAGCGCGTAGAACACGATTGCTTCGGCGAGCGCGATTGCGAGAATCGCCTGCACGAGAATCGGAGTCGCCGCGCCGGGATTGCGTCCGACGGCCGAGGCCGCGCCCATGCCGATCAAGCCCACGCCGATGGCAGCGCCGAGCGCTGCGAGTCCCACGTGAATGCTGCCGGTTAGTTCTGCGAGTATTGGTAACATCATATTCATTTTGTGTTTGGTTGTTGCTTCAGCCACTCCGCGGGAACCACGGTCATATGGCCGAAATTAGTGGTGCGCTTCGTGCCCGGGTTCGTGGTGTTGCGCGATCAGAAGGGTGAAAACGGCCGTCAAAAGCATGAAGACCAGCGCTTGGACAAAGCCGACGAGTAACTCAAGGAAGTAGAACGGAATCGGAATCAGCCAGGCGAGCGATGGGACCACCACGCTCATCGATTCGAGCATGATCTCGCCAGCGTAAACGTTGCCGAACAGTCGGAAGCTGAGCGAGATCGGACGAAAGAGGATCGAGACGATTTCGAGCCAGCCGACGATGAAGAAGATGAAGATCATCAGGAACTTCAGCAGGCCTTTCGTCTCGCCCTTCGCCCCAAAAAGGTGCGTGATCATTCCGCCGACGCCATTTGCCTGGAGCGCCCAGACAAACCAGCAAACGAAGAAGATGCACGCCATCGCGAACGTCAGGTTCAGGTCGGCATTCGCTCCGCGGAGCAGCGGACGATCGACCTGGAAGGTGCCGTTTGCCGTGGTGTGCCCCCAGCCCATGCTGCCGACGCCGGGGATGAGTCCGAACCAGTTCAGAAAGAGGATGAAGATGAAGATCGTGGCGAAAAACCAGAACGTCTTCTTCACGAGCTGCGGCCCGATCATGCTCTCGAGGAACTTGTAGAGACTCTCGACCATCCACTCCCAGAAGTTCTGCAGACCTGTGGGGACAGGCTTGATGTTGCGCGTCGCGAGTTGCGCCAAAACAATGATTCCCGCCGCGACGAACCACGTCACGACCATCGAATTCGTGATCGTGAACGGCCCGATGTGGAACAGCTCGACCGCCTTCAGCGGCAGCGTGTGGTGCTCGTCAGGCGCGCCCCCATGCGTCCCGGTGCCGTGTCCGGGCTGAGCCGCCGCCAGCCCGTGCTCGACCGCGCCGACGCAGAAGAGCGTTGCCGCGACCAGCAGCAGGAGCAAGCGAATGGAAAAACGGGATGGCATTGCAGTTAAGGAGGCAGCGGCCCGATGTTCCTTGAAGGCGCAGCGACCGCGAAGTCATACGCAACCCAAGGGGCGTTTGCGCGGTTACCAAAGCGGGTTTTCTCCGCCTGACAAGAGACTTTCCCGATTTTTTCGGGGAGCGTTCTGCTACTTCGCGACGACGTGCTCGGCGAATGGCTCGGCCACGCGAACACGCTCCGGAACAGGTGCCGCGGCGGGCGCCGTAGCAACTCCCGCCGCTTCTTCGTAGTGCGCTTCCAGCTGCCGGATCTGCGCGGTTTGCTCGAAGTTCGCGGCGACGTACTCGCTGCCGAGCAGACCCATTTCGCGGAATGCATTCGGCGAGCGCGCGATCTCCTTGAGCGAAGCGGCGAGCGCTTCAAAATCTCGCTCCTCGACCAGCAGACCGCCACGTCCGTGCTCCACCGCCTCTGGAATTCCGCCGTGACGCGTCGCCGCCACCGCGAGGCCGGTGGACATCGCCTCGAGGATGGAATTCGGCACGCCTTCCTGGTTCTGGTCGGGCGGCGTTTCGCTCGGGTGCACGAAGAGATGCGACGTCGCGTAGAGATCCAGCAACTCCTGTTGCGATAAAAACCCGCGGAAGTGCACCTTCGACGCAATTCCAAGTTCCTCCGCCAGCTCTTCGAGATGTGCCTGCAATGGCCCCTTCCCCGCAACCACGAGCTCGGCTTTTGGAAATTCCTTCTGGAAAATGGCGAATGCGCAGAGCGTGGTCGCGACGCCCTTCTTCGGGATCAGACGGCAAGCCTGCATCAATCTCCACCGGCCATCCGTCGGTGCTTCGCGCCGCATGAGCGGGAACTGCTGCAACGGCACGCCCGTGCGCGTGATCCGCAGTCGATCACTCGGACAGCCCAGAGCGATCAGCCGATCCGCCAGGGAGCGCGACCGCGCCAGCACGAGCGGCACCGCCTTGAACAGACTCTTCAGCTTCGGGCCGTAATCGCGGATATCATCCTTTTGCGCCACATCCGCGCCGTGGAATGAGACGACGCAAGGCTTGTTCCACCGCTCGATGAACGGCAGCAAGTGCACTCCGGTGTGCCCGAAGTAGATGTGCATCAGATCGGCACCGCGTCGCTCGAGTAGCGACGCGAGCATCTGGAACTCACCGCGATACTCGATCGGCGGCCGCTGTTTCACAAACTTCAGCCAGCCATGCCGCAGTGGGTTCGTACGCGGCTCCGGGATCAGCTCCACGTCGTCGAAAGGAAAGCGCTCGGGGTTCTGCAGCGCCTTCGTCATCACGAAAGTGCGATAGCTCTGCAACGACGTCACCTGGCGGTAGATGTGCAACATCTCCGGCTTCAGGAACGTGGTGCAATAACTCGCTACGACGCGTTCACTCATAAAAAGTCGTAAATGTTCCTGAGCTGGTCTCCGTTGTCCATCTCTTAATCGGCTGCCGCAGCGGCTTCGGCTTCCACGCGATTCGCGTTGTTTATATCAACTGTTTCAACCAGCCAATCAGCGAGATGTTTCTTTAAATCCGGGATGCCTTGGCCCTTTTCTGCCGAGATCGCGATCACTTCCACTCCCGGGAATCTCTGTCGCACCGCTTCCAGGTTTTCCGCGCTCCCGGGGAGATCCATCTTGTTCGCAATGATGCACCACGGCCGCGTGGAGAGCCGAGGATCATACAGATCGACCTCGCGGCGCAAGCTTTGCAGATCCTCGATCGGGTGACGCCCTTCACTCCCGGCGATGTCGACCACGAAGAGCAGCACGCGGCAACGCGTGATGTGTCGCAGAAAATCATGGCCGAGGCCGACGTTCCGGTGCGCGCCTTCGATCAGGCCTGGAATGTCGGCGATCGTCGCCCGTCGGTAATCATCCAACTCGAGCACACCGACGGTTGGACGCAGCGTCGTGAACGGATACGGCGCTACCTTCGGGTGCGCGGCGGACAACTTCCCGATGAGGGTCGATTTGCCGGCATTTGGATATCCAACCAGCGCTGCATCTGCGATTGTGCGCAGCTCGAGGAGGAAATGCCCCTGCTCTCCTTCTTCGCCATCCGTAAATTGCACGGGAGCACGATTCCGCGCGCTCTTGAAGTGCACGTTCCCCTTCCCGCCTTTGCCCCCCGCGCAAAGCACGAATTCCTGACCGTCCTCCGACAGATCGGCCACCTGATCCAGCGGCGATAGCACTTCGGCCGTCGCTTGCGGAGTCGCGGTTTCGTCGGATCCATCCGCCTCCGCCCCGCCCTGCGGTTCATCCTCCGGATCGGGTCGCGGTGCAGGCGCCTCCCTTCGATAAACGACCGTGCCGATCGGCACGTTCACGATTTTCGCGGGCGCCCCCTTGCCGTGCATCTTCTTACCCATCCCATGGGTGCCCGACTTCGCCTTGATGATCGGCTCGTAATACAAGTTCGTTAGGTTATCGGTGTGAACATCCGCCCGCAGGATGATGTCGCCTCCGCGTCCGCCGTCGCCGCCGTCAGGCCCGCCCCGCGGCACGAACTTCTCGCGCCGGAAGCTGACACAGCCGCGGCCGCCGTTCCCTGCCTGAGCAAAGACTTTGATTCGATCAACAAACATGAAAGGTACGATTCGTTAGGTCCAAGAGAGTGCCACGTCGCGCCCGCTCTGTCATCCCGGGTAGCGCAGACGCCGAGGGATCTCACGCAAGCCGGCAAGACAAGGCATACCGGCAGCGCCTCCAATCGCGCTGCTACACGCCACGGGTCGCGGCTGGCTTACCTCCCGTCGACGATGATCCTGCCGTAGAGCGCCTGGGTCGCTGCCGCAATCGCTTTCCAGCTAAAGAGCTCCTCGGCCCGTTTCCGCCCGGCCCGGCCGAATTCCTCCCGCAGCTGCCGGTCGCTCATCAATTGGTTGATCCGAGCCGCCAAATCGCGCGCGAACTCCTCGGGATTCCGCGGCTCGAACGGGCTCTCATTCATCTGATCAAGCGGGACCAGGAATCCGGTCTCGCCGTGCACCACCACTTCTTTGATCCCGCCGACCGCGCTTGCCACCACGGCGGTTTCGCAAGCCATCGCCTCGAGATTGATGATGCCGAACGGCTCGTAGATGGAAGAACAGCAGAAGACCGCCGCATGCGAGTACAACTCGTAAACTGTCGGCTTGTCGACCATCTCGCGAATCCAGATGATCCCCGGCCGCGCGGCGCTCGCGGCTGCGACTGCCCCCTCCATCTCTGCCGCAATTTCCTCAGTGTCCGGCGCACCGGCACAGAGCACAATCTGAAATCCCGGGGCCATGTGTTCGATCGCATGCACCAGATGAACAATGCCTTTCTGGCGGGTGATCCGCCCGACGAAGAGAACGAACGGCTGGTCTGGATCAATGCCATAGCGCTGAAGCGCTGAGGTCGATTCGACCTTTCGGTACTCGTCTAAATCGATGCCATTATAAATGACGTGGAGCCGCTCCGGCCTCACGTCGAAGAGCCGCTCGATGTCCGCCTTCGTCTCACCGGAGACCGCGATGACCGCATCGGCCATCTCCAGCGCAGTCTTCTCAACCCAAACAGAGAAATCGTAGCCGCCGCCGAGTTGCTCGCGCTTCCACGGTCGCAAAGGCTCGAGCGAGTGGACGGTGATCACCAGCGGAATGCCGTAGTTCAGCTTCGCGAGGATGCCGCCGAAGTGCGTGTACCACGTGTGACAGTGGACCACGTCCGCGTCGATGTTGGTGCTGTTGAAATCGGTGCAGCGCTGCACCGCGCCGAACACGGAGCGGAGTGCTTTCGGGCAGGTGAACTCCGAGTCATCGAGCGGAAATCCGCTCACCCTGAGATTGCCGACCACGGCCACTTGTTCTCCGAACGAACGGACTTCCACCGGCATCGTGCGGGCGAGTTCGCGCGACAGGTAATCAACATGAACGCCCGCGCCGCCGTACACGTTCGGCGGGTATTCATTCGTCAGCAGCAACACCTTCATCGCTGGACCGTTTGTAACGGGACGCGGCGGGAACGCACGAACATAAGCGCCCACGATCTCCGTTGCGGCCGCCAGCTCCGATGGCTTGATCCTGAACTCCGGCAGATTTGAAAGATCAGGCGCCCCCGCCAGCCGGCGACGGCCCGCGGGACGACGCGGCGCTTCGGAGCGCCGGCGCGAAACCCAGCGGAAATACGACGTGAAGAAAACTTTCTTGACGCTTAATCGCCCAATGTTAGTCTCGGCTAATATTCTATGAATAGAGCATCTATGTTTCAACCATCTACACTTCTTGTCTGCGGGGCGCTCGTGCTCATCAACCTCGCGGGTGGGGCCGCCGCGGGAGCTGAGAAGAAACTGAAAGTAACAGCCACCGTGACGATGGTGGCCGACCTCGCTCGCCAGGTCGGCGGCGACCGCGTGGAGGTCGAAGCGCTCATGGGCCCAGGGGTCGATCCCCATCTCTACAAGGCAGCGGCCTCGGACGTAACCAAACTGCAGGGGGCAGACGTGATCTTTTACTCAGGCCTGCTCCTGGAAGGAAAGATGCAGGACATCTTCACTAATCTGGCCCGCTCGAAACGGCACGTTTATGCCGTGACCGAATCCATCCCGCTCGATCGCCTCCTGGAGCCGCCGGAATTTGCCGGCCATTACGACCCGCACGTCTGGTTCGACGTTCCGCTCTGGAAACTGTGCGTCGACGTGGTGGTGAAAGGGTTGTCGGAGGCGGATCCCGACGGAAAGGATGCCTACGCGCAACGGGGAGCCGAGACCCGCGCGCGCCTGGATGGATTGCACGCCTGGGCCCAGAAAAAAGCCGGTGAGCTTCCGCCTGAGCGCCGGATTCTGGTGACCAGCCACGATGCCTACAATTATTTCGGCCGCGCGTATGGATTTCAGGTCGTGGGATTGCAAGGTATTTCCACGGTCTCTGAAGCTGGCCTGGCGGACGTGGCGAAGCTCTCCGATTTCATCAAGCAAAAGGACATCAAGGCCGTTTTTGTGGAGTCGAGCGTGCCGCACAACACGATCGAGCGGATTAGCAAAGACACCGGCGTCAAGATCGGGGGCGAGCTGTTCTCGGACGCGATGGGCGCCGCCGGCCAGATGGAGAATGGCTACGATCTCGGCACCTACGAAGGGATGATCAAACACAATCTGACCACGATCGTGGAGGGATTGAAGTGACGCGTGCTGCAGCAATTCCACTGCGCACCGTCTTAGCCGCGATGTTGATGGGCGCCGGCACGTCGTTGCATGGCGGCACCGAAGGCCAGCGCAATAAGACCGGGTTCAATCTGTTCAATCCGACGCCGCGCGATCTTTTGCGTGAACTCAGCACTGATCGACCGGATAAAACCGAAAGCCCCTACACGGTGGATGCGGGGCATTTTCAGATCGAGTCGGACTTGGTCAACTTCAGCTACGACGCTTACAACGGCGACCCGAGTGACACCAGGACCGAGAGTTGGTCGTTTGCGAACACCAACTTCAAGGTCGGCCTGCTTAACAACGTCGATCTGCAGCTGGTAGTCTCGACGTTCAATCACGTGCGCGTCGAGGATCGAACCGCTCGAATCGTGAACGAAAGCTCCGGCTTCGGCGACATCATCACCCGGCTGAAAATCAACGTCTGGGGAAACGACGGCGGCACGACTGCATTCGGAGTGATGCCGTTCGTCAAATTTCCGACCGCTCAAGACAATCTTGGGAATGGCGCTGTCGAAGGAGGTTTGATCCTGCCACTCGCGATCAGCTTGCCAGCGGACTTTGGAATGGGCGTAATGACGCAATTCGACTTCAATCGCGACAGCTCAGGCAGCGGCTATCATCCGGAGTTTATCAACACGATCACTGTCAGCCACAGCATCGTGGGCGACCTCGGCGGTTACGTTGAATTCTTCAGCTCCGTCAGCACGGAAGACGATAGCGAGTGGATCGGCACCGTTGATCTCGGCCTCACGTATGGGGTGACCGCCGACATCCAGCTGGACGCTGGCGTGAACATCGGCGTCACCCGCGCCGCGGACGATATCAACCCGTTCGTAGGGATTTCCTGGCGCTTTTAGAAGTCATGCAAGGCTCGACACCCCAACCTCTCCCCAGGGGAGAGGTGCCAGATCCAGCGGCAACGACCAAGTGCTTATGAAGTCCGCACACCAGTGGTTCCTTCTCCCTCGGGGAGAAGGTTAGGATGAGGGGTATGCGCGTCCGAACTGCCCGATCATTTTACATTTTGCGAAACCATTTTTAGAGATGCACGACTCCGCGCCAGCTCTTGAGATTCACGATCTCACCGTCGCCTACCACAAGAAGCCGGTCCTGTGGGGCATCGATCTCGAAGCTCCGCGCGGAAAGTTGATCGGCATCATCGGACCGAACGGCGCCGGGAAATCGACCCTGATCAAAGCGGTCATGGGCCTGGTGCCGATCAGCAGCGGCTGGGTCAAGGTGTTCGGGCAACCGTTCAAGAAGAGCCTGCAACGGATCGGTTACGTGCCGCAGCGGGAATCAGTCGACTGGGACTTCCCTGTCAGTGTCATGGACGTCGTGCTGATGGGTCGCTACGGCCACCTCGGATTGATCAAGCGGCCGACGAAAGAGGATCGCGCCGTGGCGCGCGCCTGCCTGGAGAAGGTGCACATGCTTCCTTTCGCGAACCGGCAAATCTCTAATCTCTCCGGCGGCCAGCAACAGCGCGTGTTCCTTGCGCGGGCCCTTGCGCAGGAGAGCGATCTCTACTTCATGGACGAGCCATTCGCCGGGGTCGATGCCGCCACGGAATCAGCGATCATCACGCTCCTGCATGAGCTTCGCGGGCGCGGTAAAACGATGCTGGTCGTTCATCACGACCTGCCGACTGCCCGCGAATACTTCGACATGCTGATCCTGCTGAACATGCGTCTCGTGGCGTTCGGCCCGACGAACGAAGTGTTCACGAACGAGCTTCTGCAGACCACCTACGGCGGTCGGCTCACGATTCTGTCGGATGTCGCGGAAGCCGTAAAAGAGCAGCGCATTCTCTGATGACTTCCGCTCGACGCGAACATCCAGAACGTGGGAGCGGCCTTAGCGCCGCGATCCCAGCGCGTGGCAATTACCACACGATCGCCGCACTGAGGCGGCTCGCACACTGCGCCATCCTGCTCCTCAGCATCCTCACCGCCGCCTCCGCTCACGCCGCAAAAATCAGTGACATTTCGAAGACCAATCTCGGCGAACAGGCGCTGCGATTCTTCACCTTTCAGGATCCTTCGTTACGCTACGCGCTCATTGGCTCGATCCTCCTCGGGATCACCTGCGGCTTGCTTGGCAGTTTTATCGTGGTGCGGAAGATGGCGCTGGTCGGCGACGCGCTCTCGCATGCCGTCTTGCCGGGCGTGGCGCTTGGGTTCTTGTGGGGCCAAACCAAAGACCCGGTCGCGATCTTCGTCGGCGCCACGATCGCTGGGTTGATCGGGACAACCGCCGTGAGTCTGATCAAGCAAACGACGCGTTTGAAAGAAGACGCTGCGCTTGGTCTGGTGCTCGCTTCCTTTTTCGCGGTCGGCATTTGCCTCGTCACCATGATTCAGCGGCTGCCGACCGGGAACAAGAGCGGCATCGACAAGTTCCTCTTCGGGCAGGCGGCGGCGATCAGCGCCGGCGATGTGCGGCTCATCGCGCTCGTAGCGGTGCTCGCCATCCTGGCGATCACCGTTTTCTACAAGGAGTGTCTCGTCACGAGTTTCGACGCCGAATTCGCACGCGCGGCTGGATTCCCAACGCAATGGATCCATCACGGCATCATGCTGCTGCTCGCCTTCGCAATCGTGGTCGCGCTGCAGGCTGTGGGCGTGGTCCTGGTTTCAGCGATGCTGATCACGCCCGCGGCGGCCGCGTATCTGTTGACGGATCGGATGCACCGGATGCTGCTGCTCGCGGCCCTGTTCGGAATGGTGGCGGGGGTGCTCGGCGCTTTCCTCTCATTTCTCGGCAACAACCTGCCGACCGGACCCTTCATGGTGCTCGGCGCCAGCGCGGTCTTCGTCGGCGCATTCCTGTTCGGCCCGCGCCACGGCGTGCTGGTCCGCTGGTGGAAGCGCCGCTCACGTGCGGATCGGATTGGCCGCGAGAATGCGCTCAAATCGATCTACCGCGTGCTCGAAGAACGAGACTTCCAAGGCGACGGCGTCTCGTTGCGCGAGCTCGCGCAGCTGCGGCGTGAGAGCATCGAAGAAGCACGCGCGGCGAGTCTGGAACTGAAGCGCCATGGGCTCGTCTCCACACATGAGGAGGGCAATATGATCTTCTTCACACCGAGCGGCTGGCAACGCGCGTGTGAGATCGTACGCAATCACCGCCTCTGGGAACTGTATCTGACCAATGCGGTGCAGTTCGCGCCGGATCACGTGCACGAGGACGCCGACAAGATCGAGCACGTGATCGGAACGGAAACGGTGCGTGAACTCGAGCGACGACTGCAGTTTGCGAAACGAGATCCGCACGGCCGTCTCATCCCCGGCCTCGACGATATCTATCCCGCAGGAATGCCTCGCCGAGCATGAACGAGCTCATCCCGCAGTTTGATTTCACACGCGTCTTCGTCGCGCCATGGACGGAGGGCGCCGCAAGTTTCATCTGGATCGCGCTGATGGGGTTCTTCGTCGCGACCGCCTGCGGGTTGATCGGCAACTATCTCATCTTGCGCCGCATGGCCTTGGTCGGCGATGCCATCAGCCACAGCATCCTGCCTGGCATCGCGATTGCCTTCCTCCTCGCGAACAGCCGCAATACCTGGGTGATGTTCGTCGGTGCGCTCGCGGCCGGCATTCTCACCACTGTGATCATCGACGTCATTCACAAGCGCTCGCGCGTGAAGCAGGACGCGGCGATCGGAATCGCGTTCTCGACCTTGTTCGCCATCGGCGTGATCCTGATCAGCCTTTACGCGGACAAGGTCGATCTCGACCAGGAATGCGTGCTCTACGGCGAGATCGCGTTCGTCCCGCTCGCGCCGCTGGTGCAGCTCGGCGGCTTCTCGTTCGGCCCGGAACCGGTGCTGCGGATGGGCATCGTGATGCTGCTCACTGGTCTGCTGATCGTGCTCTTCTACAAAGAGCTCCTTGTGAGTTCGTTCGATCCCGGCCTCGCCGCGTCGCTTGGGATCAGCGCTGCGATCATGCATTATGCGCTGATGTCGATGCTGTCGGTCGTGGTGGTAAGCGCCTTCGAATCTGTCGGCGCCATCCTAGTCATTGCCATGCTCATCCTGCCGGGCGCAACGGCGTCGTTACTCTCTCACCGGCTGCCGGTCGTGCTGGCGCTCAGCGTCGTCCATGGTGCGTTGAGTTCATTGCTCGGCATTCACGTCGCGGTCTGGCTCGAATGCTCGATGGCGGCCGCGATGGTGGTGATGGGTGCGGTGCTTTTCATCCTCGCGTGGATCTTCAGTCCACGAGAAGGACTGATCGCGCGTTGGCTGTCGCACCGCACGATTTCAGCTCCGGCGCCAAGCCCCGAACAAACTCCTGCCTATGGCCGGTAAAGCTCCTTCCGCGCTCGGAAATTCATCCGCGGTCGAGGACTATCTCGAACGCATTCTCGAACTGATAAACACTAAAGGCTACGCCCGTGTCGTCGACATCGCGACCAGCCTTGGCATCTCGCAGGCGAGTGTCACCAACATGGTCCAGCGCCTCGATACGGAAGGACTGCTGAAGTACGAAAAGTATCGCGGGCTCGTGTTGACCACGGCCGGAGAAACACTCGCGCGGAACATCGCGCAGCGGCACCAGCTCCTCACGGATTTCCTGACGCTGCTCGGGGTGAACGAACGCGTCATCGACCACGACGTCGAGGGCATGGAGCATCACATCAGCCCTTCCACTTTGCGCGCGATCGAGGCGCTCACGGAACAGCTCCGCCGACGTCCCGCGCTGCTCGCGCAGCTCACCGCTGCCGCTCGTTAAGCGAACGGCCATGCCGCGCCCGCCTCCAGAGTTCCTAGTGCTCGCGATGGACGTGGGCAGCTCTTCCACTCGCACGGCGCTGGTCGATGACAGCGGCAGGCTGGTACGCGGCTCGAATCGCCAACGCGGCCATACCATTCGTTATACCGCCCACGGCGCCGCAGAGGTATCGCCGAATGTTCTGCGGCGTGCAGCCGGCGCTTGTGTCTCGGAGACCTTGCGCTGGCAGCGCAATTCCGCGGCGCTGCACCACGTTCCGGTCCGGGCGATCAGCGGGTGTTCGTTCTGGCACAGCTTACTAGGCCTCGACCGGGATGGAAAGCCGACGACGCCGGTCTTCACTTGGGCCGATTCGCGGAGCCACGCAGACGCCGCGCAGCTGCGAGCGGAATTCTCCGAGCGCGCGATTCAGCTGCGGACCGGCTGCATGCTGCGCGCGTCGTTTTGGCCGGCGAAACTGCGCTGGCTCCGCCGCACCGATCGAGCCGCGTTCAACCGCGTCGCGCGGTGGGTCTCGCCTGTGACGTGGGTCTCGCGTGAGCTGTTCGACGTTGAGACTACGAGCCACTCCATGGCGAGCGGCACAGGGCTCTACAACCTGGTGCGCCGAGCGTGGGACAATGAGCTTTGTGATGCCTGTCGGGTGACGCCGGTTCAGCTCGGCACAATCGGCGATGTCAGCGCTCGGGGTGCCGCGCGGCGGAGCTACGTGCGCGAGACGACGATCTTCCCGGCCATCGGTGATGGCGCGGCAAGCAATCTCGGCTCCGGCGCAGACGCCGATCACCGCATCGCAATTAACATCGGCACCAGCGCCGCCGTTCGCATCGTCGAATCACGACCGCAGACAGCCGCAACCGAGCTGCCGTTCGGGCTCTTCCGCTATGTGGTCGATGACAAGCGGACACTGCTCGGCGGTGCCCTGAGCAATGCCGGGAACTTGCGTCAGTGGTGCCTGCGCGAACTAAACTTGCGGGATGAAAGCGCCGCAGAGAAGGCGCTCTCGCGCCGGGCAGCCGCGAGCGACAGCATCACCGTGCTCCCATTTTGGGTGAGCGAACGCGCACCCACGTGGCCTGACGGGTTGCACGGCGTGATCGCGGGCCTGGCGCAGACAACGACCGCCGCAGACATCTTCCGCGCCGTCACGACAAGCACCTACTACCGACTCGCGGAGATCCTGGCGGAGATCGAAGAGGCGCTCGGCCACGAAGGGAGCCACGTCATCGTCTCGGGTGGCGTGCTGCGGTCGCCCGCTTCGCTGAAGCTGCTCGCCGACTGCCTCGGGCGCGACATCCGCGTTTCGCGCCAGATGGAGAGCTCGCTACGCGGCGCAGCGATCCACGCCATCCAACAGCTCGGGGGGACCGTCGCCCCTTTGCCCGCCGAGAAGTTGGTCGCGCATGATGCGACGCGCGCCGAGCAGCACCGCAGCGGACGCAGACAGCAGAGCGCGGCTGAAGCGATGTTTGCTGCGCGAACCGAAACGCTCCGGCCGTAGCCGCGGTTAGTCCGATTCGCGGACGTCCAGGATCTCGCCGGGTCGGCAGGCCAGCGTCAGATTGATCGGCCGACAACAGACGCTGCAATCTTCCACCATTGTCTGCTCGCGCTGCGAGGTGTCCACGAGCAGCGGGAACAACTCGCCGCAATGGGGGCACGCGATCTCCGTTTCAACGAGCAGGTCCATCAGCAGACTGCGGCGCCCAAAGCCCGCGGATAAAGAAAGGTCAATCGCGGAGCACGGCGTCGGATTGATCGAGTTTCGGTGGTTCCGTCCCCTCGTCGAGTTTGCGGAAGTGGAGTTGCTCCACGCGCCGTCCGTCCGTCTTCGCGATCGTCACGAGATAGTTTTCGATCTGCACCTGCTCGCCTTGTTTCGGCAGATGCCCGAGGAGATGTGTGACATACCCGCCGATGGTGCTGACGTCGGCGCTTTCCAGCGTGAGGTCCGCCATATCCTGCAGCTCGTAGAGCCCAACGGCGCCTTCGACGGTGAATTCGTTGTCGTTGATCTCGCGGAACTCGGCCGGCTCGGCGTCGAATTCGTCCTGAATGTCGCCCACGATTTCCTCCAGCACGTTCTCGAGCGTAACCATTCCGACGGTGCCGCCGTATTCATCGACAACGACCGCAAGATGCGCGTGGCGGGTAAGAAAAAGGTTCAGCAGCTTCTCCAGCGGCATCATTTCCGGCACGTTGATCACGTCGCGCTTGATGCGGAGCAGATCGGGTTGCGGATCGCGCATCATCGGCACCAACTCCTTGATGTGAATCAGGCCGATCGTGTTGTCGAGATGGCCGCGGCAGAGCGGAAACCGCGTGTGGCGCGAAGCGAGTGCCTTCGCTACGTTTTCCTCGAAGCTGGCCTCCAGATCGAGTGAGACCACTTCGCCTCTCGGAGTCATGATGTCGCGCACGACGCGACGGCGCATGTCGAGCGCGTTCACAAGGATGTCCCGACCGAGCGTGGAGACCTCGTCGGACTTCTCGCTCTCGTCCAGAATCAAGCGCAGCTCTTCTTCACTGTGCGCCAGCTCGTGCTCGCTCACCGGTTTCAATTTGAAGGCATGCTTGAGAATCCAGTTCGCAGTTCCGTTCAAGAAATAGATGGCCGGCCGGAAAATGACGTAAAACATCCCGAGCGGCCGGACCACCCAGAGAGTGGTCGCGACCGATCTGCGGATGGCGAGCGATTTCGGCGCCAGCTCTCCCAGCACGATGTGGAGGAAGGTGATCAACGCGAACGCGATCGTGAAAGAAAAGGCGTGGATAACAGTTTCCGACGTGACGCCCAACCGGAGAAAGAGTGGCTCGACCATCCGCGCAAGAAACGGCTCCCCCACCCAACCGAGAGCTAGGCTGGCCAGAGTAATGCCAAGCTGCGTCGCGGACAGGTAGGCATCGAGATGCACGGTCACATGCCGCGCAAATGTGGCCCGCTTCTCTCCCGATTCCACAAGCGCATCCAGCTGGCTGCCCCGCACCTTCACGATCGCGAACTCCGCCGCGACGAAAAAGCCATTCAAGAGCACGAGGAACAGGATCACCGCGAGTTTCACGAGAATGACTCCCGGTGAATCCCACTCCTGAGCGACGGTCGCGGCGAGAATGCCGCCGTCGAAAACGAAAGATGAAATACTCATCGAGCGGATGCGCGCCCTTGCATCCGAACCGTGCGTCTCAACGCGCTACCAACTCGACTTCGTCACGCCGGGGATCATTCCAGCCGAAGCCAACTCACGGAAAGTCAGACGCGACATCTTGAATCGACGGATAAACGCACGGCGACGACCACTCACCTGGCAACGATTTACAACTCGCGAAGGGCTCGCGTCGCGCGGCAAGGCGGACAATCCGGCGTAATCTTTCTTTGCCTTCAGCTCAGCACGGAGTGCGGCGTATTTTTTCACGGTCTCCCGCTTGCGCTCATTACGATTTAACCAGGAAGTCTTCGCCATAAAGGAACGCGGAACATATCGTCCCCCCCGCGCCCTGCAAGGGGAATTTACCCTCGCCGGGCATAAGAGCGGAAGAGCTGACTCGGTTAGGGCGAGACGCTGTCGAGCCTAGCGGAGCGGCGCCTCAGCCCCGACAGAGTTTCGCCAACCAAGCAGCTCCTGCTCTTGGCCTCCGACGTTCCCGAGCCTATAGGTATAGCCCTTCGCCACGCCATGTTCCCGCTCTACACCAAGAAGTTCCCGAAAAATGCGCTCGATCTCGCAGCGCTCCTCAACGACAGCCTGAAGCGCGTCTTCTCGAACGCAGCCAACCCCGTCACGATCCGCGACAAGGCTTTCCCCGATCTCGATGAAGTGCGAATCACACTCGACGGTGCGGAACTCCGGCCCGATCCGCCGCGGCCGCCGATTGTCAAAGGCGCCTGCTCGCCCGCACTTCATCTCGCCGAATTGCACATCAACGGTTCGGACCTCATCATCGGGCCCGCAATCGCCAACCTGCGGCTCGGCGCGCACGATGTCCGGCTCGATCAGGCGCATGACGCGAAGGGTGAGGTCATCCTGGTTCTCCGCAGTGCGGCAGACGGCGAAGTCGAGATTACTGCAGCGAAAAGTGTAATCGAAGACGCGATCGCTGCCGTGGCCAAGAGCGAAGCCGGTAAACACGGCGTCGCGATTGACCAGGTGCGACTCTCCGTGCAACCCCGAGGCAAGCGAGGCGTCGACGCGGAGGTGCAGTTGCGCGCGAAGAAG
>JACDCC010000170.1 GCA_013694595.1 Chthoniobacterales bacterium
CTGTTCATCATCGCGCAGCTCCTCGTGGTGGTGAGCACGTTCGCGCATGATCCAACTCGCTCGCTCATTGGTCTCGCGATCGCGCTCGCGGGATTGCCGGCCTACCTTTTCTGGCGCGCGCGAAACAGCACGGGAGCGCAGCGCTGACGAAGAGTATGCGAGCCCCGTACATGGAGTGGGCGAAGACGCGCTCGCAGGCGCGGTTCAACCTCGCAACCAGCGGCATCATGAGCGTGCCGAGCTCGGAGTTTCCGTTACCCGGCAGTCGACTGGCGATCACCGGCCCCGGGGGATACGGCTACGCGCCGCTTCAGGAGCGGATCGCCGCGCACAATCGTGTGCCGGTGGAATGCGTCGTCGCGGCAGCGGGCACCTCGATGGCGAATCATCTCGCGATCGCAGCAGTCGTTAGGCCGGGCGACGAAGTGCTGGTCGAGGAGCCCGCCTACGGCCCGCTGCTCGATGTGCCGCGCTATCTCGACGCGAAGGTCACGCGGTTTGCCCGGCGGTTCGAAAATGGATTCGCCGTCGATGTGGCGGCGCTCGAACGCGCGATCACATCGACCACGCGGCTCATTATCCTAACGAATCTCCTCAATCCCAGCGGAGCGCTGATCACGGCGGGCACGCTTCAGCAGATCGGCGCGCTGGCGCAATCGCGCGGCGTGCGCGTGCTCGTCGACGAGGCGTACCTCGAGATGATGTTCACCGCGGACGCGCCCTTCGCGTTCGGAATCGGCCAGGGGTTGTCGGGAGGAGGCGAGAATCCGTTCATCGTCACGAACAGCCTCACAAAAGTTTACGGGCTGAGCGGGCTGCGTTGCGGCTGGATCCTTGCCGCGCCGGAACTCGCCCGTCGCATCTGGCTGCTGAATGATCTCTTTGGCGCGAACGCCGCCCATCCAGCCGAGCAACTGTCGGTTGCTGCGTTCGATCACCTCCCGCAGTTCCGGGATCGAACGCGGACGCTTCTAGCGACAAACGCCGGCCTGCTCGATGCGTTCCTTGCGTCGCGGCGCGACCTTGAATTCTTCAAGCCGCCTGCCGGAACGGTGGTCTTTCCGCGCCTCACGAATGGTGATCCCGACGAATTCTTCGCGTTGCTCCGTGACAAATACGAGGCGACCGTCGTTCCCGGACGATACTTCGAAATGCCGCAGCACTTCCGCCTTGGAATCGGCGGCGACACGGCGGAATTGCGCGAGGGTTTGGAACGCCTCGGCGCTGCGCTCGACGAGTTTGCCGCTCGTTAGGCAGTCTTCTCGAGCGAGACTTGTCAAGGAACGTGGCAGGTTGTCAGCACGTGCGGTCGGATTATCGTCGCGACCAACATGAGAGCTTCTTTCGCGCGCGTTCTGTTGGTCCTATTGCTCGTCCCGCAGGTCTGCGAAGGCGCGAGCAACAGCGTGGTGAACTTGTCGCACTACGACCTGATGCGCGTCGACTTCGAGTTGATGAAACGGCAGGGAATCGTCGGCGTAATTCACGAAGCGAGTTACCCGCCGTCTGTGCGCGATGCGAAATATGCGGGACGACAAAACGCGGCGACGCAGGCCGGGTTGCTCTGGGGCGCCTATCATTTCGCGAACGCGAGCAACCCGATCCGACAAGCGGATCATTTCCTGAACGTGGTTGAGAGCTCGTGGCGGCGAGCCGATCCGGCGAGTCGGCCTGACGAAGTGTTGCTCGTGCTCGATTTCGAGAAGAACGGCCATTATCCCGGCGGCACGATGCGTGTGGATCAGGCGATTCAGTTCATCGAGCGCATTCGGCAGCGGACCGGAAAATATCCAGGGCTCTATTCCGGCGAATACCGGATTCGCGACGTCCTAAACAGTCCGCGCGTCACGCCTGAGCAGAAGCGCGTGCTGCGCAATTGCTGGCTCTGGGTGGCGAACTATCACTACCAGCCGCGCGTCGTGTTGCCATGGACGCATTGGGACATGTGGCAGTACACCGGCGACGGCGTCTGCGATCTGCCACGCTCGACGCACCCGAAGAGCATCGCGAACATCAAGAACGCGGAGCGAAATATGTTCCGCGGCAGTGCGAGCGCGGCTCAGGGGTTCTGGCAAGCGCGCGGTTGGGCCCGGGTGGCTAAACATCGCGCCGCGCACGGCCCTGACGCCACGCTCGCATCGCTACAGCTCGCCCGGAGCGCCGCGACGCCGCCGGTCCAGTAGGATCGCAACCAGCATCATCGCTCATCACGTTCACGCCGGAACGGGCGCGGGCGATGATCCAGTCGACTGGCAGGATAAGCGGAATCGCGACGAGGATGAGCTCGTCAGGCAGGCCGGCGGCGCCCAGGACGAGCGGGAGAACGATGAGGCCGGCCTCAGGAATTCCGGCCACGCCGATGCCCGCCATCAAGGAAGCGAGCACTACGACGACCTGCTGGCTGATGGTGAGATCGAACCCGTAGGCCTGCGCGAGAAAGAGCGCCGCCATCGCTTCGTAGAGCGTGATTCCATCGTTGTTGAGGTTGGTGCCGACGCATGCGGCGAGACGCGACGACTCCTGCGACACGCCGATCTTCTCCGTGAGCACGCGCAGCGTCACCGGCACGGTGGCCAGGCTGCTGTTCGTCGAAAGACCGGTGAGGATCGCATCTGCACCGCCGCCCACGTAGACGCGCGGCGACTTTCGTCCGACGAGCCAGGCGACGAGCGGATAGTAAAGAAGGCTGTGGATGGCGAGGCCGAGCAGGATGATGAACAGGAAGCCGACGAGCGCTTGGAAGACGGCGAGGCCCGAGCGGCCGACCACCTGTGCCACCACGCCGAAAACCGCGAACGGCACCGCCTGCACGACCCAGTGGAGCATTTGCACCAGCGTCTGGTAGACGCCGGTGACGAAGCGCTCGAGCGGTTGGAACACGCCCGAGTTTCCCTCCGCTTCGTGGCGCAGTTTGACGTGTCGCAATGCCGTACCGCCGAGCAACCCGAGCAGCACGACGGTGATGACATTGTTCTTCGTGAACGGATCAACGAGGCTCTCGGGAACATAGCCGACGATGTTTTTCAGCGGGTCGAGCGTGGCTTTGCCAGGCTCCACGGCAGGTGCTGAAAGGCCGGGATTTTCGTGCTGCACAATGCCAGCGAGTTCGCCGAGTCGGCCACGCCACGCATGTCCCGGCTGGATCGTGTTCATCAACGTAAGGCCGATCGCGAATGCGACGGAGACATTGCACAGGCAGATCAGGATCAGCCGGCCGCCCGCGCGCGCGGAGATCTGCACGTGCAGGAAGCGTCGAGAATCGCGAACAGAATCAGCGGGACGGCGAGCGCTTTCAGCAGCCGGATCACGAGCATGCCGAGCTGGCCGAGATCTTCGTTGCGCCAGCCGGCGAAGATCGGCTCGGCC
>JACDCC010000206.1 GCA_013694595.1 Chthoniobacterales bacterium
CGCGGATTCTCTGATATTCGGGAGTCATGCACCCGGAGATGCGAGCGCGGTTCAACGCGGATTTCAGCGACGCCCGCTACGAGGAGCTGCTTCGCATCGCGAATGAGACCGAGCGGTGGCCGGTCGATTTCCGGATCTCGGAAACGCCGCTTTTCCTGACGCCGGCGTTCACGAACGAAGTCTCGCAAGCAGCGAAGGATATCGTCAGCAAGCTGCGGACGCCGGAGTTTGCGAAACACGCACGCACTTCAATTCCGCCGGGGCTGGAAGTTCCCGACGAGACGCCTCATCCGACCTTCCTGCAGGTCGACTTCTCGATCTGCGAGCACCAGGGCCGGCTCGTCCCACGGTTAATCGAGCTGCAGGGGTTCCCGAGCCTCTATGGCTTTCAGATTTTCCTCCTGCGCTGCATGCGCCACGTCTACCCGGCGATTCCAGATGACTGGGTGCCGTTTTTCAACGGCTACAATGAGCACTCTTATACCGAGCTGCTGCGGCGCGTCATCGTGGGCGACGCAGATCCCGAGAGCGTTGTGCTCCTCGAGATCGAGCCGGAGAAACAGAACACGCGAATCGACTTCGTTTGCACCGAGACACTGCTTGGCGTTGCGCCCGTGTCACTCACCGAGGTGACGCGGCGCGGGAACGAGCTCTTCTACGAACGCGACGGCCGCGAGGTGCGGATCGAGCGCATCTATAATCGTGTTATTTTCGACGAGCTGCTGCGACGCCCCGACCTGAGCTTCGGATTCAACTTCCAGCACGAGATCGATGCGAAGTGGATCGGGCATCCGAACTGGTATTTCCGCATCAGCAAACACTCGCTGCCGTTCCTGGAGAGCCCGTATTCCTCCCGCGCATTTTTTGCCGACGAATTCCCCGCCGGCGAGAACCTGAGCGATTTCGTTTTGAAACCGCTTTACTCGTTCTCCGGACTCGGAGTCGACCTGGAACCGACGCCGGAGAAATTGCGTGTAATCGCGGAACCGCACACGTGGATCCTGCAGGAGAAGGTGCACTACGCGGAGTTCGTTCCGACGCCTGACGGTTCGAAATCAAAGGCCGAAATCCGGATGATGTTGGTCTGGCCAGATGGCGAGGAGCCGATCCTCGTGAACAACCTCGTCAGGATGAGTCAGGGCGCGATGATGGGCGTAAAATTCAACAAGAACAAAACCTGGGTCGGCTCCAGCATCGCGCTGCACCAGGGGTAGCAAGTGCTACTGCGCGGCGGCCGGACTAGAGAGCGCTTCTAACTTTCGCTGCGCTTCGGCGAGATCGCGCGCGACTGAAAAGACCTGTAGCGGCGGTCTATGACCGCCGAATCGCAGCCGCTGCCCAAGTAAAGACGGCGCTCATAGAGCGCCGCTACAGCGTCGAATCGACTTTTGAAACCACTTCTAAGAGTTTGCCTTCGGCTATGCGGCTCGCGGTTTCCAAGGCAACCAATCGTTTTTCGTCAGCGGCGACGATTTTGCCGTCGGCTTTGAGTGCGTTGTAGATTTCGCTACTGGCGCGGTAGTTTTCCAGAGCCTTGCGCCACGAATCCATCTGATTGTCTAGCTCGGCGAGCGCCGCATAGACGTTGCCGGCCAGGAATTTCGCCTGCGCTGTGACACGCATTGACTGCGTGTGTGCCGGATTTTTCTCCAAGACGGTGCCGCAGTTGGCTTGAGTCTTTTCGGCGGCAGACAGAGCTGAGGGATAGTCATTCACAACCAGATACAGCTCGGCCATTTCATACTGCCCGCTGCCAATGTCGTAGCTCATGAGGATATTGCTCGGGTCTTCCCTTCTCAGCTGCTCGGAGACTTCGATCGCCCGCGCAAAACTCGCGAGGGATTCCGTAAACTGCCCCGCCAGCTTCTGCGTCACCGCCCGTCCTTTGTTCGCCAGGACAACATCGCGGCGCGCTTGAAAACTCCCCGGGTCGTCGCGCAAAGCATTCTGCGCGAGTTCCAGAGCGCGTTCGTATTTGGCCAGACTGCTTCCCAGATCTTCCGAATCGCGGTGATTTTCGCCGCGTTTCATATTGGCCACGAACAAGGCGCGGCGCACGCGCACATCGTTTGGATGTTTCTCGTAAAGCGCAGCAAGCATATCCAGGCCCTTC
The DNA here is from genome assembly GCA_013694595.1 of Chthoniobacterales bacterium. GTDB lineage: Bacteria > Verrucomicrobiota > Verrucomicrobiia > Chthoniobacterales > UBA10450 > JACCTI01. The sequence continues at coordinate 2,114 of JACDCC010000206.1, forward strand.
TGCAG
>JACDCC010000209.1 GCA_013694595.1 Chthoniobacterales bacterium
ACAGTTTTGCCGCGGTCGCGGTGCCACGTGGGGATCTCCACGAGCGACGGAATGCCGCGGCGCCGCGCCACGCGGAGCGATTCCAGGCAATCACCCGACCAGCTGTGAAAGAGATCGAATCGCCCCGTCTCCAGCTGGCGCGACGCGACCCAATCGAGGTATTTCTTTTTCGCGCCGTAGTAATAAGGCCGATCAAGGAACGAGATCAGCCGCACCGGGTGCCACCGCAGCGAGTGAATCAGCCGGCCGGGAATTTCCTTCTGCCGGTTGTCGTAGGCGACCGCCTTGCCCAGAAAGCCGCCACGATGCGAGGCGCGCAGCGTCTCGAAGGCATCGGTGTCGAGCCCGGACCCGCCGATCCGCGCGAAGATCGAGTAGAGCAGGTTTCTGGGCAGCAGACGCACTTCCTCCTCCGCGGAGAGCGGCGGCGGCGCGTTTAGAGTTTCGCCCAGCATCAGCTAACAAGTATTGTGGCGTTTCCGGTCAAGTAAAGTTGGAACCCCGTCCGGCACCGCGCGTTCATTCGATGTCATCCGCTCACCTCAGGATTAGTTTTGTCCGACGCGGCCACTCGAGCAGCGGCGGAGCGGAGTCGTACCTGAAACGGCTCGCGGCTGGAGTCTGCGCGCTCGGCCATGAGGCAACGCTCGTCACGACCGCTGAATGGCCGCGTGAGGAGTGGCCATTTGGCGCCATTCACCAGCTCAAAGGGGAATCGCCGATGCAGTTCGCGGAGCAATTCGAAGCGTTGCGGAGTCGCGTCGGAGGCGACGTCGTGATGAGCCTGGAGCGCGTCTGGAGCTGCGATGTTTATCGCGCAGGCGACGGCGTTCACCGGGCGTGGCTCGATCAGCGGGCGAAGCTCTCCAGCCCGCTGCGGCGTGTGGCGCATGCGCTAAACCGCAAGCATCTGGCGACGCTGCGGCTGGAGCAGGCACTTTTCGGTCGCGGCAGTGCGCAGCGTGTGATCGCGAACTCGACGATGGTGAAAAGCGAGATCAGAGCGCTGTATGGATATCCGGCGGCTCAGATCGACGTCGTTCACAACGGCGTTCCGGTAGAGCTGTTCAAACCGACGGCGGAACGCCGCACGGCGAGCCGGGCAAAGCTCGGCCTCGCGGCAGATGACATGGCGGTGCTGTTTGTCGGCTCCGGATGGGAGCGGAAAGGACTCCGTTTCGCAATCGAGGCCGTGGAAGCCTGCGCTAATCCGCGGATGCGTTTGCTTGTCGCGGGGCGGGGGAGTGAAGGCGGCTATCGTTCAGCGGCGGCGCGTTTTCTCGGGGTGGTGAGCGACCTTCCGAGCCTCTACGGGGCGGCGGACATTTTCCTGCTCCCGACGATCTACGATCCGTTCTCGAACGCTTCGCTCGAAGCTCTCGCGGCCGGCGTGCCGGTTGTCACGACGCGCGCAAATGGCTTCTCCGAGATTCTTTCAGACGCGGTGCACGGCAGCATTATCGAAGCTCCGGACGATGTCGCCAGCATCACGGCAGCGTTGCGTTTGTGGTCGGAACGAAGCCGCCGCGAAGAAGCGCGCCCGCGCTTGCTCGAATTAGCAGGCGACTTCGATATCTCGGCAAATGTCGCGCGGACGCTCGAAATCCTGCTTCAGGCGGCGGCGAGCGCCGACTCCACATCCGGAAAGATGCGGAAGATTTGATCGAGCCGCGCGATCTCGAAGATCGGCCGGACACTTTCCTGCAGACCGGCCAATGCGAACGCGCCATCGTATTGCGCCACGTTCTGCATCGCCTCGATCAACACGGCCAGGCCCGAGCTGTCGATGTAGCTGACGCGCGAAAGATCCACCACGAGCTGCTTCGGTTGATCATCGATCATCGCCGCGAGCGATGCGGCGATGCGCGGCGAGACATGCAGATCGATTTCGCCCTCTAGCGGGAGGACGTTGGGATGTTCGGTGTAAGGCATCGGCTTCGCGTTCGTGGAAGATGTCACTCTCCCGGTCATCGTCAATCGATCACCAGCCAAGGGTGGCGATCACCGCGTCGACGTCCGAGAAGTCATCGAAGAGGAAATCGGGTTGATGGGC
>JACDCC010000240.1 GCA_013694595.1 Chthoniobacterales bacterium
CGCCGGACGAGCAGCGCGATGTAAACGGCCGGAATGGCCGCGAGAGCGAACGCCACCGCAAAAAGCAGCCGCGGCGCGCCTTGCGCGGCACTGAGGGCTGACTGCAGCTGCGACTTCCAGCGATTCATGTTAAAGCAGCAGAGACTCCGCCGCACCTCTTCGACTGGTTATCGCCCCGCTTTGTTCACGCGGAACTCAACAAGGTGCGCATTCCCGCATCGGCGCGGCTCTTTGAGCCGCCGCAACGCTTCAACGGACGCGGCTGACCCGAATGTTCCCGCCGCCGGCGATGTACATGCGATAGCCAGCGAATGTGCTCGTTCCTTTGATGACCAGAACCGGCGGCGAATCGACCGCCGGGAACACACGGCTCACCTGTTGCGATTGTTTGAAAACCTGGCCGTTCTCCAGGGTGAATGTGGTGCGGCCGGTGTAGCCGGTGAAGCGTCCCACGATCGAGCTTTGGATCACTTCCGGCTCGTTCCGTTTCACTTTGCCTTCCCGCGTCGCCTCGTCGACGGCTGCACTCGCCGCCTTTTCGCTGCTGGCTGCGGCGTAACCGCGGATGAATTCATCAAGCCGCGCCCGCTCCTCCGGGCTGAGTTTGTTCAAGCCCGCCGCTTCGTAGGCCTGCGGCGACATCGCTTTCTCCACGCCGGGGAAGGATGCGTTTTGCGCGATGGCCGGAGCTGCCGCCACGAAAGCAGACAGAGTGCAGAGAAGGAGGACGGCGATCTTTTTCATAGCGCGCACAGTCGACTCAGCTGCCTCACGAAAGTCAAAGCTAAACAACCGGTCGCTCGGCTATTTCAATTCCACGTTCGTCTCGGCGAAGGCGTTGACCGCGAACTCCAGATCCTCGCGCGAATGCGCCGCCGACACCTGCGTGCGGACGCGCGCGGTGCCGTGCGGCACCACCGGGTAGAAGAAGCCAATCACGTAAACGCCTTTCTCGAGCATCCGCGCCGCGAACTTCTGCGACTTGGCCGCATCGCCGAGCATAATCGGCACGATCGGGTGCGTGCCGGGTTTGATCGTGAGACCACGCTCCGTCAGGGCGGCGCGGAAGAATTTTGTGTTCTCCTCCAGCTTGTCGCGGAGATCCGTCGATTGCATCAGCAACTCGAGACCTTTCAGGGTCGCCGCCACGATCGGTGGCGCGACGCTGTTGGAGAAGAGATACGGACGGGACCGCTGACGCAGCAGCTCGACGATCGACTTGCGCGCGCTGGTGAACCCGCCGCTGGCGCCGCCGAGCGCTTTACCGAGCGTCCCGGTGATGATGTCGATTCTGCCCATCACGTCGCGATACTCGTGCGTGCCGCGGCCGGTCTGGCCGAGAAAGCCAGTCGCGTGCGCGTCGTCAATCATGACCAGCGCGTTGTATTTGTCGGCGAGGTCACAGATCGATTTCAGGTCCGCAATTGTTCCGTCCATCGAGAAGCAGCCGTCCGTCGCGATCATGCGGACGCGGGCACCGCTTGCTTCGCGAAGCTTCGCTTCGAGATCTGCCATGTCGTTGTGCTTGTAACGGGCACGCTGCGCTTTGCAGAGCCGGATGCCGTCGATGATTGAGGCGTGATTCAGCTCGTCGCTGATGATCGCGTCCTCGGGTCCGAGCAGGGTTTCAAACAAGCCGCCGTTCGCGTCGAACGCGCTCGGGTAAAGAATGGTGTCTTCCGTGCCGAGGAACTTCGTCAGAGCGGCTTCGAGTTCCTTATGGATATCCTGCGTGCCGCAAATGAAGCGCACGCAGGCCATGCCGAAGCCCTGCGTATCGAGCGCTTCCTTCGCCGCAGCGATCAACGCCGGATGGTCCGCCAAGCCGAGGTAGTTATTGGCGCAAAAATTCAGAACCTCGCGGCCTTCCGCCACCTTGATGTGCGAATGCTGCGGCGTGGTGATGATGCGCTCGGTTTTGTAGAGACCCTGTTCCCGGATCTCACCCAATGTCTTCTTCAGCTGCTGTTCGAATTCGGCGAGCATAAATGACGAATAGCGTCTGGAGCCCGGTTTGTCATTCCGAGCGAAGCCGAGGAATCCCGCGGAGTTCACCTCAACGTTCGCCGGCGGGATTTCTCGGCTCCGCTGCGCTGCCGCTCGAAATGACAGGAAAATTAGTATTGCACCTGCTTGTGAATAACTGTTAATAACTTTTCCCGATCACATTGAGACCTGCGCTTTTAAGATACGTCGCCGTCTCCGCGCTCGCTGCCGCGAGCACCGTCCTGCTCACCTCGTGCGGGACCACTGCCCCGCGTGTTTCGAGCCGGAGCTTGCCGGCTTACGAGCCACCAATGGCGCGCGCGGATTCCCAAACCGTCCGGACCACTGCCTACACGCACACCGAGTCGGATCACCTCGCCTATGGTGCGCGCAACGCACTCGGCGGCACGTTGCAATCAGCCACGATTCCGGAAGGTCCCTATCGGGAGACGCGGCGCGCATTGCCGGTGTCCGACGCGCGCGACACTGATGAGAGCTACACCATCGGATTGATGACGCGCGAGAAGCGCATGGCGCTCGCGAAGAAGGCCAAGGCAGAGAAAGGAAAGAAAAAGCTCAAGGGAGCGCAGGGGAAAAAAGCCGCGCGCAGCCGCAAACCGCAGCCGCCGCGCATCGGCAGTGCGGCCGCCGATTGGTCGCGCTGGCCGGTAGGCACCACGTTCCGCGTCCTTTCTACAGGCCAGGTTTATAAGGTCGACGACTACGGCTGGGCGCTCGCCGGGCGGAACACGATCGACCTTTACATGGCGAGCAAGGGCGACATGAACCGGTGGGGCGTTCGACACGAGCCGATCCAGGTGATCAGCTGGGGTGATCGGCAGGCAAGTCTGTCGGTCTTGCAGGCGCGGCAGCATTACAAACACTGCCGCCGCATGGTGCTCGCGTTGCAGGATAAGCATGAAGAGGCAGCCGCCCTTCGCTAGCTGCTCCCGATTTTCCCACGGCCCGTTGGCGGCCGCTACGTCAGCCGCTTCCCATACCCGACATTCGCCGGGTCGTCCTTGTAGTCACCGAACGCAGCAATTCGCGTATAGCCGAGACTTTCGTACAAGCGGATCGCGGCCGGCTGAAGGAGGCCTGTCTCGAGCCAGATCTCGTTGAACCCGGCGGCGCGCGCGAGCTGATGAAGCTCGTGCATGAGGGCGCGCGCTGCGCCGGCCCTGCGGGCGTGCGGTTGCACATACATGCGCTTCACTTCCGCGGTTTCGCGGGTTAGCGGGCGGAGCGCGGCGCAACCGATGGCAGCGCCGCCTTGTCGCGCGAGGAGGAACGCCGCGCCCGGTTGATCCATCCGCGAGAGATTCGACGCGGGATGAATGTCGTTCCCGTAGAGCTGGTCGAGTTCGGCCCATAGCTCGCTGACGAGTTCCCGGCTCTCGTCCGCCGCCACGTCCGCCCGCTCGATGGTGAGCGACACCGCGTCAGCTACGCCGCCCAATCGAGCACGATCTTGCCCGATTGGCCTGACTTCATCAGCTCGATGCCTTCCGCGAAATCGGTGTACGGGAACCGGTGCGTGATGACCGGTGAGATGTCGAGCCCGCTCTGGATCAGCGCGGTCATTTTGTACCACGTTTCGAACATTTCGCGCCCGTAGATGCCTTTGATCGTGAGGCCGTGGAAGACGACGAGATTCCAATCAATCGCCGCGTTCCCTGGCATGATGCCGAGCATGGCGATGCGGCCGCCATTCACCATCG
>JACDCC010000281.1 GCA_013694595.1 Chthoniobacterales bacterium
AGGCGATTAATCAGCGCTTGCGCTTCAGGGTAGCGGAAAATGCGCGGCTTCGGATTGCCCGGCTGCGGTTTGGCCGTGACGGTGCCGATCTCGACAAAGCCGAAGCCGAGTGCTTCCCACGCCGGCAGGGCGACGGCGTTCTTATCGAATCCGGCGGCGAGGCCGATCGGATTCCGGAAGTGCAGACCAAACAAGCTCGTCGGCGAATCCGGAGGGCGGAACGTTCGCAGCGGCCCGAGCAACGCTGGAAAAGCGCCACCGGTTTTCAGCAGACCTATCGCGAGATGGTGGGCGGTCTCCGGATCGAGTGAAAACAAGATCGGCCTAACGAATCGTTCGTAGGCACCGTGCGTTTTCATTTGCCGATGCAAAACTGCGCAAAGACCGAGTCGAGGATCGCGTCGTCGCTGACCGCACCGACAACGTCCGTCACCGCTTCCAAGGCAGTTCGCAAATCAACCGCCGCGTATTCCGGTGAGTAGTTCTCCGACAGCGTCGCCGCCGTGCGCGCACAAGCTTCTTCCGCGCGAAGGAGACAGTCACGGTGGCGCGCATTGATCGCGACGGAACTCTCCGGGCGCAGGTGTTGAATGCCGATGCGGCCGAGAATTGCCTCCTCGAGGCCGTTCAGACCATCGTCAGTCACACAGGAGATGCGGAGCGCAACCGTGTCGCGCCAGTCGGCGTGCTCGGCCAGGTCGCTTTTGTTGAGGAGGAAAAGTTCGCGCGTCTCAGGCTCGACGGAGTCTCGCCCTACCGTTGCTGGGGAGCATGGCGCGCTGCCGTCGATGACGTGCAGGATGAGATCGGCGCGTTCGAGCGATCTCTCGGTCCGTGCAATTCCGGCGCGCTCGAGTTCGTCCGCCGTGTCGCGCAACCCGGCAGTATCCAGCAGGCGAATCGGAACACCACGCAGGTTGATCACTTCTTCGATCGTGTCGCGCGTCGTGCCGGGAATCTCGCTTACAATCGTGCGCTCATAGCCGAGCAGCCGGTTGAGCAGGCTCGATTTACCCGCATTCGTGGCGCCGTAAATCACCACACGAACACCTTCGCGAAGAATGCGCCCCTCCCGCGCCGTCGCGAGCAGATCGCCGATCTTCGCCTGCACCGCGGCGAGCCGCTGCCGGAGCTCTTCCCCTTGAGCGGGCGCCAGGTCTTCGTCCGGGAAATCGATCGCCGCCTCGATCTGCGCGAGCAGATCGACGAGGCCGTCGCGGATCGCCGAAATCGCGGCGCCGAGTCGCCCTTCCAGCTGTTCGGTCGCGGAGCGCAACGCGAGATCTGTCTGCGCTCGGATCAAGTCCATTACGGCCTCGGCCTGCGTAAGATCCATCTTGCCGTTGAGGAACGCGCGCTCCGTGAATTCGCCCGCACGCGCTGCTCGCGCGCCACAGCGGAGGCAGCTTTCAAGCACGCGCGCGGTGACCAGAACTCCGCCATGACAGCTGATCTCGACCAGGTCCTCGCCCGTGTAGCTGTGGGGCGCGCGATGCACGGAAAGCACCGCCTGATCGATTATTCGGTCCCCATCTCGTATCTCGCCGAGATGCTGCTCGTGCGACCCAAATACCGACGGCTTCTGCTTTCCGTGAAAGACGCGATCCGCCACCGCGATTGCATCGGCGCCGGAGAGACGCACGAGTGCAATCGCGCCTTCGCCGGGCGGCGTGGAAATGGCCGCGATTGTCTCGGCCACCAACGGGTGCTCCGCGGTCATAGACCGCCGCGGTCGTTCAGCACCTCGCGCAAGGCCGCGATGCAGCGACGGTTTTGCTCCATCGTGCCCACGGAGATGCGCGCCCACTCCGGAAGATTGTAGCCGGCCATCGCACGGATGATCACTCCTTTCGGGAGCAGCGCTTTGAACACTGCCGCGCCGTCACCCACATTCACGAGGACGAAGTTGCCGAAGCCCGGCACAAAGCGCAGCCCCATGGTGCGGAACTCCTCCTCGAAAAATGCCCGGCCTTCATCCGTGATCCGCTTCGTTTCCTGCTGATGCGCCTCGTCGGCGACAGCGGCCACCGCGGCTGCCTGTGCGATCCCGTTTACGTTGAACGGTTCCCGCGTTTTCTGCAGCACCGCGATCAGCTCGGGACGCGCGATCCCATAGCCCAGCCGCAAGCTGGC
>JACDCC010000285.1 GCA_013694595.1 Chthoniobacterales bacterium
CTATATCGAATATGTCGGTGTCGCTGGTTCGAGCGCGTCCGACTACCAGACGACTCTCAGCGCGGGAGTGACCTACGGCATCTCCGATGACGTGCAATTTGATGTCGGCGGGCGCCTCGGCCTCAACGACGCGGCTGAGGACGGCGGCGTTTTTACCGGCATCACCGTGCGCTTCTAGATCCATCCATTCATCCGAACGCGAGCATTCCATCCCATCATGAAAGACATCATCAGCCATTTACGTGACGGCGCGGCGGCCGTCTTCTCACGCCCGGTCGACGGGCTGCAGAGCGTTTCGAAGCGAGAGTTTTTAAAGACAGGAGTCGGCACGGCTGCGCTCGCGACGCGTGCGACGCTCGGCGTCAGAACGGCGCATGCCTGTGATAGCCCCACGTGCGCCAAGAACAAATAGGCGGCCTGGGCGACACGGTCATGGTGCCCATGCCGAGCATGAACTCCGACGTCGATCATGCCGCCAAGGGGTTCAATCCCACGGACGTTCTGACTGACTTTGCATCTGAGGAGGAAATAATCGATGAACCCCAAGCCGATCGCGTCCGCTGAGCTGAAGATCCGCAGGGCGCGCCTGGGAGACTTGGACGGCATCCGTGCGTTTGGACGCGAGTTTTGCCGCCACTCGGAGGCGCAGAACGAATCGGGGCGAGCCGTGCACGCCTACGTGGATGGCGTCTTCGCGCGCATGTGGAGCGAGGAGTATCTGCGCTTCATCATTCAGGATAAAAGCTGTTCCCTCGTGGTGGTCGAATCCAATTGCGTGGTCGCGGGGCTGGCGCTGGCCACGCCAAAGATCGGCGATCGAGACGCCGCCACCTTGTCGCGATTGTGCTTGCTGCCGGCCTACCGCGAGCGCCCTGTGATCCAGCACCTTCTCTCCGTCTGCGAAGAATGCCTCCCGCCTTCGGTTAAGCGCGTGGAAAGCTGCGTGCGGCAAAGCGATTCGGACCAACTCTTCTTCTACGAAAGCCAGGGCTTCCGCCGCCGGGGAGTCGTCCAGATCGGACAACGCCCGCACGTCAGTTTGTTTGTCGAACTAAGCAAGCTCCTGCGGCGCGATCACCTCGGCCCACCCGCCGCCACGAGCGTGCGTGTGCTGCGCGAGCACGGTTGGAACTGAGTCTCCAAACGGCCTATTCAAGCGAAAACATCGTCGATGAGCCTTGGTCCCCAAGCCGCCGCCGCGATCAGCCAAGAAATTCCCGCGTGTCTGCTGCGCATCGATCTACACTGCCATTCTCGCTTCTCCTTCGACGGCCTCTCCACGTCCGAGCAGATGCTCATCGCCGCCCGCGATCGCGGTCTCGATGGCTTCGTCGTCACTGATCACGACACCAGCGAAGCAGTCGAGCATTTCCGCGATCTGGGCGCGCTAGACCCCGATGGCGTGGCCGTGAATGGCCTCCTTATCATTCCCGGACAGGAAATCTCCACGCGGGAAGGCCGTCTCCCTCGCGCAGAAAAGGCAGACAAGCTTTATGGCTCACGCTCTCCCTTGGTTCAGGAGAAACGAACTGACGGCTAACGTAATAGCGGACCTTTCCCGCCGAGGAGTTGAGCGAGCTTTGTCGGATCATTCGTCGGCAGTTGGCAGACGAAGTTCTCGCAGACGTAGGCAGTCGGTCGATTCTCGGTCATGCTGACGCTTTTCATGAACTCGACTCGCTCGCCGAAGAACTCCTGACCGGCGCCGCCATCGGCGAGAAGCTGTCACTCGAGCGGCGGTAAAGCGTTCCGTCGCCTGTTCACGACTCCGCCTTTACCATCTCTTTTCCGCAGCAGCAGCGCGGATTTTGGTCGCCGCCTTTTCCGGGCGCAGCGCCTTTCGTCACCTTAATCTCGCATCCGCATTCCGGATCGGGACAGCGATAGATCTCACCTTCTTTGAACGCCATGTTCTCTCACCTCCTCTCGATTCGAACTTAACATTTCATTCTGCACAGCAGGAAAGTTTCGCAGGATCTTTGTGGCGCGAGATGGCAACGAGCTTCAGCGCCTCGGCCATCGTCGGATAAACGTGCAACATGTCGATGAAGTCCTGGATTTTCGCGCGGAATCGCATCGCCATGGCGGCTTCGTGAATGACTTCACCCGCGCTATTACCGACCATTGAGACGCCGAGCACTTCTTCGCTGTCGTCGTCCGCGACCATCTTGATCATGCCTGCCGTGTCGCGAATCGCGCCGGCACGCGGCACCAAGGACATTGGCACGGTGTTGCACCAGCACTTATGACCGGCGGCCTGTGCCTCCGCTTCGGTCATGCCGACGATCGCAATCTGCGGATCGGTGAAAATCGTGCGCGGAATCACGCGGTGGCTCACGCGCCGCGGTTCGCCGTCGGCAAAGGCATTGTGTGCGACGGTGCCTCCATCCTGGCTTCCAACCGGCGTCGCCATCTGGCTTCCCACGCCGCGGCCGATCACGTCGCCGGCAGCATAGATATGCGAGACGTTGGTGCGCAGGAATTCATCGACGCGCACCGCTCCGTGTTCCCCAATGATGATGCCAGCTTTCTCAATTGCGATGTTGTCGGAGTTCGGCCGACGACCGGTGGTTACGAGCAACTTTTCGGCGCGAATTTCGCCACGTCGATCGAGCGCACGGATTGTCGCGATCACGGCGTCCCCTTCCTGCCGCACTGCGAGCACAGAAGTGTTGGTCAAAACGCCGACACCCTCTTTCGCAAAAAGATCGCCGATTGCCTGGCCGACTAGCGGCTCATAACCGTGGGCGAGCAACTGCTCGTTGCGATCGATGATCGTGACCTCAGTCCCGAAGCGGTGAAACATCTGGCCGAGCTCCAGCGCGATATATCCGCCACCAAGGATGATCAGCGAGCGCGGCAGTTCGCGCATTTCCGTCGGTTCGTCATTTGTGAGCAGATCGCTCGTGAGGTACGGCACGTTGGACAAACCGTCGGTTTTCGGAACGACAGGGCGCGACCCGGTCGCAATCAGAATTTTGTCGCCAGTAAGTTGCGTCCCGCCGATCTCCACTGTGTGCTCATTAACGAATTGAGCGTGCCCGATCTCCATCATCACTTTGCCGCCGGTGAGGCTTTCGTATTTCTTTTTTCGATAGCCGTGGATCACGTCATCCTTCTGTTGAATCAGCGCGCCGAAATCGACCGCAATCTCCGCTGGCGTGAGGCCGGGATAACGCGGATGACGGGCATCGTGAACAAGCCGCGCCGCCTCGATTAAATTCTTGGATGGGAGACAGCCGCGGTTCACGCAGGTGCCGCCGATTGTGCGTTCTTCAGTCATCACCGCGGTTTTACCGAGCTCCTGCGCACGCAGCGCAGCAGCAAACGC
>JACDCC010000289.1 GCA_013694595.1 Chthoniobacterales bacterium
GTGGTGTAGAACCACGCGAAACAACAGCGCGTGACGGGATGGCCTTTCAGCTCGAAAACCTCAACGATGCCTTCCCAGACGAGCTCTTTCCCGCTCATTTCCCGCAGCGGTTCAGAGCGGGCATGGACGGGCTCGCAACGGTGCTCACGGCGGATGGCCTCTTTTAGTTCCTCGATGCGCCGCGACACGCCTCAATTCTGCGACATTCCGTGCGTCGTCGTCTATCTCCAGGTTCGGACATTTCGTAGACGGTGATCCGGCCGAAACGGGGTGGGCCAATGGAAAGGGACGAAGGCCAGGCAGTTGGCACCTCGTTTCCGAGGCCGTCAGGCGGAATGCGGTTGCTGGAAGCGCAGAAATGAACCTTGGGTGGTTCTGCCCGCTTGATCGCCTGCCACCGCCGGCGCCTCGCGCTGGGATTTATTGACCCGGCGGCGAAAATCGAACCAGCCACGTCGCGTCGCCGCGCGAGCGCGGTGGGCGATGAACAAGGCGCTGTTCTGAGTGATCGTTGGCTCCATCATGCAAAGGGAGACGAGAGCGACGGGCGTTTTATTCGTCCGGCGCCGCATCTCAAAGACCGACTGAGGGCGCGCCATACACGTGCCGGAGGCGCGGGGTCCGAAGTTGTTACACTATGAAGAACTTAGCTGCTCTTACTGTTGTCGCTCTGGCTGTTGCCACGATGCTGACCTCCTGCACCGCTGTTGTGACCGAGCCGACCCCGGCGACCACCACGTCCACAACCGTGCAGACTTCGCGCTCCGCCGTGACCGCGCCCGCCGCGACGACGACCACGACAACGCGCGCCGGCGGTTACTAACCGCACCGGAAAGCTGAACCTCAGGGGCATAGGCGGACTTCCGCACCGGCACCGCTTTTTCGCTGCGCGTCCCACGGAGCCGCAGCTGACGTTTACCGTTGGAGCGGCGCGCATCGCAGCCCGCACAGGGTCGGCGGCCTCCCCGAATCCGAATAGAGGGTATGATCAAACGATTCATGATAATGCTGCTCCTTGCAGCGGCCTCCTCCTACACGCTCACCTCCTGTACGACGCCGGCGGGGCGCGGAGCTGCGGCTGGAGCGGTGGGTGGTGCGGTGGTTGGGGGACCCGTGGGAGCCGCGGTCGGCGCAGCCGGCGGTGCCATCGTCGGCGCGGCAGTGGGAGAAACGGAAGTGGAGCGTTACGGTCCGGCGCCAGTGAAGGGTTACCCGGTGGCGCGCTCTACCGGCACGCCAGGCATGGTCGCGAGTCCTTATAGTGGCCGCGTCTATGACGTCCGTGGGGTGCCGCGCGGCGGACTCGTTCTAGATCGCGACGCGAACAAGCTGTTCCGCGCGCCCTAGACGAGCAACGCAGAGGCACGAAAAATTTCAGATCAACACCAGGACAGGCTGCACCTTACGGGGTGCAGCCTTTCGTCTTTCGGGGTGCACGGATCTCGCCTCTGCTCGGCTCACCCGCTAGATATCCCTGCGAAGGCGAGCTTCAAAAGGATGGCAGGGCTCGAGGCGGAGGGTGCGGAGACGAAAAGTGAGCTGGTAGTGGTGTTCGAGCTCGTGGCGTGTACCACCGCAGCCCGGCAGAAGCGTTGACGGACTGCCCCTGCCGAGAAGCCTGAGAGCGACTTACCCGCGGGCCGCCATGCCTGCCGCCTTCGCCGCGGCCGCCTCTAGGTTAGGCGACGGCTGGCGCGTCAACGGACGGTGCGATAGCGGTGGTCCCAGGCCGCTTCGTTCGACGTGATCTCAGGAAGGTTGATACTGCGGCGGAAGCCTTCGTGCAGCGCCGGGCGGTCGGGAGCGGCCGATCGTGCCTCAGGCTTTTTTTGAACACACGACGGCGGCTCACACGCAAATTTTCAATCCCAGAAACGCAAACACGGCGGGCGAAGACCGTTCGCGCGTCCCTTCCGCGGCTGGATCCTCCGAGTGCGAACCCCGCCCTTGCCGGCTCACTTATGTACACTGCCAGGACAACCAGATGGCGCGTTGGAAAAGTTAACAAGATTATCCTGTCGTTAATTGCACGGGAACGAGCGACAGACGCAAGCAACGTGCCGCAAAATGCAAGTTTCCTTTCGCTCCGCGCCCAAATCTATGCACTCGCCTTTCCGTTTTCGCGGTTCCGAGAGGAGATGTTCGCAGCGCACACGACCCGAAGAAATCTTTACGACATTATCTGGATCGCACGAGGCAAACCAAAGGCTCCGACCGAAAACGAGCGCGTCATTTCGCAGTTTCAAAAGGCAATCAAAAACGCCCCCGAGACCGAGTACACGGACGATGAGCTGCGTGATCCGTTCGAGAGATTGCTCTTCACCCGACCGTGACGGCCACCACGGACCTGAGATTCGCGCGTCACCTGTGCCGCTGGTGCGCGTGTACAGATCGGCTCCGGGATGACCTGTGTCTACGCACCGGCGCCGGAACATGCGATGAACATCACGATCAGTGCACTTGCCCATTTCGCAACCCACGCACTGCGAGTAGTCAGCGAGTGTCTTCGACCCGTTGACGAACTTCTAGTCCGACGCGGTGCTCAGGGCGACTTTTCGTGAGGCCTCGTCGAAACGATGTTGCTGATATCGTCGACGCCGAACTCTTTTGTGACAAATGCGCCATAAGTGTGTTCCCCTGCATCGATCGTAACATCCGCCAACAGTGTAGGCATGTTGTCTTTGGCTCGGTCAAACACGATCCGCCCGGTGCGTCCGTACGGATCAGTCGTTCCTTCGCTGCTCGAGCCCGTCCAGTCAGAATTGCGCAATCACTCATCGCCCGCGTCAGGCAGGTCTTCCCCACGCGCGCAGGCGGCCTACCCCGCCATCGGGAAAGATGTTCAGCCGCAAGTGTGTGCAGCCCTCGAGCGGAGAAACCTCCGCTTCGAAGAAGTGTCGCTTGTGGGCCTCGAGTTTGGTTTGGGGCAGGATCTCGCGCCATCCGGTTTGATTGATGAGCTCCTCCGTCGAAGCATCCGGCGCGATGCATCCCTCGATCGAACACGTGTCAGGGTAGTTCCCTTTGAAGTGATTCGTGTCGACCTCGAGTTTCTCGATCGCCCCCGGCCGACCGAGCTTCAGAATGATCCAGTCGTAGCCAGGGCCGCGTCGGCGTTTCGTTTCCCAGCCGTCGCCCATGTTTTCGGAGCGCCCGGGCATGATCAGATTGTTCATCGAGCTGAAGAACATGTCGCTGCAGGCGAGCGGCACTCCCCCGTTCTCGACCGCGACGAGGTCCACCAGTTCGCCGGGCTTCAGCTTGCTCCAGCCTGCGTCTCTCGCCGCCCTCGCAAATGAATCAGTAGGCGACGACCGCCACGGTAACCGCCGGTGCGAGTCGCTGATGTGCCTTGAATAAGGCGCCTCCATCCGCCTGGAGCCGCGGGAACTGCGTGGTTTTTTGCAGATCGCGATCGCTGTGGTGCTCCGAGTTACCGGCGAGCCGGCCAAAACGCCAGCACCAGACCAGGAGGTGCTCCTCATCCCGGTGGCGTTGCGGGCGAGCATTACGGATTCACACGGCCAATCGGAAACGTTCTCAGATCGTTTTGCGTCGTACCGCTGTGGCCCCGCGTCTGCGATTCTCACGCCGTGCAGCCGGCGAACTACACGCTGCGCTGCGCGGACGGCACGACAGAAATCGCCATCGTAGAAATCTACGCGGTGAACTAAGCGGGTCTGAACGAGGTCGGTGCGTGGGTCCGTCGGACACGATCGGAATTGTTCAGTCGCGAAGCCCGCCGCTCCTGCGCATTGTCGCTGCCAGCTAATCGACCGAACGGATTGCCAATGATGATGGCGCGGTGGCGGAATGCTTGCCCATCCCCATCAGACCCGCGGCCCGGTTCATGGCGAGTGTAAGTCGTTGGCGTGTGAGTGCTTCACTATTAGGTGCGAACACTTGCCACGTCGGGCTTTGTCCTACGATTTGTGCTAGACTGAGCGGCA
>JACDCC010000338.1 GCA_013694595.1 Chthoniobacterales bacterium
CCGGCTGCGACAAAGATTTGCAGCTCATCGTGCAGCACCGCTCCGGGAGTGCCGACCGATTGTTGACTCAGTTGCGTGCCGGTGAGCAGCGGAACGCCGGCTTTTTGCAGATCAGCGATATTGCGGAACGTCTTCTCACGCGACTTGGCGGAGCCGCGATAATCCGCATTCCGCTTCTGCCGGTCGCGCTCGCCGATCGCCTTTTCCAACGCCGCGATCTCCGCTTTGGTTTTGAAGCGCCGGCGTGTGACATCCGCCAGCTCATAATCGCCGATGAATGTCGCCAACAACGCGGCGTTTGTGCACACGAACGTCTTGTTTCGCGCCAGGGTTCGCAACGCTTCTTCATAGTACGGTTGGTCCGTCTCCATCGTGTCGAAGAACGCGTAGTTCTGATCCATCGACATGTTGTCGATCGTTCGATCGCGATAGAGCGCGTAGTACTCGTCGCGTTTGTTCGAGGTCGCGCGGTGGATCTCCACAAAGTGCTCGATGCAGTCGAGATCGTCGTTCGATACGTCGGCGATGTAAGCAGGCGGCACCCCTACGACTGGCAGCTTATGTTTGTGCGCCTCGCTGATGATCTGCTTCAGGATGTCGGGAGGTGTGCGCTTTTCGGTCTTGATGTGGTTGACCCCGGCACTTGCCAACGTTGCCACGGCTTTGCGAGCTTCCTCCGCCGATGTCACCACCGTTGAAATCCCCGTCCAGCGGTTACTCGGACGCGGCGGGAGGTCAGTAAGCAGCACCGGGCCGGCGAAAAACAGGCGCGGCCCCAATGTTCGGCCGGCTTCGATATCAGCACGCAATCGCGCAGCTGCCGGCAAACCCAACGACGTTCCGGCGTCGCGGACGCCGGTCACGCCGTGAGCAACTAACAGGTCGAAGTACGGCAGCTGATTCTTGTGCGCCTCAAGCGTGAACGTGTAGTTGTCCCACAGCCCCGGAATCAGGAACTTGCCGGTGCCGTCGATTACCTGGGCGTGTTCCGGAGTTTTGGCGTCTCTACCGATGGTGGCGATGCGGTTGCCGCGCGTGACCACCGTCAGCCCGGGCTGCGGCTGGTCGGCCTTCATGTCGATGACCGTGACGTTTCGAATGACAACGGTCGTCGGTTGATCTTTCGCCTCAGCCGCAAAGGAGAGGAACAAGGATGACGCGATCGGCCCAGCAAGAAGAGCACGAAGCAGTGAATGCATTGCAGGTGATCGGCGGTGCCAGCAAAGGCGGCAGGGTCCGCAGCCGAAGGTTGCCAGTCTTGAGCTGGTATTTACCAGCAGTTTTCGATACGACTCGGCCTCCGCGCCTGCCCGATGCCCTCCTTCTTCCGCGAGCTGAAGCGACGCAACGTCTACAAAGTAGCCATTGCCTACGCCGTTGTGGCGTGGCTGCTGATCCAAGTCGCGACGCAAACGTTTCCCTTTTTCGAGGTCCCAAACTGGGCGATCCGGCTCGTTATTCTACTCCTGGTGCTCGGATTTCCGGTGGCGCTGATCATCGCGTGGGCGTTTGAGTTAACGCCGGAAGGCATCAAGCGCACCGAGGACTCGCCCGTCTCGCCTAACGAACAGCGCGGCGGCCGCACGTGGATCTTCGTTGTGCTTGCGGCTGGCCTGCTCTCAGCCGCGTTGTTCTTTCTTGGCCGATACACGGCAGGGCCGCAACGGGCGACCTCAGGCAGCGCATCGAAGTCGATCGCCGTATTACCTTTCGAAAATCGCAGTGAGGAGAAGACGAACGCGTACTTTGCGGATGGCATTCAGGACGAGATCCTGACGCGGCTGGCGAAGATCGATGATCTTAAAGTGATCTCGCGCACTTCCACGCAGCGTTATAAAAGCTCGCCCGAAAATCTGCGCGAGATCGCGAAACAACTCGGCGTCGAACACATCCTAGAAGGGAGCGTGCAGAAGTCCGGCGAACAGGTGCGCGTGAATGTGCAGCTCATCAATGCCGAGACAGACGCGCATCTCTGGGCGGAGGTTTACGATCGGAAGGTGGCCGACATTTTCGCGGTGCAGAGCGAGATCGCGGAGACGATTGCGAAGGCGCTGCAGGTGAAGCTCTCGCATCGTGAACAGCGCGCAGTGACGGCGAAGTTGACGGACAATCCCGAGGCGTACGATGCCTACCTGCGCGGCC
>JACDCC010000366.1 GCA_013694595.1 Chthoniobacterales bacterium
AGCTCGGCGAATTCCTCCAGCTTCTGGCGCTGCTCGGCGTTCAGACGCGACGGGACTTCGACAATCAAGCGCGCGAGGAGGTCGCCCCGATCGCGCCCGTTGACGTTCATGATGCCTTTGTCGCGCAGCTTGAAGATCTGCCCGCTCTGCGTTCCGGCCGGAACTTTCAGGTTCGCTTTGCCTTCCAGAGTCGGCACCGCGATCTCGCCACCGAGAGCGGCCAGCGTGAATGGAATCGGCAGCTCGCAATAAAGGTGGTCCTCGTCGCGCTGGAAAATCTCGTGCTCCTTCACGTGGATAACGACGTAAAGATCACCGGGCGGGCCGCCGCGGATTCCCGCTTCGCCGTTACGCGTGGAGCGCAGGCGCGAACCTTCCGCGATGCCGGCCGGGATCTTCAGTTTGATTCGGCTCGGCTTCTCGACCCGCCCTTCGCCTTCGCAGGTTTTGCAAGGCTTCTCGATGATCTGTCCAACGCCGCGGCAACGCGGACATGTCTGTGAGACCTGGAAAAATCCGCGTGAACTGACAACCTGCCCGCGACCGCCGCAAGTGGGGCAATTGATGGAACGGGAGCCCGCTTCCGAGCCCTTGCCGTCGCAGGTGCCGCAGGTGTCGAGCTTGCGAACTTCGATCTCTTTTTCGACACCGAACGCCGCTTCCTCGAGCGTGATCTGCATGTCGTAGCGGAGGTCGGAGCCGCGCTGACGCCCCTCGCGATCGACCTGCCCGCCGCCGCCGAAGAAGGTCTCGAAGATCCCGCCGCCGCCAGCTCCGCCGGCCGCTCCGCCGAATACCTCGCGAAATATATCGAATGGATCGTGGAAGCCACCGCCGCGCGCTCCGCCCGCCGTTCCCTGCGCGAAAGCGGCATGCCCATAGCGGTCGTAGGCGGCGCGCTTGTCTGCGTCCATCAGGACGTCATACGCTTCGCCGAGTTCCTTGAAGCGCTCTTCCGCGCCGGCATCGCCGGGGTTTTTATCCGGATGAAATTTGACCGCGAGCTTGCGGTAGGAGCGTTTGATCTCCTCCTCGGAAGCCGCTCGCGTCACGGCAAGGACTTCGTAGTAATCGCGCTTGGTGTTTTTGGTCGCCATTGCTTCAGTGCCTCATCCTGCTCGCGGTCCCGCGAGCACGGTCGCGATTGATTATTTCGCTGATCCGCTGGAAACGACAACGCTGGAGGGGCGTAGCAGCCGGTCCTTCATGCGGTAGCCGCGGCGGGTCTGACGCACGACGGTGCCCTCGGGAACGGCGGCACTCGGTTCGTGCGCAATTGCTTCGTGGAGGTTCGGATCGAATTTCTGCCCGGTCGCGTCGATCGGCTGCAGGCCGTTATCGGCCAGGAAATCGGTGAGCTGCTTCAGCACCATGCTCATGCCGGAGAAAATCGGGGACGTTTCGCCTTCGCCTTTCGCGGCGGCGAGGCCGAGCTCGAAATTATCGATGATCGATATCAGCCGCTCGAGCAGTGAGCTGTTGGCGTACTTGATCGCCTCTTCTTTCTCGCGAGCGGCGCGCTTTTTGTAGTTATCGAAGTCCGCCTGGCTGCGCAGCGCCAGATCGCGAAAGCGGTCGAGATCGGCCTGCATGCGCGCGGTGGGATCGTCACCCGGCGCGTCTGGCGTTTGCTCCTCGTCGGTCGGCATCGCGGCGGCATCGTCGGTGTCTCGCGCTTCGGCTTCAGTCGGCTGCGTGTTACTCATGTTTTGCGGATGGCGATTAAAGTGATGTCATCGTTCTGCGGCGTGGCGCCCACGTAATTGCGCAGGTCCTCCAGCAGGCGCTGGATGATCGCGGGAGCGCCCTCCGGCGCGCTCGCCCGGATCGAGTGCATGGTGCGCTCGAGCCCGAATTCGTCCTCAGCGGCGTCGAGCGCCTCGGTGACGCCGTCCGTGTAGAGGACGAGGCAATCATCACGCTCCAGCGGGACGGCGAAGTCGCCGGTTATCCTATCAAACACGTTCCCGCTGTCAATTCCGAGCACCAGCCCGGGCGGCTTGACCTGGACCAGTTCGCCGGTCGCGGCGCGATAGAGCAACGGGGCGTCGTGCCCGGCACGCGCGAGGGTGACGGCGGCGCGCGCGTGATCGAGCACCAGGTAAGCCATGCTGATGAACATGTCTTCCTTGATGTCTGGATAGAGCTGGCGGTTCACCTTTTTCAGCACCTCCGCGGGTGACGAATTTTCGGGCGCCTGGCTGCGTAGTACGCTGCGGCAAATCGCCATGATGAGCGAGGCCGGCACGCCCTTGCCGGAGACGTCTGCAATCGCCACGCCGAGGCGTTCTTCGTCGATCTTGATGTAATCGAAGTAATCGCCGCTGACCTGGCTGGCGGGGATGTTGAGCCCGCTGATCTCGAAGCCGTTAATCGAGGGCGACTCCGCCGGGAGCAGAATGCGCTGGATCTCGCGGGC
>JACDCC010000367.1 GCA_013694595.1 Chthoniobacterales bacterium
CGAAAAAATACGAAGACATTTACCCGCTGAACTTCCGCTGCCCAAACTGGCAGGAACTTTGGGACGAGATGACGAGCATCATCCTGTTCTGGGCGGAGCGGGGGGTGCGGATCTTTCGCGTCGACAACCCGCACACCAAGCCGGTGCCATTCTGGGAATACCTGATCAGCCGTGTGCGCGATCGTTTTCCGGACATCATTTTTCTCTCGGAGGCGTTCACAAAGCCGAAGATGATGCAGGCGCTCGCGAAAGCTGGCTTCACGCAGAGCTACACCTACTTCACCTGGCGCAATACGAAGCAGGAATTCACCGAATATTTCACCGAGCTGACGCAGACGGAGATGCGGGATTATTTCCGCGGTAATCTCTGGCCGAACACGCCGGACATTCTGCCGGTCCATCTCCAAACCGGAGGACGCCCCGCCTTCATGATCCGTGCCGTGCTCGCTGCCACCTTGTCGAGCGTTTACGGCATCTACAGCGGCTTTGAATTGTGCGAAAACTCGCCGCTCCCCGGTCGCGAGGAATACCTCGATTCCGAGAAGTACCAGTGGAAGGAGCGCGACTTGAACGCGCCGGGCATCATCAAGGAGTGGATCACGCGCATTAACCGGATCCGCCAGGAGAACCGCGCGCTGCACCTCTACGATAACCTGCGTTTCTATGAGGCAGATAACGACAACATCCTGTTTTACGGCAAGATGACGCCCGCGCGGGACAGCATCATCCTCGTGGTGGTGAATCTCGACGCGCATCAAACGCATAACTCCTACATTCAAGTGCCCGTGGCGGAGTTCGGCGCGATGGAATCCGACACCTACCAGGTGCACGACCTCCTCACCGACGCGCGCTACACCTGGCGCGGCAGCCGCAACTACGTCGAACTAGACCCGCGCACACAGCCGGCGCACATCTTTCGCGTGCGACGCTTCGTTGCCGGCGAAAGGTCGCCTAGCGAACCGTTGTAGCCGGGATGCCATCCCCGGGCCGCCGAGGACAGCGTCCTCGGCTACAACGTTGCCGTTGCCACGGATTATTCCGAGCACTTTGTGCTCGCGTTTGTTCCTTAGAACACGTAATCTCGCCATCCTGTGACGCGAACAAAGAACCGAGTGTGGAATCACCTCGTCCGAGCACTTGTTATTCCAGCAGCTGTTGCCGAATTTGCGGCCGCTGCGCAGCCCGGCAGCGTCGATCCCGCGTTCAATCCAGGCCGCGGCCCGCTGAGCGTCGCCGCCGGAAAAGGCGAAGGCGTGGTGATCCAGTCGGACGGAAAAATCATCGTGGGCGGCAATTTCAACGGCGTGGGCATCAACGAAGTTCCGCCGATCATCCGCTTCAACGTCGACGGCTCATTAGATACGACGTTTGACGCGTCAGCTCTCACGTTCACACAAATCAGCTTGAGTCAGGCGACAGACCTAATCCCACGGGCGGTGCAGGCCAACGGGCAGATCCTTGTCGCGCCAGGTGAATTCAATCGGAGCTACGGCACGCGCGCTCTGATTCGCCTAAACGCCGACGGGACGGTGGACGCTTCGTTCAACCCGAGGTTTGAGGCCAACTATTTTTCTCAGGTGCGACAGGTGACGGTTCTCGATAGCGGTCAGCTACTAATTTCGGGCGCATTTGATAGAATCAACGGAATCACGCGCCGGACTCTGGCGCGCCTCAATGTGGACGGGACGGTCGACGAGACATTCACGGCCGCGCGTCCTGGCTCGTTCGGTGTGCTGCCGAATGGGCAGCTGATCGTGGGCAGCGACACGTTCTACCGGCTCAACGCCGACGGCAGCCTCGATCATTCGTTTTCCACAAACGTTCCCCCGACCAGCGAGGGCGACGTCGCACCGGGTTCGTTCGTGGTCCAGCCGGACGGGAAGATCATCTACTCGCAACGGCTCGATTTTTACGGCACAGACGCTATTCGCCGCCTGAACGCGGATGGTTCAGAAGATCCGACTTTCAAGCCGTATCGCCAGCAGTTCGCCGGCGTCCAGCTGCTACAAAGCGATGGTAAAGTGATCGTGGGAGGCACGCGTTTGAATCCTGACGGGACGCGAGATGAGACGTTCCGGCCGTCGGAGATAGGCTTCGACATCGCGCAGCAAAGCGACGGCAAGCTCGTCACAACCGATCGCTTCTACACCGCGCCACATGGCATCCGCCGTCTCCAGCTCGATGGCTCGCTTGATGCGACCTTCGTACTAGATGGCGGCGGGCTCACTGTGATCACTCGCCCTGCAATCGATCGCGCGGCGCTGCTGCCCGACGGCCGAATCGCTGTCGCTGGACGATTCACTCATTTTGCCGGCGTGCCGCGCCGAACAGTTGCAGTCCTGCACCGCGACGGCAGCGTTGACCCGACGTTCGATCCCGGCAATCTGTTCGTGCCGTCGCCGAGCGGCGACCTTGTCATTCCCTCTCTCGTGGCACAGCCTGACGGCAAGCTTTTGGTTGCGTTTCGAGATCAACTGCTCCGCCTCAAAGGCGATGGAACAGTCGACGAGACGTTCCGCTACACGCCCGCGCGCCGACTCTACGTCGGCGGCGCAGTTCTTCAGCCAGACGGGAGAATCTTAATCACTGATGCTGATGGATTTCGTCGGTTGCTGCCGGACGGGAGCCATGATCCGTCGTTCACCAACGACACGGGAGAAACCGTCTACGCGCTGTTCGTCGAGCCCGATGTCAAGATCATGGTGGCTGGCCGGCAACGGATTGCGGCTCGGCTGCATCCCGATGGATCGATGGACGCCAGCTTTTCCGGCGTTGGCGGTGTGGCCACGTACGACGGCGTTCGCGCGATGGGCCGGCAGCAGGACGGGAGTTATCTGGTCAGTCGCTCCGATATTGGGAACACGAAAACGGACCTCTTCTTTAGGACGTTCAACGACGGCGCCCGCGATCCGAGTTTTACGTCGAACATTGCTTCTGTTCACCGTGTCATCGTCGATGCCGCTGGAATTACTGTTGCCGGTGAAATTGGACCCTCCCGCCCGTGGGGCACACCGGCGACCGGCGCGGCTCGGAACGGCGTCACGCGTCTGACTTTCAGTGGAAGCCGTGATCCGGCGTTTGTCGAAGCGCAATTCAATGACAACGCTTTATCGAGTCAGCTTCTCCGCCAGGACGACGGGAACCTGATCGTTGCCGGCAACTTCACGAGGGTAAACGACGTGCCGCGAAACGGCATTGCTCGACTGATCGGACGCGTGCCCAAAGATCTCGCGAACATCTCTACTCGTGTGCGGGTTGGCGCGGATGAGGCGGCTGCGATCGGCGGTTTCATTGTTGGCGGCGCGACAGACAAGAAAATCATCGTGCGAGCGCTGGGACCGTCGCTTGCATCGAGCGGTTTGCCCACGTCGGAGCTCCTCCTCGACCCCACTCTCACACTCCACGACAGTAGCGGTGCTGTTATCGCCACGAACAACGACTGGCGGGAGGCCGAAGCGGAAGTCAGCGCGACGGGAATTCCGCCGACCGAAAGCAGCGAATCCGCGATCGTGGCGACTCTCGCGCCTGGTAGCTACACGGCCGTCGTGCGCGATGCACGTGGGACGGGCACGGGCGGTATTGGGCTGATGGAGATTTACGACCTCAATCCTGCGACGGGCGCGACGTTGGCGAACATCAGCACCCGCGGTGATGTGCAGGAGGGCGAAAATGTCATCATCGGCGGTTTCATCCTGCGTGGCACAGAACCGTCCACGATCATCGCACGCGCTGTCGGTCCATCGCTCGGCGCCGCCGGTGTTGTCAACGTCCTCCAGGATCCATCGCTGACCCTGCACGACGCTTCCGGAGCGATCCTGGCCGCGAACGATGACTGGAAGGAGTCGCAGCAAGCGGAACTGGAGGCCATTCAGATGGGTTCGGCCGATGACCGCGAGTCTGCGCTGATCGCCACGCTCACAGCAGGTCCCTACACAGCAGTTGTCCGCGGCGCCAACGCGGGAGCCGGTGTTGCGTTGGTAGAAGTCTACCGCCTCGAGTAGTCGTCAATGGCAGCAACGAACGTGAGTACAGGTCGCGAGCGCGTGTTTTGCCGCAGATCGACGACAAATTTTCAGCCACTCATTGTGGCGCGTGAGCTGTCACCCGCCTGGCTGTACCGCTGAAGGTAGCTGCCGCGGGCGAACCACCGGTTGAGACCAGCATTTATGAAAAAGAAAAGCAGTTTTCCGCCGCCGCGGCGATTCCTCTGGTGCGCAGCTCTGTTGCTCGCAGTTCTTTTGATCGGGCCGCCCTCAGCCCGCGCGCAATCAGACGAGAAATCCTATTATTGGCTAGGACCGCGTGATCCCCAGCAGGACCAGGAGAGTTTCGTCGTAGAGGTCAACGCCGCGATTGCGGCGCAGATTGAGGAGTTGCGCGCTAAAGGGCACCAGATTGGCGTCCGTGGTCGTATCGCAGCGGGCGCGGTCGAGTACAACAAGAACTATTTCGCGCCAGGGGCACCTGTTTGGAACTGGCATTTCGTCTCCGTGGATAGTCTTCGCGACTTTACGGAGTCGCCAGGAGACACATTCGAAGTGAATCCAAACCGCGATTCGGGGCCATCGGACATTGCCGCGAATCCAGAAGAATGGATTCGATCATACGGCGATTCGTATTATCCCAGATTTTACGCGATCCGAAGCCGCGTCGATCCGAGCAAGCGTGACGCGCTGGCGAACGTTTCCAATCGCGGGATGACGGGCGCGGGCGAAAAAGCGCTCATCACAGGGCTGATCCTTACCGCAAATGAGCCGCGCGAGATCGTGGTGCGCGCGCTGGGCCCAAGTCTGAGCACGGCCGGGGTGCAGCAGGTGGCGGCCAATCCGAAGATCGAGGTTTATGGAGGCGCCAATCGTTTCGGCAGCAACACGGATTGGAAGACGTCGCGCCGTGCGGAGGAGCTGAGCAGACGGTTTCCAAGCCTGACGCCAGCCAACGACAAGGAAGCCGCGCTGCTGCTCACGCTGCTGCCCGGCAGCTACACGATCCATGGCACGAACGAGGACGGCGCCGAAGGCGTGATTTTGCTCGAAGCATACGACGTGGATAGCAGCAGCGAGTGAGCTCCACTCGGACTGAAAACATTTTCGTCCACAGATTTCGCAGATTTCCACAGATTAGGATTGGGGCAGCGGCGGTCGGCAATTAACGGACTGCTGGCGGCTGTGAGCGCGGCGCGGGCCGAGAAATTCGGCGGTCACAGACCGCCGCTACAGGGCGGCATCATTCTGCTGAATCAGTGCAAATCTGCGAAATCTGTGGACGATCCTGCTGGGCTTCCCTGACACGGGTGAAGTTCCTCTGAACGGCGGAACCGGCGCAACTGTCTCTGCTCCGGCGGTGTTGCATCGCCCAGAGCCGCCGCTATCGTGACCAAACTTTTCGGAATGAAACGTAT
>JACDCC010000028.1 GCA_013694595.1 Chthoniobacterales bacterium
ATGCGTTGAAGTCACTCGCCTGGGCACAGATCGGTACGTTCCGCGGAGCGAAAGGGAGCGAAGCGTTCGAACTGGCGCGCACGGCAGCGAAAGCTGCGCTGGCTGCCAAGCCTGGCCTGCCGCGGGCGCACGGCGCGATGGCTTACATCCACATGATTGTCGACTGGGACCTGGCGGCCGCCGAAGAGGCGCTGCGAGGTGCAGCGCAGAACACGAGGTCGAGCCCAAACATGCTGGCAAACATCCGCGCCGGTCAGGGGCGGACCGATGACGCGATTCGGTTACAGGAGCAGGCGGTTGCTTCCGACCCCGCGTTCGGGGTATTCCGGCGCAATCTCGCTTCGAGGCTCGCGATGCGCGGGCAACTCGAGGGAGCTGAACGTGAGTTGCGCAAAGCGATCGAATTGCAACCTCAGGCCTCCGGCATTCGTTATGAGCTGGCGATCGTCTTGCTGTTGCGCGGGCAACCGGAAGCGGCATGGGAACAGGCGCAGTTGGAATCGAGCGGTGTCTTTCGCGATTTGGCGATCGCCCTTGCACAAGCGGCGCGCGGAAATGGCGCCGAGGCCGATGCCGCGCTCGAAGTGCTGGTGGAGTCCCACGGCGAGGGATTTCCCTTTCGCATTGCCGGCGTTTACGCCTATCGCAAGGAACCCGACAAAGTATTTGAGTGGCTGGAACGCGCCTACATCTTGCATGATCCCCGTCTGATCTCACTGCTGGCTGATCCTCTCTTGCGCCCGTATCAAGCAGATCCGCGTTTCGGGGAGCTTTGCCGGAAAATGCGGCTCCCGGTTCCAAAATGAACCCGCGCAACTTTTTCGCCGAACTCAGGCGGCGTAATGTTTACAAGGTTGCCGTCGCCTACGCGGTCGTCGGGTGGCTCGTGATGCAGGTTGCGGCGACGATCGTGCCGGCGCTCCATCTTCCCGATGGGATT
The DNA here is from genome assembly GCA_013694595.1 of Chthoniobacterales bacterium. Classification (GTDB taxonomy): domain Bacteria; phylum Verrucomicrobiota; class Verrucomicrobiia; order Chthoniobacterales; family UBA10450; genus JACCTI01. The sequence goes on from JACDCC010000028.1 coordinate 941, forward strand.
ACGAGTGCGGTGGTTGTGCTGGTGTTGCTCGGTTTCCCGATCGCGCTGATTCTCGCGTGGGCGTTCGAGCTGACGCCGGAAGGGATCAAACGCTCGGATGAAGTCGCCCTGGGGGAGTCGATTACACCGAAGACGGGGCGCAAATTGATGATCACGGTTGGCGTGGTGGGAGCGCTCGCGTTTGGATTGCTGCTCTTCCAACCGACGCGGCCCAAGTCGGTTGTCGTTGCGCCGGATTCCACTGCACCGGCTGTGATTGCTGCGCCCGCGGCGGAAGCGATCTCGAGTAAATCGATCGCGGTGTTGCCGTTCCAAAACCTGAGCAAAGACGAAGAGAACGCGTTCTTTGCTGACGGCGTGCAGGACGAAATTTTGACAACGCTCGCGAAGGTTGCCGATCTCAAAGTCATCAGCCGCACGAGCGTGATGCAGTACAAGAATACGGAGCGGCGGAACCTTCCGGAGATCGCGCAGGCGCTGAAAGTCGCGCACGTGCTGGAAGGCAGCGTGCAACGTTCTGCGAACCGCGTGCGCGTCAGCGCGCAGCTGATCGATGCGCGCACGGATGCGCATCTGTGGGCCGAGCGCTACGACCGCGAGCTGGCGGATGTCTTCGCCATTCAAAGCGAGATCGCGCAGAAGATTGCGCAGCAACTTCAAGCCGCGCTCTCCCCGAAGGAGAAGGCGGCGATCGAGAAGAAGCCGACGAATGACGTTGCAGCCTACGATCTCTACCTGCGCGCGAAAGAGATCAGCCGAGAAACCGGCAATCGCCCTGACCAAATGCACGAACAGATTCGCCTGCTCGATGAAGCCGTGGCACGCGACCCAGCATTTGTTTCTGCCTGGTGCTCGCTCGTACACGTGCATCTACGGCTCTACTGGTTCGCCTACGATGAGAGCCAGCACCGGGTGGAACTGGCGCAGCGCGCGCTCGATGCTGCTGCGCGCGTGCAGCCCGACGCAGGCGAGTTCCACCTGGCCAGGGGCCTCTTTCACTATCAGGTCTCCCGCGATTACGACGCCGCGATGTCTGAATTCGCGGCTGCCCGGCGCGCATTGCCGAACGATCCAGATGTCGTCCTTTACATTGCGATCATCGGACGGCGGCAGGGGCGCTGGGAGGAAGCGACCCGGCACTTCGACGAGGCGGTCGCGCTCGATCCGCGCAATCCGAACAGGCAGCTCGAAGCGGCGAACGCATATTCCGCGCAGCGGCGCTACCCCGAGGCGGCGCGAATTCTTGACGGCGTTCTCGCGTGGAAGCCTGGCGATTTCACGATTGAGCGCGCACGCGCGCAGATAGATGTCGCGGCCCGCGCCGATCTGCGGCGGATGCAGAGACTCGTCACCGACGCGGATGCAAAATCAGTGAACGCCGACGACGTCGCTCAACAGCGAACGATGCTGGCGTTTTGGCAGCGCGATTATGTCGCTGCACAGGAAGCGCTCGCCGGTTATGGACGCCCTGCATTTACGGCCGGCGGCGGGAGCGTCTGGCCGCGCGATTTCTTTGAGGGTCGCGCGGCGTGGGCAGCCGGCGACACACAGAAAGCACAAGTGTCGTTCGCCGCCGCGCGAGAATCGGCTGCGGCGAGGGTAAAAGCGCGTCCGGATGACGGACGGGCGTTGATGACGCTGGCGCTAATCAACGCGAACGCGGGTGCAAAGGATGAGGCGATCGGCCAGGGCGAGCAGGCGCTTAAGCTCGACACCGTCGCGAAAGACGCGCTGCATCGCGCCGAGGCGCTGACCAGCCTCGCCATGATCTATGCGCGAGCGGGCGAACACGAGCGCGCACTCGATCTGCTCGAGCAGGCTGCGAAACTTCCCGGCGGCCCGAGCTACGGTATTCTCATTCTGTCAGACGTGTGGGACCCGCTGCGGAAGGAGCTGCGCTTCGACAAGATCGTCGCGTCCCTCGCCCCGAAAGACACGCCACCTCCTGCGAAATGAACCCGCGCAATTTCTTCGCCGAGCTGAAGCGGCGCAACGTTTACAAAATCGCGGTTGTGTATGCGCTCTAGCTCATCGTGTCATTCGGCTAAGCGATTTGATGTTGACCGCGCGGGAGGCCTTGTGTCACAAGGAGACACATGAAGCACGTATCGATTCGCGAGTTACACGAGAAGACCGGCCAATGGGTCCGCCTGGCCGAAACACATGAGCAGATTATTATCACCGATCGCGGCCAGCCCGTCGCTTCGCTCGCGCCCTATCGGCAACCGGCCAAGCGGAACCGCTTTAACGCGCGGAAGCTTCTGCCCGCCTATTCGAAATTGCGCGGGAAACTCTCCGGCGGAACCGACAGTGGCGCACTTATCTCCCAAGATCGAGACGCCAGGTAATGATCTACTTTGACGCCGCCTACATCGCGAAGTTCTATCTCGATGAGCCCGATTCAGACCGTGTTCGCAGACTTGCGGAAGAGTCTGGCGAAGTCGCCTGCTGTCTGCACGGCAGGGTGGAAGTGCTGATCGCCTTCCATCGTAAATTCCGTGAGCGCGCTTTCCCGCCGCGGATCTTCTCCGCGGTGCACGCGCAGTTCGAAGCCGATTGCGAGTCAGCGCTCTGGGGCTGGCTGCCCATTAGTGCGAAGCTGATCGCGAGTTTATCCGATCGTGTCGGTAAGCTCGATCGCAGTGTCTTTCTTCGCGCGGCCGATGCGCTTCATCTGGCCAGCGCGGCCGAGCAAGGTTTCAAGGAGATCTACTCGAACGATCGTCACCTCCTCGCCGCGGCCATTCACTTCGGTCTCCGCGGCTTGAGCGCCTGAAGACGAGGTTGGAATGAAGACAAACGCCATCAGACGCAGGCGGCAGGAGCATGGAAAAACTTAAGCGCAAAGCGTCCTGGACACTCGGGCGTCTGATATGAGCGACCGCAACTTCTTCGCCGAGCTAAAGCGGCGCAATGTTTACAAGGTCGCGGTCGCTTACGCGATCGTGGCATGGCTCCTGATCCAGGCGGCCTCGATTCTGTTCCCCACCTTTGAAGCGCCAACTTGGGTGATGAAAGTTTTTGTCAGCGTTGTCGTCCTCGGTTTCCCGATCGCGCTGGTTCTGGCCTGGGCATTCGAACTGACGCCGGAAGGGATCAAACGCTCGGATGAAGTCGCGCCAGGGGAATCGATCACGCCGAAGACGGGGCGCAAGTTGATGATCACGGTCGGCGTGGGGGGAGCGCTCGCGTGTGGGTTGCTGCTCTTCCAACTGACGCGGCCGAAGTCCGTTGTCGTTGCGCCGGATTCCACTGCACCGGCTGTGATTGCTGCGCCCGCGGCGGAAGCGATCTCGAGCAAATCGATCGCGGTGCTGCCATTCCAAAATCTGAGCAAGGACGAGGAGAATGCCTTCTTTGCCGATGGGGTGCAGGACGAAATCCTCACGAACCTGGCCAAGGTCGCCGATTTGAAAGTCATCAGCCGCACGAGCGTGATGCAGTACAAGGAGATCGAGAAGCGGAACCTCCCCGGGATCGCGCAGGAATTGAAAGTGGCGCATGTGCTGGAAGGCAGCGTCCAGCGATCGGCGAACCGCGTCCGCGTTAGCGCGCAGTTGATCGAAGCACGAACCGACGCGCATTTGTGGGCGGAGCGCTACGATCGCGAGCTGGCCGATGTCTTCGCCATTCAGAGCGAGATTGCGCAGAAGATCGCCGAGCAACTCCAGGCGGCGCTCTCGCCGAAAGAAAAGGCGACGATTCAGGCGAAGCCAACCGCGGACCTGCAGGCGTACGACCTTTATCTGCGGGCGAAGGAAGTCAGTCGCGAGACTGGGTATCGGCCGGAGCAGACGCTCGAAAAAATCCGCCTGCTCGATGCGGCGGTCGCGCGCGACCCGGAATTCGTACCCGCCTTGAGCTGGCTCGTGAACCTTCATCTGCGAATGTATTGGTTTGTTTACGATGAGACCCCGGCCCGGCTGGACCTGGCGAAAAAAGCGCTCGAGGCCGCAGCGCGCTTACAGCCAGACGCGGGCGAGGTACACCTCGCACGAGGCGTTTTCCACTATCGGGTCTCCCGTGATTTCGAAGCCGCAATGTCCGAGTTCCAGGCGGCCCGGCGCGCGCTGCCGAACGACGCCGAGGTCGTGTTTAATATTGGAAACATCGAACGCCGGCAGGGGCGATGGGAGGAAGCGACGCGTCACTTCGAGGAGGCGGCGGCGCTGGATCCACGAAATGCGAACACGCAGCTCGAGACAGCGAACACCTACTCGATGCAGCGGCGCTACGGAGAAGCTGCTCGCATCCTCGATGGTGTTCTCGCCTGGAAGCCGGGCGACTTCACGATCGAGCGCGCGCGCGCGGAGGTGGACGCCGCGGAGCGCGGTGATCTCCGCCGAACGCAGTGGGTCGTGAGGGGCGAGCCCGCGCAATCCGCAAACCCGGACGACCTCGCTCAGGCCCGAATGAACCTGGCGTTTTTCCAGCGCGATTATCGTGCGGCAGCAGAAGCGCTCGCCGCTTATGGGCCCCGCGAATTCACCGGCGGAGGCGGTTTTATTTTGCCGAGAGAATGGAACGAAGCTCGGGTTGCATTGGGATTGGGCGAGACGGAGAAGGCGCGAGCGTCGTTTTTAGCGGCGCGTCAATCGGCCGCCGCGAGGGCGGCTCAGCGTCCCGATGACGCCAGAGCCCTGATGATCGTCGCTGCGATCAACGCCAACCTGGGCGAAAAAGACGAAGCGATTCGTCAAGGCGAGCAGGCCCTCGCCTTCGATTCCGTGGCGAAGGACGCCCTTACGCGATCCGGGTTGATGAGCGCTCTCGCGAATGTCTATACGCAAGCGGGCGAACTCCAACGTGCCCTCGATATGCTCGAGCAGGCGGCAAAGCTCCCGGGCGGTCTGAGCTACGGCAATCTCGTCTTATCCGAGGTGTGGGACCCGCTCCGAAAGGAGCCGCGCTTTGAGAAGATCGTCGCCTCGCTCGCGCCGAAAGAATCGCCACCTGCCGCGAAATGAACCCGCGCAATTTCTTTGCCGAGCGCAGGAGCATCGCAGAGCTGGCGCGGCCGATCGCCGCGGCTGTGCTTTGCGTCTGCGTTAGCGCTGCCGTCGCCGCGCCATCACGCCCGCGCGTCGACGAGGTCGCGGCGATCGTGGCGGCGGGGATGAAGGAACAGGGAATCCCTGGCGCTGCGCTCGTGGTGATGAAAGGCGATGAGATCATCCTCGCGCGCGGTTTTGGCGTGGAGGATGCGGCGCGGGAGGATCGCGTCACGGAGAATAGCATCTTCGCGCTAGGCTCGATTACGAAGCAGTTCACCGCCGCGGCGATTCTGCAGCTGGTGGAGCAGCGCAGACTGGCGCTCGACGATCCGGTCGCGCATCACCTGCCAGACTTCACGCACCTGCCAGCCGACCTGAAAATCCAGCACCTGCTCAGCCACACGTCCGGAATACGCGAGGAATTTGCGCAGCCGGAGCTCACGGCGTTGTTCGCCCAGCCGGGCACCACTTACGAGGAATACGTCGACGCTGCGCGCCACTCGCCTTCTGACTGGCCACCCGGCTCGCGCTGGTCCTACGGTAACATCAATTACCTGCTGCTCGGCCTGATCGTGGAACGAGTCGACGGGCAGCCGCTCGAGGTTGTCTTCGACGAGCGCTTCTTCAAGCCGCTGGAGCTGCGCTCGTTCCGCTTGTGCCCGCCGCAAACCGGCGAGGTGCCTGGCGAAGCACGCGGGCATGTGAACCGCGACGGCGCACTCGTTCCCCTCACCCGCCGGAGAACACATCGCTGTTCCGTGGCTCCGGCGGATTCTGCGGAAGCGCGGTGGACGTCGCGCGTTGGATGCGCGCACTGGCGAAAGGCAAAGTGGTGAGCGCGCAGTCGTACCGACAGATGACGACGCGCGTACGGCTCAATGACGGTCGCAAAGCGGAGTATGGCTTCGCGATGGATCTCGGCTCGCATGATGGCGTGCCGCGCAACGGGCATGGCGGGTACGGCGGAGGCTTCTCGGCGCAGGCGGCATACTACCCGGACGCAGAGTTGACCATCGTCGTGATGGCGAACCGTTTCGTTTTTGCGGAGCACATCGAACGCAAGGTTGCGCGCCGTCTGCGCGGCCTGCGCGAGCCGGTGCGCCGCGAAGTGGCGCTCTCGGCAGAAGAGCGGCAGCGATATGTCGGCAAATACGATTTCGGGATCCACGGCTGGCACGCGCAGGTCAACGAGCGCGACGGGCAGTTATGGTTTGAACTACCGAGTCCGCCACTGAAGCTGCCGATCGTTTATCTGGGAAATCACCAATTCGTTAGCGCCGACGACGTCGACGGGTATCGCCTCTCGTTCTCGAAAGAGGGTCCAGGCCGCGAGCTGCAGCTCGTCGGAATGGGCATGATGACCTGGTATGGAGTCCGTGTGCCGTAGCTCGACACATCTTTGACGGGCGGGCGAAAGTTCGCGGAGAGTCGTGGCCGCCCTGACGAGGAGTGGAGCAAGAGCGTCATCCCGAGCGAAGTCGAGGGATCCCGCTGCATTCGTCAAAGGTTCACCACGGGATTCCTCGACTTCGCTCGGAATGACGGCGACCGGCGCGGCTTGAGCGACCGGGCGCTTTGAAGATCGGCTCCGCCGGAACGGCATCACACTGGCGCGCGTTGGTAGATTCAGTTAGAGACGTGAGCGCAGCGCATCCGCCATGGCTTCTTTCTTTCGCGAGCTAAAGCGACGCAACGTCTACAAGGTCGCTGCGGCTTATGTGGTCGTCGCGTGGCTGCTGCTCCAGCTGGCCTCGATTTTGTTTCCCACCTTCGAGGCGCCGGCCTGGGTGATGAAGGTTTTCATCGCCGTTGTTGCGCTCGGGTTTCCGCTCGCGCTGATCTTCGCCTGGGCGTTCGAGCTGACGCCCGAAGGGATCAAACGCACGGAAGATGTCGCGCCTGTCGAATCGATCACGCACCGGACAGGTCGGAAGCTCCCGCTGAGCGTCGCAGTCGTCGCGCTCCTCGCAATTGGCTTGCTGCTTTTTCAAATGCTTCGCCCAAGGGACGATGGGGCGCGCCATGGTTCACCGTGGCCGGTACAGGACCAGCAGCGTATCCCGGAGAAGAGCATCGCGGTGTTGCCGTTCGAGAGCCTGAGCGAGGACAAGGCGAACGCGTATTTCGCGACTGGCGTGCAGGATGAAATCCTGACCCGGCTCGCGAAAGTGGCGGAGCTGAAGGTGATCTCGCGCACCTCCACTCAGCAGTATCAGAGCAAGCCGGGCAGCGTGGCCGAAATCGCAAAGCAACTCGGCGTGGCGCACATTCTGGAAGGAAGCGTGCAGAAAGCCGGCGACAGCGTGCGCGTGAACGTGCAGTTGATCAAAGCCGACACGGACGCACATCTCTGGGCGGAGACCTACGACCGCAAACTGGCCGAGATTTTCCAGGTGCAGACGGACATTGCCCTGCGCATTGCTAGTGCGCTGGAAGCGAAGCTGACGGGGAGAGAGCAGCGCGATATCGCCACGGTCGGCACGACAAATCCACAGGCCTACGATGCCTACCTGCGCGGTCTGACCTTTGATACTTCACAATCAGGGGAAGAGACACAGATAGCGCTCGAATCGTTTCGCCGCGCGGTGGAGCTGGATCCGAACTTTGCCCCCGCCTGGGCCGCGCTCGCTAACCGTGAATCGTTCTACTACGCCGGCAACCGGACTCCCGAACAACTCACTCGCGCGCGGCACGCCATGGAGATGGCCGTAAAATTGCAGCCGGATGCGAGCGAGTCCTACGCGGCGGCCGGCTCGTTCTATTATTATTGCCCGAAAGATTTCGAACGCGCGCTCGACGCGCTGGCGAAGGCGCACGCCCGATCCCCGAACAATGCCTTTGTCATCATGCTGACCGGCGCGGTGAAGCGTCGGCAGGGAAAGCTGGACGAAAGTATCGAGCTGATGCAACGGGCGGGAATCCTCGACCCGCGCAACAATGATGTGTGGGTGAATCTGGCACGGAGCTATCGGGGCGCGCGAAAATTCGAGCAGGCGCATGCCATGTTCGATCGCGCCCTCAACGTCGCGCCCCAGCAACATGCAATTCTGGCGGAAAAGGGGGAGGCATTCATTGCGGCCGGCGACCTGCAAAGCGGGGATAACCTGCTCGCGCCACTGCCGCGCACGCTCGCGAGCGAGGCTATCGACGACTACGTTTGGATCTCTGTCCTTCGGCGGGATTTCCCACGCGCCATCGCGCTCTTGTCCGAGGCCATCGAAAAAGGAGGAACGGACGAGGAACTCTTTAACGGACGTCTCTTTCTCGCCTACCTACGATCAGCCGGAGGCCGGCCTAACGAGGCGCAGCCAATTTTTCACGAAACAATTCGCGTAATCGAAGAGCGACGCGCGCAGGGCGACCTGAGTTTGTGGTTGGGCGACGAGCGGATCGGAATCGCCGCGGAGTTAGGGGACCGCGCCACCGTCGAACGCGAAGCCCAAGCCATGCTGGAAAGGACCAGCGGCGACCGGTGGCGCTATCCTGTGTCAGAGGCCCAAGTCGCGGCTGCGTTTGCCGTGTTGGGCGATGCCGACCAGGCAATTCCGCACATTGAACGCGCGGTCTCGCTGCCCGCGCATCAGGGACTAACACCAGCCTACCTCCGGCTGGATCCAGTTTGGGACAAGATCCGCGACGATCCGCGATTCAGGCGACTGACTGAAGGGAACCCGTGAATTTGAGGAACTTCTTCGCCGAGTTGAAGCGGCGCAACGTTTACAAGGTTGCGGTTGCGTATGCCGTCGTCGCCTGGCTGGTCATTCAGATCTCCGACACCGTCTTTCCGCGACTAAACTTGCCGGACTGGGCGGTGACGCTGGTGATCGTGCTCTTGCTTCTCGGATTTCCTGTCGCGCTGATCTTTGCCTGGGCATTCGAGCTCACGCCAGAAGGGATCAAGCGCACCGAGGATGTCGCGCCTGGCGAGTCGATAACCCGCACAACCGGCCGCAAGCTGACGGTGCTGGTCGCGACCATCGCGGTGATCGCAGTCGGCTTGCTGCTGCTTCAACTGTTTCGTGACAAGACGCAGCCCCCGTCGGCTGCTTCAGCAACGACGGCAGCGCCGAGCGGCAGCCCGGAGAAAAGCATCGCCGTGCTGCCGTTTGAGAGCCTCAGTGAAGACAAGGCAAACGCCTATTTCGCCACGGGCGTGCAGGACGAGATTCTCACCCGGCTCGCGAAAGTGGGTGACCTGAAAGTCATCTCGCGAACCTCCACGCAACAGTACCAGAGCAAACCGGGCAACGTCGCCGAAATCGCAAAGCAACTCGGCGTCTCCCACGTTCTGGAAGGCAGCGTGCAGAAGGCCGGCGACAGCGTGCGCGTGAACGTGCAGCTCATCAAAGCGGAGACCGACGCGCATCTCTGGGCGGAAACGTACGACGGTAAATTGACGGACATTTTCGCCGTGCAAAGTGATGTCGCTCGCCGCATCGCCGATTCTCTGGAAGCGAAACTAACCGGCCGCGAGCAGCAGCAGATTGCGGCGGTCCCAACGAAGAACCCGCAAGCCTATGATGCATACCTGCGGGGGCTCGCGTTTATCATTCGCGAATCGCCGGATGACGTCAGGAAAGCGCGCGAGTTCTTCCAGGAAGCGGTTGCGCTGGACCCCACCTACGCGCAGGCGTGGTCGCAGCTCTCGATCGCAAGCTCACAGCTTTACTTTAGCGACGAGCGGACGCCGGCGGAACTGGAAAACTCCCGGCGCGCAGCGGAGACGGCGGTCCGTTTGCAACCCGACTTAAGCGATGCGCACAGCGCGCTCGCGTTGTTCTACTATTTTTGTTTGCAGGATTTCGACCGCGCCTTGGTCGAGCTGGAGGAAGCGCGTCAGCGTTCTCCGAACGACGGCAATGCGATCTTCTACACCGGCCTGGTGAAACGGCGACAGGGGAAACTTAACGAAGCGATCGAGCTTCAGAAGAAGGCGACAGTCTTCGACCCGCGCAATCCCGATATGTGGGCAAACCTTGCCCGCAGCTACCGCGGGAAACGCGACTTCCGCGCGGCCCGCGAGATGTTCGATCGCGCGTTCGCGATTTCGCCCGATGAAACGGACTTCATCGGCAGCAAAGCCGAAACGTTCTTCGCGGAAGGCGATCTCGATGCGGCGGAAAAGCTTCTGGGGGAGCAAAGCGCACGCGCGCCTGGGAAACTGACAAGTGATTCCGTAACTTATCTCGTGTATCGGCGTCGTTTTGACGATGCGGTGCAGCTGCTTTCAAAACAGATCGAGGAGAACAAAAACGGATCGCGGCTGCGCCAGGCCGACGAGAAGTCATGGCTGGGCAGCTTGAAGATACTCGCGGGTCAGCAGGGTGAAGGTCGTGCGCTCATCGAAGAAGCACGCCGCGAACTGATCGCGCTGCGCGAGCAAGGCAACACGGCAACGCGGCTCACGGTTGCGGTGATTCTCAGCAGTGCCGATCTGGGCGACCGCGCGGAAGTCGAACGCACCGCGGCAGAACTTCTCCGCCAAGCCCAGCGCGATTTGTGGTCGGGGCCGTGGTCTCAGGGGGTTGTCGCCGCTGCCTACGCGATGCTCGGCGATGCCGATCGTGCGATTCCGTTGCTCCAGCATTGCCTCGCCGTCCCGCACTATCGTGCGATCACGCCGGCGCTTCTCCGTATCGATCCGGTGTGGGATAAAATCCGAAACGATGCGCGCTTCCAACAACTAGCGGGAACGCAACGATGAATCCGAAGCGATTCTTCGCCGAACTGAAGCGGCGCAATGTTTACAAGGTCGCGGTCGCCTATGCGGTCGTCGCCTGGCTGCTCATCCAGCTCGCGTCGATTCTGTTTCCGACCTTCGAGGCGCCGGCGTGGGTGATGAAGGTATTCATCGCGATTGTGGCGCTCGGGTTTCCCCTCGCGCTGATTCTTGCGTGGGCGTTCGAGCTGACGCCGGAAGGGCTCAAGCGCACGGAAGATGTTGCGCGCGGGGAATCGATCGCGCGCACCACTGGCCGCAAACTCGACTTCGCGATCATCGGCGTGCTCGTGCTCGCAGTCGCGTTGCTGCTCTTCGATCGTTTTCGGCCGGAGGCACGGCAGCAGGAAGGCGGGAACGCAGAGAAGAGTATCGCCGTTCTGCCCTTCGAAAACCTGAGCCGCGATCCGGAGAACGCATTCTTCGCCACCGGCGTGCAGGACGAAATCCTCACCCGCCTCGCGAAAGTCGGTGAGCTGAAGGTGATCTCGCGGACCTCGACGCAGCAGTATCAAAGCAGGCCCGGCAACTTGCGCGAGATCGCGCAGCAGCTCGGCGTCGCACATATCGTCGAAGGCAGCGTGCAGCGCGCGGCCGACAGCGTCCGCGTCAACGTGCAGCTGATCAAAGCAGACACGGATGCGCATCTCTGGGCGGAGACCTACGACCGTAAACTGTCGGAGATTTTCGAAGTCCAAAGCGACATCGCGCTGCAGATCGCAAAAGCGCTGGAGGCGAAGCTGACCGGCCGCGAGCGCAGCGAGATCGTCACCGTCGGCACTACGAATCAGCAGGCCTACGACGCGTATCTCCGCGGTCTCGCGCTCGATACCGCGCAAACCGGCGAGGAGACACGGATATCGCTCGAGTCGTTTCGCAAGGCGGTTGAGCTGGACCCAGACTTCGCACTCGCATGGGCAGCGCTCGCGAATCGTGAATCGTTTCGCTACTTCGCGGATAACCGCACACCGGAACAGCTCGCGCGTGCTCGAAATGCCATGGAAATGGCGATGAAGCTCCAGCCGGACGCGAGCGAATCGTATGCGGCCGCGGGTTCGTTTTA
>JACDCC010000098.1 GCA_013694595.1 Chthoniobacterales bacterium
CATCCGGATCTGTTGCGTCACGTCGACCGACTCACCGACACCGCCGCCCAACTTGCGCATACCGCGCCAGCGCGACCATTGCCCGCGAACCTCCACGCCCGGATTCTCAGCGCGATTGGCGAAACGAAGCCGGCCTCGGACATACCGGCAGCGCGGACAGCACCTCGGCTCCCGTGGGCCATTGCAGCCTGTCTCGCGATCGCCTGCGTAGTGGCTTTTGCCGATCGGCAGCGGCTTGGAGAACGCGTCGCCGCCTCACGCGCCGAGCTTGAGCAGTCGCGGTCCAAAATCGCCGAGTCACAGTCGCAAATCGCCGCGCTTGCTGCCGAAAAGGACCGTGCGGAGCAGCAAGTCACCGAGCTGAGACAACGGGAAGCCGACGCGCGCACCCAAATGGCGACATTAGCCGCGGCGCGCGACGACGCAGCCGCAAAGCTCGCCCAAGCGCGTGAAGAATCGAAAGCGCGCGAACTACGGGAACAAAAAGAAGCACGGCAGGCGCGCGAAGAACGGCCAGCCCCGGAACAAGTCCCACCGCAGGACACCCGCGACCCAGATGGTGCGCTCCCCAACGTTCAAGTCGCGACGCTTACCTCGAAGATGAGCGGTGCGCCTAATGCCACCGCGGCGCTCGTCTGGGATGGAGAGTTGCAGCGCGGCGTCCTGAACACGAACAAGGTTCCACCGAACGCAGCGAACCGCGATTACCAGCTTTGGATCGTCGACTCCCGGTTCCCTGATCCGGTCAGCGCCGGCGTCTTTCGGGTCGAGAAATCCGGCCGCACGCGCTACGTCTTTACGCCGAAAGTGCGGATCGAATCAGCCGTTGCTTTCGCCGTCAGCCTCGAGCGCAAAGGCGGTGTGGTGAAAGCCGAAGGGCCGATCGTCCTCGCCGGCAAATAGCGCAGCTACGCGAGCAACGTCCGTTCGATCAGCCAGTAGGCGCCGGCCGCGGCTACGAGCACTGAACAAGCGGGCACTCCGATCCGCATGAACGCTCGGCTATCGCGGAGCTTCCACAGAATCGGCAGCACGACGGCAGCGATCGCCAGCTGCCCGGCCTCAACGCCAAGGTTAAACGCGAGCAGCGGGACGATCGCGGCGCTGCCGGTCTTCGCGATCCCCATCTCGTGCAGCACGCCGGCGAAGCCGAGGCCGTGGATCAATCCAAACGCGAAGGTGAGCACCCACCGCCAGCCAAGCCCGCCATCTTTACGGAAGAGATTCTCGATCCCCACATACAAAATCGAGGCGGCAATCGTCGCTTCCACAAACAGGCCCGGCAAAGCCACCAGGCCAAATGTGGAGAGCGCCAGCGTCAGGGAATGCGCGACGGTAAAGCAGGTAATCAACACCACGCCGGCACGCGCGGTGCGGCACACGATCAACAATCCGAAGAGGAAGAGCAGGTGATCGTAGCCGGTGATGATGTGATGGATACCGAGCATAAAAAATTCGCGGAAACCGCTGCTGCGCGGTGCGGCGTTCGCGGCTGGGTCTAACGACACATTCGTCGAGCTCTCACGGCTGCTGAAAACCCGGCGCGCGATCTCCGTTCCGGCTGCATCACGGGCTGCGAATGCCTGGCGATGTCCGAACGAGAGTTCCGTTAGGAGCAATGACTCGAATGCCACCTCAGCCGCGCCGGGTGGCACCGCGAAATCGTAGCGGAATTCCACATTATTCTCTCCCTCGGGTTTCGCCACGACGGCGGTTGGCGAGAGCGGTTCACCAGTCGCCCGCAGCACAGCCGCACGCCGCGCGAGCTGCTCCAATTTCTCCTGCGCAGGCGCTTTGCCGGCCCGCACGTCCTCCGGCGACTCACCAATTAGGTTGGCGATGTCGCGCTCGTTATAAGTGATCAACAAAGTCGCAGTCTCGTCGCGCACTTCCAAATCAGCTGAGCTAAGTCCCGGATCATGCGCGCGGGCGGTGCCGACTGTCAGGAGGGCGACTGTTGTCAGAACGGCGAGTTTCACCGTCAAAGTGCGATGCGGGAGGAGGGACATAGTCGTTTGTTCTTCGTGCCTGTGAATGAAACGGGCCGGCCAGGAATATCCTGACCGGCCCGCTCACCACAGCTACTTTACTGTTCGTTAGGTTTACTGCAGATCATACGCTTCGACCAGCGCAACACCTTCGGTGGTGTTCACGCCGCGCAGAACGATCGTGTAGGCGCCAGGGGCGAGGTCGAGCAGGATCGCTGCTTCTTCGTCGCGGCTCGGTGCGAGGCCGGTCGCCGAGATGTCAGCCTCCTGGCTGCTCTTCCAGTTGTCGTTTTCAGCGATCTTGGTCGATCCCTGGAAAACCTCGATGGCGGGGTTCGGAAGCGAATTCGGCACGTTCCTCTCTGCCAGCGAAGGTCCGATGCCGCGCAGCACGACCCGGCGATTGGAGTTCCCACCGATGATCACGCCTCCGATGAGCGAATTGTTGCCCGACTGCACTAACCCTCGAGTCGAGATGTTCTGGAACTTGTTCGTGGTGCTAGCACCAGTCGCGGCGGTGTTGTGGTGCTCGTGATTACGGCCGTTGTGCGGCGTGGCAGCGTAAGGGAATACTTTGCTGAAAACACTGTCGTTCTTGTTCACGTTATCGATCCCGTCCGCCGAGCGAATCGTCGGAGGGGTGGTGCGGAGATCGCTAATGATTGCTGTGACTGCGATATCGAGAACATCATCGCCGAAGCGGCGCCCGTTCGGCCATCCACCAGACACCGCTCCTGGCAGGGTTGTGCTGACTGGCAGGATTGTGCTGATCAAGACGTCGCCACCGAAGATGCCGAGGCGGCTGAAGCCCACGTCATCCGGATTGGCCGCGAAGTTCGCACCGCCCCCCGCGAGGCGCGCAGGAGCGGTCGAAAGATCGACCTTGATCAAATCGGGAATGAAAATCTCCTGGAGATCCGTGC
>JACDCC010000120.1 GCA_013694595.1 Chthoniobacterales bacterium
TGCCGCCGTCGAGCACCACTTGCATGGCACCAACGGCGATCCACGAGAGGCCGGAGAATGCGATCCCGGCGGTCATCCGCCGCAGCGCCGTCATCTCATAACCAAAGCGCTTCATTGCCGGGTAAAGCACGAGGTTGTTGAACGGAATCAACAGCATCACGAGCAGCGGATTGAGCGCCTGCATCTGCGACGACTGGAACCATAAAGGTTTTGTCATCGCGTTCGCCTGCAATACCCAGGTTGAAGCCTTTTGATCGAAGAGCGACCAGAACGGCGTGACGAGCGCGAACAACACCAGCACACGCAACACCGATCGGACGCCTGCGATCGCATCGTCCGGATGCTTGCCTCGGGCGGCGTCTAGTTGCAGCCACACGCCGGCACCGCCGAAGCCGATGACCGCCACCAGCGCCATGCAGGCGGCGATCACGAAACCAAGCTTCGGGATGAGCAGAAAAGAGCCGATCGCGGCCAACGCACCGATGATCGCCAGCGCACGACCCTGAGCGCCCGAGGCGAGAGCCGTGCGGCAGACGTTCAGGAACCCATGAGGATTCGGCGGCGCTGGCGGCACCATGACGTAGTGGCGCCGGCCCAGCCAGAGAATCACCGTCGCGATGAACATGAGCGCGCCCGGAATTCCGAAGGCGACACTCGCGCCGTAGCTCCGCAGGAAGATCGGCATGAGCAGCGACGCGAAGAAGGAGCCGAAGTTGATGATCCAATAGAATGCGTCGAACACCACCTTCGCGCGGTGCTTGTTGCTCTGGTCGAATTGATCGCCGACGAAGGCGGAGACGCACGGCTTGATCCCACCGGAGCCGAGCGCGATGAGCGCGAGACCCGCGTAAAAGCCGGTGCGATTCGACTCGAAGACTGCCAGGCAGGCGTGGCCGGCGCAGTAGACAAGGCTGAGCCAGAAAATCGTGTTGTACTTGCCGAAGAAGCGGTCCGCCAGCCAGCCGCCGAGGAGCGGGAAAAAATAGACGCCGATGACGAAGGTGTGGAAGACATCCTTGGCCGTGCGTTCGCGATCACCTTCCGGCAGGTAGGTGAGCAGTGACGAGACGAGGAACACCGTGAGGATGTTCCGCATGCCGTAGAAGCTGAAGCGCTCGCACCCTTCGTTGCCGATGATGTAGCGGATCTGCCGGGGAATTGGCGCCTTCGGGTCCGGCCCATGTCCCGCCGCGGCAGGGATCTGGTTCATCGGGACTTCCTTCATGAAGCCGAGCGTCGGCAGAACCGCAGCCGCGCGCAACCGTAAACACGCACTCTTGCGCCGCGGCGTAATGTTCGCGCATTGTCAGCCTGCACGGCAGATTCGCCCTCACCTCAATCCTCTCCCTCATGGAGAGGAGGACATAGGCCACGGCCTCTTGGGAATCAGGGTGGGAGGCCGTTTGCGTAGCGCCAGGTGAGGGGCAACTGACAATTAACAAACACTTCCCGCCGCGGCCGATCACATCGCGCGGTGACGAGCCATCTCTTCCGGAGTCAATCTCAGGAACCGCGCGGCATTGTTGTAGAAGATGTCGCGTTTCTGCGGCTCCGTCAGGAATGGCGCATCCTTGATCGCCTGGATCGCTGGCTCGATCACACCGGGCCAGATCATCTGGTCGGATCCAAACATCACGCGATCGCCGTAGCCCGCTTCGACGATCGCTTCCAGAAACCGGTGAAAGGCGCGCCGTGGCTCCGTGTAGACAATGCCTCCGATATCGACATAGACCTGTGGATGGGAGAAGAGCAGCGCCCTCAGATCGTCAGCGAACGGATAGCCCGCGTGCATGATGTAAACGCGCAGCTTCGGATGCCGCACCAGCACCTCTTCCATGACGAGCGGGCTGCCGTTGCGGGCGCGATAACCGGTGGTCTTGCCGTATGGCTGCGCAGGCTCACCCGGTCCGAGATGGATGGCCACCGGAAGGTCGAGCTCCTCGGCCAGCGCCCAGTATGGCTCCAGCCGCGGATCGTCGGCGCGCACGCCTTCGTATTGCGCCATCACTTCGCCGAGGACCTTAAACACGCCTCGCGAGTGCAGCTCTCGCAGCTCCTTCGGGCTACGCGCGGCCACGTGGGTCACGCCCGGCGTCCCCGGGAGCCGCATATCGATCCCCGCGATGATTCGTTTTGGCGCCGCCGCCAGCCAGGTTTTCATCAGCTCCGGCTCACCGCTCACCATCCCGATGATATTGTGCTTCTCCATCACGGCGATCGTGTCGCGCATCACCTGCTCATCGCTCGTCGCGGCGGGGATCGGGTGTTCGCAGGGCGGATCGATGTTGACGGCCATGCCTTCCGCGACCGACTTCGCCGGATCCGACCGTGGCATTACCAGGAATGGCGCGCATCGGCATCGGCGGACCAGCGTAGGCGGCTTTGCGCGCGTGCAGGTGCATGTCGATAATGGGAAGCCGTTCCTGTGCGGCCAGCGACCATGGAAGAACAGCAAGCAGGGCAGCAGTGATCGACGTCTTCATGCTGCTGGTCTAACGAAACGTCAGACGCTGCGCAATGCTCCCTTTGTTTGCGGCAATGCCGTCGTGCGAGCTGTGATCCGTCGCAGGAGGCGTAGATGACACCGTTGAAGCAGCCTCCGCAGAAGAAATGAAGAAGATTGTCGAAACTGAAAGACTGACTCTGCGCGATGGATGCCGCGGCAGATGCGGCGTTCCTTTTGGAGCTGTTGAACGAGCCGGCGTTCATCCGCTACGTCGCCGATCGCGGAGTGCGGACGACCGACGACGCTTCCGTCTACATCAAAGAAAAAATCCTGCCGAGCTACGCGAAATTCGGCTTCGGGTTCTACGTCGTTGAGCTAAAGGAAAACTCGGAACCAGTCGCGATTTGCGGTCTGGTGAAGCGCGATTTTCTCGCTGACGTGGACATCGGCTTTTCCACTGCCGCACGTTATTGGGGCAGGGGATTTGCCTATGAGGCGGCTTCGGCGTTGATGGCACACGCGCGGCGCGTGCATGGTCTCAGCCGGATCGCTGGAATCGCGCACCCGGAAAACGCGGCCTCGACCAGTCTCCTCCAGAAGCTCGGCCTCCGGTTTGAACGGATGATCAGCGTCCCCGGCTGCGGGCCGGAGAACAAGCTGTTCATCGCCGAGAGCTGAAGAATGCGCGCTCGGAGCAGCGCCTGCCGACTACTTGCCGCTCTTCTTGTTCTCGCTGCCGGTGCTGCTTTTCTTCGCAGCCGCGAGGCGCTCCGTCTTTTTCCGGCGCGCGGCGCGTTTGTTCACGTTGTCTCTACCTTTGCTGTTTCCCATAAGGCTTCAATCTCGCTCGTCCGGCACCCCTTCCCAAGCTGTTTCGCGGGCGGCGCGACGCGAGCCCGGCTGGGCGTGGTGTTCTTCGTTACCTTTTCGTGCGCGGCGAGGTCGCCGTTCGCCGCTCTTACTGCGAGCACGGCACGATGTAGGTGTAACTGGGATCGTCGTCCGAGGAGTAGAGAACGTAGCCTTCTTTCGGCGCTTTGATCTTCACCCAGTACGCGCCGTCACCATCCTTTTTCACCATCGGATACACAGCACCGGTGCCGGCGAGGCTCTCGCCGTCCAGCTTCACTTTTTGACCTTTTTGGAGGCTGCCGGCCTTCCGTCCTTTCGAAGACGCCGTCGCGCGGATCAGCAATCCAACGTCGGAAAAGACTTTGTGGCATTCAGTTATCGGATCACTGCCGGTGGGCTAAGCCGCGCTCGTGCTGATGCTCCAGATGGCGACAGATGCGATTGCGACGCAACGAATGATGTTCTTCATCGCGCACTGTAATCGCAAAACGACACGAGCGTCGATGCGTTCGCGAGTGACGCGCGATCGGCGAGGCTGAAGCCGTTGCGGCGCTCGATCATGAGCAACGATAGCCGCGCGAGGCGCTTCACTATGAGTCCGGTGTGGCATCGAGCTTTCGCTCACCGACGCGGAACCAGACGCGCGTAATCCTGCCGGTCTCCACCGCGTAAATCGCAATCGCGTCGAGCGTGCCGGGGCCCTCAGGAAACCTGCGACGCACCCGCTCGTGATCGACGACCGTGTTGCCGACCACGATGCGCTTCACGATCTCAGCGTGCAGCGTTGGGTCGGCGAAAGTCTTCGTATATCGCTCCCGCATGTCGACGTGGCCGCGCGCGAACACGCCGCCCGGCAGATCAGTCAGCTCCGCGTCCTCGGCATAAGTGGCAAGGAACGCCTCCAGATTCCGGGCGTTGTAGGCTTCGAGCTGCGTTTGCACTACCGCTTCCGGCGAAGGATGCTCGGCAGCAGCTGCAGCGAGCATTCCCGCCAGAACAAGGGCGGCTGTGATCGTCAATCGTGTAGTCATCGGCGGTGTTCGCTTATCGCGAAGAACCACCGTTGCACGTCTCGAGCCGTCGCGCACACGCTGGCTCGTGCCAATCGCGCCGACCGCACTGGCGCCCCGGTTCAGTCTTCGGCGGCGAAATCCTCTTGCTCATCTTCGTCGAGCGGCCTTTCTGTAGCTCATGAACGAACTCGTGAATCTCATTGTGCAGCAGACCGGTATCAGCCAGGAAAACGCGGAGAAAGCTGCGCAAACGACGGTCGCCTTCCTGAAGACGAAGTTGCCAGCGCCGATCGCGGGTCAGGTTGATGCCCTTCTGGGTGGAAGCACGGGCGGCTTGGCTGGAATGGCGACTGATCTGTTGAAAGGAAAGCTGGGCGGCTTCGGCGGCTAGACGCGCGCGCTTTTCCGCGTCAGCCGGTGCACCGGGAGCCACCACATATGAAATCACGCGCGCCTGTAGCGAAGGACCGGCCGACCGCTGACGACGCCGCTTGGAAGCGCCGACTTTACAGCATCATTTTCGAGAGCGACACGCCGG
>JACDCC010000138.1 GCA_013694595.1 Chthoniobacterales bacterium
AACATTCTCGTGGCTTGCATCGGCACCGCCCAATTCTGGCGCGCAGGCCACTTCTCATGGAGCCTCTTCTGGCCGTTCGCACTGCTGTCCGTGCCTGCCGCGTATCTCGGTGGTTCGCTCCACCTCAGCACCGACATTTTGAAATACCTGCTCGGTGCCGTGCTCTTGTTTTCGGCCGTCCGGCTCTTCTTCCGCCACGGTGATCCGCCGGTGGTGAACGCTCCGCCGCGGTTTCTCGCCATCGGTTCCGGCGCTGCGATCGGGCTGTTGTCGGGTCTTACGGGGACCGGCGGCGGCATCTTTCTCACACCGTTGCTGCTGTTCTGCCGTTGGACTTATACCCGGCGCGCAGCGGCCGTTTCGGTGCTGTTCATTCTTGTGAATTCAATCGCGGGACTGGCGGGCTACCTCAGCAGCGGGCAAACCGTGCCTGTCACCGCGTGGCCGCTCGCGCTCGCCGCCTTCACCGCCGGGGCAATCGGCTCCCACTTAGGCAGCCAGCGCTTTCCGGTCCGCACGATCTCGCTCCTTCTCGCAGCGGTGCTGGTGATCGCCGGCTGCAAATTGATCTTCACCTGAACGCAAGCGCAGCTGCTCACTCGGGCAACCCGACGAAAACGCCCATTCGCCTGTAGTACACGGGGCGGATGAGGCTGTCGGTGGCGAACGGCATCTCCGGCATCAGGATCACCGCGGAACCGTACGGGAGTTCGTACTCCATCACGCGCATCTCCAGCAGCCCGGATTCCGTCTCTGGAAACGGGTAACCCGCAGCGTCCCCCGCGTTCAGCAGGATTGTACGTTGGCGGGATGGGATCTCGAGCCGTCTCGCGACGTCGGCGAGTGTGGTTTCGTGGTTGATGAACCGGAATTCCACAGGCAGCCGCGCCGTGGGAATTTCCATCTGAAGAAATGCCCTGAGCAGCCGCCGATTTTCATCCCACAGCATCCTGATAGCTCGTACGGCTCCGTAGAAAAAAGCTCCCGCGAAGAGCACGCCCTAGACGCGCCACGTAAACCAGAACGACGGCGGTGGTCGAGATACAGGGTCGAAAGAAGGGTTGCTGCTGATCTTGCGGAAGCCGCTGACACGCCCGTTCTGGAATTCAACGACAAACCCGACGTAGCCCTCCCGCTCCACGGTTCGGCTGCCGATCGGCGCGATGTAACGCAGGGTAGCGACACCCGCATGCGACCGCGGATGGTTGGCAGGAGCGCCGAATGCTGTCACCACCTCTTGCACCGTCATCCCCGTTCGCAGCCGATCATTCACCTGCGGTTCGGCGGGAAAGCTGGAGCGCAATTCGCATCCAACTGAAGCGAATGCCCAGAGCGTCAGCAGAAGGATGCCGCAGCGGCCGCGCAGACGGGCTGCAGCCGCGCTCACGACCGCTCCAGGGACAACGTCGGCGCGTGCTCGGGCGACCACGGGTTCCGCATGAACTGCGAATCGACGATCTCGCGCGCTGTCCGAGCCATGAGGGCACGTAATCCATCAATGTTGAAGCCGTGACGTGAGGCGCCGAACGGCTCCAGGTTCGCCTCCGCCAGTGCAAACAGCCGCACCGCGGGACCTAGCCGGCGGCCGTGCTTCGGATGCGTCGGGTGCTCGAATTGCTTCTGCAGATGCACAAACCCGCCGGCCGCCTGGATCAATCCCTTGAAGTAATTTGCATCCTCCGACTTCGTGTCGAGCCAGAGATGCTCGAGGACGTCGTGGGCCTCGTAGTAACGCTGCTCGTTCCAGCAGCGGAAGAACCCGCGGTAGCATGGATGCTGCGCGATTTCGCCGTCCGCCGCCGCGTGTGAAGCCGGGTTGATGCCCGCCAGTTCCTCCACGAAACGCGAAATCCTCTCGCCTTTGTTCATCGAAGCCGTAGCTTGCTGCCGTCTGAGATGAGGGGCAAACCGGCACGCTTGAATTTCCCGCGAGGGAGATGCGCGCGCGACCGCCGCCGCGCGGCGGGATGACAGGCGGCAGTCTCATCCTCCTGCTCGCGGTCATCGCGGCACTTGCCTCCTTCTCTGCGCTTTTTTCCGGCCTCGAGACCGCGCTCTTCTCGCTGAAGGCGCACCAGCTCCGCCGCCTCGAAGATCAGCACCCGTCGCTGCAGCACTTCATCCAGGCGTTTCGCGATAAGCCCCGCCGCGTCCTCAACGTTCTCCTGCTCGGCGATGCGATCGTCAACATGCCGCTCGTGGTGCTTTGCCTCTTCGTCGTTTGGGAAGGCCCGCTCGCCGCCGTGCAGCTGCCACAATGGCTCGCCGCCATCGCCATCTTCGCGCTCGTGGTTTTGCTTTGCGATTTAATCCCGAAACTCATCGCGCTCTCCGCGCCTTACCGTCTCTCCGCGATCGGCGTTTTTACCCTGCGCGCGCTGATGCCGTTACTCGAGGGCGTCGGCTCCACGCTCGAGACGATCAGCCAGGCGATTGTCGGCAAATTGACGCCCGCGCAGGCGACAAAAGGCGGGGGGATCAGCGATGAGGAACTCGAGACGCTCCTCGAGATGGGGCAGGAGGAAGGCGCGCTCCATGAAGCCGAAGGCGAGATGATCCAGGAGATCATCAAGCTGGGTGATAAGACGGCGAAGGATTGCATGACGCCGCGGGTCGACACCTTCTCGCTGCCTGATGACCTCAAGAATGAAGAGGCGATCGCGCAGATCCAGGAGAAGCGGCATCGACGCATCCCGGTTTACGCGGAGACGCCCGATCAAGTGCTCGGCATTCTCGACGTGAAACGCTTCCTGCTCGATCCCAGCGACCATTACACCGAGTACCTGATCGCGCCGTCGTTTGTCCCGGAGACAATGCGCGCGCCGGAATTGCTCCGCGGTTTCCTCTCGCATCCGCAGGGGCTCGCCGTGGTCGTCGATGAATTCGGCGGGGTGGAAGGCATCATCACGCGCACGGATATCGTGGAGGAAATCATGAGCGATGCCGCGCCGATCGGTCAGGCCGATCTCTACATCGAGCCGCTGGAAGATGGGCGCTTCCTGGTGAGCGGAAACGCGCGTCTCGATGATCTCACGGAACACCTCGGCTTTGAACTCGAGGCGGACGGCATCGACACGATCGGCGGGTTTGTTTTTAACCGCCTCGGCTACCTGCCGCCCTCCGGCACGCAGGTCGAGCTGCCGCGGTTGCTGATCCACGTGCGACGCACCGCGCGGAAAAGGATCGAGGAAATGTTGATCGAGAAGACCACCTGGCTGCCGGAAGACGAGCGCACCGAAGACGACCGCGGAGCGGACGAAAGCTGATGATCTGGCTCGCCATTCTCGGCCTCGCCGCCATCAGCTTCTTCTTCGCGGGGATCGAAGCCGGTTTGCTGTCCGTGGATCCGGTGAGCCTGCGGCACCATGTGAAGCAGCGCACGCCCGGAGCGCAGCGCCTCGCTCGCCTGCTGGAGCAACCGGAGCGACTCCTCGTCACCGTCCTCCTGCTCACGAACACAGCCGACATCGTGGCGCTGCTGCTTGCGACGCGGACACTTGTGGCCTCTTTCGGCACGGGCGGATACTTCATCACCGTCGCCGCCGCCATCCCGATTCATCTCTTCTTCCTCGGCGTGCTGCCGAAGTCGCTCCTCCGGCGTTTACCGCTCGGCACGCTGGCTGCGCTCGGCGGCATTCTTGAAAACGCGTCACTGCTCCTCTGGCCGATCCTGGAGCTTGGTCAGCGCCTGGGGCGTCTCTTCCTTCCGCGCCGCCACTCGAATCGCCGACGCTTGTTCGCTGCGCGCGAGGAATTGAAACAGGTCGCCGTGCAAAGCGAGCGCGAAGGCTCTCTCACCGCGAGCGAGCGCGCGATGATTCACAATGTGGTCGACTACCGGCACGTGCGCGTGCGTGACGTGATGGTGCCGCTCGTCCAATGCCTCACCGTTGACCCGCAGGCGTCGATCGAACAGGTGCTCGAGTTAAGCAGCACGTCCGGCGTGGAACGGTTCCCGGTGGTCTCGACGGACGGCAAAGCAGTCGGCCTCGTGAATGTGCTCGACATCCTGCTCGACAAGACACGATCGACATCGCTCGCGCGCTACACCCGCCGGATCATCACCGCGGCCGATGGCGAGCCCGCTTAT
>JACDCC010000167.1 GCA_013694595.1 Chthoniobacterales bacterium
GCCCGTGGGTTTACAGGGAACTTTGTGATGGAGTTGCCCGTGGCGGACGAGCTGCGAAATCTCGCGCGCATTCAGCGGACTCCAGAGGCCCGCCCCCTTCACGTCAAACAAGTCCATGCTTTGCGGAATAGCAGTTTGGATGCCCAGGCCCGGCGGAGCTGCCGCGCGAGCGCGAACGCTGCTCATCTGCCGGGTCGCCAAACTCGCCACGGTCAAGCGCATCGGGGAAAGCTCCGACGAGCGCGACGGATTCGCGCGGGAGCACAAGGCCGCTGCGGTCGATATGGAAACGCAATGGATCGCCGACGCCTGCGCCAGCCGGAAGATCCCGTTTCTCTCGCTTCTGGTGATCAGCGACACCGCAGCCGCTCCGTTCCCGGCCCCGCCGCAAGTTCTGTTCGACCTCGAGAGGAAAGGCACTTCCCCGAGGCGTCTTTTCGGCTATCTGCTGCGGCATCCGATCGGAATTGGCCGGCTCATCCGCTTCGCGCGCCAGGTCGGGAGCGCACGCGCGAACCTGGCCGCTGCTCTCGAAGTGGTGATTCGGGAACTCAAACCGCCAGACGATCCTGAGTAGACAAATGGGGGAAGCTGGTCACCAGCTTCCCCCATTGAAGGTCTCGGTTGAGCTCAGTTCGCGCCCTATGGCAAGGCCGTGCCCGACTTGCTCTTGACCAGCCTGACGTCAGCGCTGTTCAGAGATCCGTCGACGTTCACGTCCGAGCGGAAGTTCGCCGCGCTAACCGGCTGGCCGGATCGCGATTTGGTCTGGTCGATGTCGGCCGAATTGACGGAGCGATCGGCATTGGTGTCGCCAAGGAGAACGCTCATGAGGACGCTTACGGTTCGGGCCGGGCCGGTTCCATCGATGACGTTGAGCAAGGACGCCGTGACGGTCTTGGCATTGGCTATCCCATTGCAATTCACAGTGACTTCGTTCCCAGAAACACTGGTGGTCGTGGCCACGCCGCCGCAGGTGGCGCCGGTGAAGGTTGCCGCCTGTCCAAACTGAAAGACTACTTGATGGTTCCTGGAGGACGGGCCGCTGCCGCGGCGACATTCCACCCCGGCCGGGCCAGTCAGCGGCAAGGGGATATCGTGGGTGCCGGCGTGCACTTTGCGCGAAACTGCAGGCACGATTCCCGGAGCGACCGTGACATTGACCACGTTGCTGAACGGACTCAATGCAACCTCCGACCCAACGAGGTAAGCCGTGCGCACGCGGTAGCAATAGCTGCCGCTTCCCTTGCTCTGGAGGAGCGAGGTGCCGGCGGTGCTGGCCACGTCAGACCAGTTGTCATTCATCAGCAAGATATCGTCGACGTACCAGCCGAGTGGGACGGAACCGGCACGGTCTTCCGGACCGAGGGAGAAGCGGAAACGCAGACGAATCGTCTTGCTACTGTAGATGGTGAGGTCGACGGAGCGTGGGAAAAGCGACTCGGTCGCAAAAGCGACCGGTCCGGTACCCAACTCGGAGCGATTGTGGAGGTAGACGGGAGCCCAGGTCGCCCCGTTGTCCTCGGAGACATCGACGAAGACGTTGTCCTCGCCCTCGTTCAAGTCCCAATCATTCCAGCTCAGAACCGTCTGCCCGAAGGCGGGAATGGTGATGGGATCGTTGTAGGTCAGATACGACTCGGCATTAGTGACGCCGTTCACCGCCTGGACGTTGAAGGTGTTGCTGGCGTGTTGCGGCTTCGAATTGTCGATTTTCCATTGCAACGCCCCGGTGCCGCTGGAGCTCGTGGTCCACTTGGCCAGGCCTGCCTCGGCATCATCCGAGAGCAAGGGCGCGCACGAAGTCTGCGACACTTGCAGCAGATCCGGCCCCACCGCTCCGCTTGGTCGAACCCAGTTCAAGGTAAAGGAACCGTCCGTGTCCGGGTTTTCATAATCGACTCCAGTCGAGAGCGTGGGCGCCTCGAAAACCGGGCAGGAGAAGACGCGAACATTGTCGATGTACCAACCCTCGACGCCGTTACATCCATCCTGGCTCCAGGTGAACCGGATTTTGATTGAGTCTCCTGGTTGTGCCACCGTGGCGAGATTGGCCACCGTCGTGCCCCAGGAGCCGAGAATCGCGCCTCCGAGATTAGTACCGGTCCACGCATCTTCGCCAGGGTTTGGCCCAGTGTTATTGCCGACCGGAGCCGCTTCATTGAAGGCGACGTTCGGTGGGTTGAAAACGTACTGACTTTTCGGCAGCAGCGTGTAGGGACCGCCATTGCGGCTGATCTCGACCTGGCCACCGTCAACGCCGGCTTCAGTGGCGACGTAATGGTCAAAGGATAATTGCGGTGCTGTCACGCCAGGGGGAATAATGATGGCCGGACTATCCAGCGTGTGACTGCCGGAATAATCCCCGCCGGGAGTACAGGTTCCTCCGCCGGGCTCACCGATCTTGGGATCAATAGCGAACGCAGCCGAGCCGGTGCGACCGCCCGGCAGTCCGGACACGACGTGGAAAAATCTCGTCGCCGCCTTCGATGAATCTTCCCAATCGATCAGCCCTGTGCCGAAGCCCATGCTGGTTTTGGTCCACCCGTCCTCGCCAGTTTCCCAGTCTTCCAAAAAGATGGTGGCCGAACCTTCGCAGATGGGCGCCGGATCGGGGCTGAGCAGCGGGCCGGTCGCGCAGATCGGCGGTGTGCTCATCTCAACCGCGAGCATCGCCTTAGCGAGCTCCGCGCAATCACCCGCGGTGATCACTTCGCTTGAGTTGGTGCCAGTCGGGCTGGTGGTGGAAAGATTTTTCAACTGCGCCCCGGTCAGGTCGCTGCATGACGTTTGCAGGGCGGTGTCGTGGTCGGCGAAACCCGTGGTCGGAACCTGATAGACGCTTTCCGCACGGAAATAGATGGCCGCCGCCTTGGTCATGCCGATTCCGGTGACAGTTTGGCCGTTGTAAGTATTGCCCGGGGCAAATTGAGTGCCGTCCACGACCAGCGCGAAGCCATGGTTGGGCACGCCGGAGTTCGTGTGCACGCCGCCGCCGTCGTCGGTGCCGCAGGCGTAGTTAACGGACGAGACTTTGCCCGGATCCCCCAGGCGATCCGGATCATACATATCGCGCAGCAGAAGCTGCTGAACTTCCTCCCCCAAGTCCTCACCGACCAGCCAGCGCTGGCCGTCCGGGTAGACTTGCGCGTTGTTATTCCCGCCGATGCCATCGACTCCGTTGAGCAGGTCAACCGCCTCTCCGAAAATATCGGAGTAGGACTCGTTCAGAGCGCCGGATTGGAACGCGTAGATGAGTGCGTGCGTGTACTCGGTGTAGGCATGGCTCCACTCGTGGGAAACGATGTCGTCGGCATCGAAAGCCGGGCAGTAATTGGTCGATTGCCCATTCCAGTAGGCATTCGGGCATTTCTCATTGATCAGGTAAACGCTGATCATTTTCTTATCGAACCCATCGTAGGACGCGTAGCCGAAACCGGAAGCATAGAGGTTGTAGGTGTGACCCGCGAAATCATAGAGATTGTTCACAAACGGCACCGGATGCGGAGGATCGCCTTCGCGACGCTGGACGAAAAGATCGGGGTTGGCCGGGTCGTAATTGGGCGAGTAGATCGTGCGATTGATCGCCGTCTTGTGCAGTGGGATGCGGACCAGAAGGGTGCCATTCTGGGCGTCGATCCAGACTTGTTCGGACTGCTCCGAGCCCGCGACCTCGACCGCGTAAGCGAGGCGGCTCGCCGCTCCGTTGCCTTCGAGAATTCCCTGCGGATAGAGGGCGAGTTCCGTCTTGTTCACCGATGCCGCCGCATCGGGGGAGCCCTTGCGCACAATCGCCACCGCGATCGCGCCCGCTCCATCTTTGTTCACCGCGGGCACCGTGCTCAACGCCACACCCGGCGCGAAGTCTCCATTTACGGCGGTGATTCCCGCGTCGTTCATGTGTACGATGACCTGCGCGCCGAAGACGCTCAGACCCTTGTAATATTGATTGAAGCGGACGTGACTGAGACCGAGCGCATCCGTCTGTGTCTTCACAATCCGAAGTTCGCTTCCTTCAGCCGGGGCACCGCCCTTGCTGATCGCGGCCTGCTCCGCGCCATTCATTCCGATCAATGCGCCATGATCGGCGAGAAAGGTGAGAGCCCGCGTTTTGGGACTCGCTGCTTTATTCGCGGAAACGATCACGCTGCCGGGCGCCGCTTTGACGAAACTGTAGGCGCCCGTCTTGCGCGAAACCTGCGCCGAAAGCGCGTTCCCGCGGCTTTGTTGCAGCTGCGCGAGCGATTGTTGCGGAGTCAAGGTCGCGCGTTGTTCCCCGCGGTTGTCGGGCTGCGGCGGTGCGCCGGCAAAACTCAAGACGGTTAATCCCATGCCGACGGCGCAAAAAGCGATCGCAGCAAGGAAGCGTGGACGGGAAATAGCAGTGTCGAATAAATGCATAGTTTTATATGTTTTTTTGGAACGTGCTTGCGAAACGATTTAGTTTCGAAGCTTCCGCGCGGCGGAAGGAAGTCAGGACTGTTTTAGAAAATTCGATTAATGTCAAACTATTTTACGCGGATTGCCGATTTTTTTTCGCGATGAGGATTCGACTCGACGAAAAGTGACGCGCACCCGCGTCCGCCGCCTAACGTCCGACGTCCGCGGGCTCGATGTGGACGAGCACGTCCGCGATCCGCGGGTTGGTTTGCCTGATCGCGTCCTTCACTTTGTGCGCCAGCTCGTGCCCTTCGCGCACGGAAATTCGTTCATCCACCCCTACGTGGAGATCGACGTAAAACTCCAGCCCCATTTTGCGCACGAAACATTTGTCGATCTCGATCACGCCCGGCACCGCCGCCGCAGCAGCGCGGACGCGCCCGACGATTTCGCCACGCGGCGCCGTGTCGAGCACTTCGTGCAGCGCCGGGTAAAAGAGGCGCCAGCCGTTGGCCGCGATCAACACACAGGCAAAAAGCGCGGCCCAGGCATCGGCGCTCTGCCAGCGCGGCCCGCCGAGAAGCGCGATCGAGATCCCGATAAAGGCCGCGATTGAGGTCAACGCATCGGTCCGGTGATGCCAGGCATCGGTCTGGATGGCGGTACTCCCGGCATCTTTTCCCAAACGATTCACCGAGCGAAAGAGCAGCTCTTTCACCACCACCACGGCCACGAGGACGATGAGAGTGAAGGGCTCCGGCGCATGATGCGGCTGGAAGATTTCCATCACGCTCCGCGCTGCGATCACGACCGCGGCGGCGAGCACGCCTAACGAAACAAGAATGGCCGCGACCGGCTCGGCTTTGCCGTGGCCATAGGGATGCGTTTCATCCCGCGGGCGGGCGGCAAATTTCAACCCGCCCCAGATGATGGCCGAGCCCGCGATATCGAGCGCAGACTCGATCCCGTCCGCGATCAGGACGTAGGAATGCCCGAGGGCACCGGCGAGGATTTTCGCGGTCGCGAGAACGACATTGGCGGCCATCCCGAGGAGGGCGACGCGGGCGCCGGATTGGAGATTGCCGGCCGGAGTGTTCGCGTTAGGGTGCGGGGCCATCGAATGAGCGAAAGTATTAAAGCCATTGTCTACGAGGCGCACGGAAAA
>JACDCC010000227.1 GCA_013694595.1 Chthoniobacterales bacterium
ATGTTCGACCGCATCTCGAAGATCCCGAATATCACCGCCGTGAAGCCGCAGGGCGCGTTCTACCTATTGGTGAACATCAGCCAGCTCGGCCTCAGCTCGCAGAACTTTTCGGATCGTCTGCTCAGCAAAGCAAATGTGGCTGTGATCCCGGGAGCGGCTTTCGGCGACGATCGTCTCGTCCGCCTCAGCTACGCGACGAGCATCGACATCATCAAAAAGGGTCTCGATCGCTTTCAGGATTTCTGCCGGACGCTGTAGCCGGTAGGAAGACGTTCTGATCTGGGCGACTCGGGATAACGCCTCCGCGTCGCGGTTTCGCTCTGCACGCGAGCACACTGGAGATCGATTGCGAGTTGCGTCGCCGGCTGGAACAGTGATCGCCTGATGCGACCCGGTTTCCTCGCACTCGTTCTGCACGCGCACCTGCCGTTCGTCCGGCACCCCGAGCACGACGAGTTTTTCGAGGAAGACTGGCTCTTCGAAGCGATCACGGAAACGTATATCCCGCTTGTGACGATGATGCAGCGGCTCGCGGCAGACGGTGTGCCGTTCAAGCTGACGATGAGCGTGACGCCGACGCTGTGCGCGATGCTGCGCGATGAGCTGCTGCAAACGCGTTACGTGCGGCATCTCGACCGCTCCGTTGCCCTCGCCCAACGCGAAATCAAGCGCAACGAGGCGCACCCGCAGCTTCATGAGCTCTCCCGCTTCTACTGCCAACTGCTGGTGGGGACGCGGCAATTTTTCGAGGAATGCGAACGCGATTTGCTCTCCGCGTTCCGGAGCCTACGCGAGGCTGGCG
Organism: Chthoniobacterales bacterium; assembly: GCA_013694595.1. GTDB lineage: Bacteria > Verrucomicrobiota > Verrucomicrobiia > Chthoniobacterales > UBA10450 > JACCTI01. The sequence goes on from JACDCC010000227.1 coordinate 803, forward strand.
TGCTCGAGATCATCGGGTGCGCGGCGACTCACGGCCTGCTGCCGCTCCTCACGCAAACGCCCGAAGCGGTGCGCGCGCAGGTGCTGATCGGACGCGAGGTTTACCGCGACGTTTTCGGTGCTGATCCTGCCGGTTTCTGGCTGCCCGAATGTGCTTACATGCCGGGTCTCGAGCGAGTCCTGCAGGAGGCAAACATCCGCTGGTTGATTCTAGATGCGCACGGTTTGCTGCTCGGGAATCCTCGACCGCGGCGGGCGATTTACGCGCCGTGTTTCACGACTGCTGGACCTGCGGTCTTTGCGCGCGATCCGGAATCGAGCCGCCAGGTCTGGAGTGCGGAGTCAGGATATCCCGGCGATCCTGCTTACCGCGATTTTTACCGCGACATCGGCTTCGATCTTCCGGCGGAATACATGTCACCTGGATCAACCGCGCGCGGGCCGAGATTCACGGGACTCAAATATCACCGCATCACCGGCGGCAGCGGCGAAAAGGAGATCTATGTCCGCGGTTGGGCTGAGGCGGCAGCGAACGCGCACGCTGATCACTTTCTTGAGTCGCGGCGGCAGCAACTGCGCGGACTGGCAGGTCATGACTTCGAGCCGATCGTGGTGATGCCGTTCGACGCCGAGCTTTTCGGCCACTGGTGGTATGAAGGGCCGCGCTTTCTGGAGCTGTTCATCCGCAAGGCCGCACAGCACGCGGATGAGCTTCGACTCACCACGCCCGGCGAATACCTCGCGGCTCATCCGACGCAGGAGATCGTTGCACCCGCAGCCTCGAGCTGGGGTGACAAAGGCTATTGGGGGATGTGGCTGGACCCGAGCAACGCATGGATTTATCCGCACCTGCATAGTGCCGCGCAGCGCATGAGAGACGCAGCGCGCGCGCAGCCGCTCGATCCCGGGGCTCTCACCGATCGCGTCCTGAAGCAGATGACACGCGAGCTACTCCTCGCCCAGTCGAGCGACTGGGCCTTCCTGATCAAGACCGGCACGGCAAAACATTATGCGGCGCAGCGCACCACCGAGCATATTGGCCGTTTCAATAAGCTGCACCAGCAGCTCACGGCCGGCAGCATTGACGAAGCATTTCTCTCCGAGTGCGAATGGCGCAATAACCTCTTCCCACGCGTCAACTGGCGTTATTACGTGTAGCTTTCCAGCGTCGTCATGCTGAGCGCAACGCAGTGGAGTCGAAGCATCCCGTCGCGAGACCGCACTGGTGGCGCCACGGGATTCCTCGGCTTCGCTCGGAATGACAGGCGTGGGAGAGCCGCAGGAGCGATGACGAACACATTTGTAGCCGCTGTGACTCTGCTGCTGTTCGTACTGCCGGTCACCGCCCAAATCTCGGCGTCACCGACGCCTGTTGAGTCATCGAGTACCGCAAGCGTGCGCATCAGCTTCCTCCCACCGCCGCTCGACGGGACGATCAGCCTGGGCATCTACGACGGCAGTGGAAAGCTGGTGCGAGTGCTGCATCGGGAAGCTGATCTCGACGACTTCGAAATCGGCACCGACTCGCTGAACACTTCCTGGGACGGCAAAGACGACCGCGGCGCTGAGTTACCACCCGGCAAGTACCACGCGCGCGGCTATGCGGTTGGCAATGTCGAAGTGGAAGGGGTTGGGTTCTTCTTCAACGACTGGATCACCAGCGATCGCTCCCCGCGGATCGAGCGGATCACAGGAATCAGCGCTGAGGATGGCGCGCTCGTGGTGACGGCAAAGCTCCGCGGCGGGGAATCGCAGAGCCTCATCTGCGACTCAGAAGGAAACGTTGTCGGCACGGCCAGGCAGCCGGTCCGGCAGCGCGGCTGCGCTGAAATCGCGAAGCTTCCGCAGATCATTGATCCACTCGACTGCGCAGCCGGTCGCGACGGAAGCCTCTGGGTCCTCACCCGCGAGAACAGCGAATCGCAGGCGACAGAAGTGCAGCAGTGGTCGTCAACCGGCGAGCTCCTGCGCCGACTCGATATTGCGCCAGAAGATCCACAGCCGGCGCGGATTGCTGCGTCTGCGGACGCCGATCGCATTTTCCTGCTCGAAGAGAACGCGTCAATGCAACGACTGCGCGTTCTGACCTTGTCAGGGACGAAGGCAGATGCGGGACAGGCGGTTTCGGAGTGGAAGGTCGAGCTCGAAAAGAAGATTTCGCAGCATAAGAACTTCACGGTTTCGGATGGGAAGCCTGTGATCGGGGGAGCGGATGCGAAGCCGCTGGAGACCATCGTGATCAAGCTGCAGTCCAATCCGCTACAGAAGGATGAACGCGCGAGCCTTGAAGTCGCCAGCGGTTTCGACGCCAGCGGCAGTTTCCTGAAAACTGCGGACGGACTGCCGCTGCAGACGATCAGCGAGACCTCAGGATTGAGCCGCGTGGTGGTCGCGCGTGCCAGCGAAAAATCGGTCGATGTTTTCCAGGACGACGATGTGGTGGTCGAGCAATTCCGAATCAGCCGGCTCGACCAGATGATGGCTTTCGACTGCGGCGATTTTGAATTGAAATAGAATGCTCGCCGCGGCGAGAATGACCACAATGCCGCGCGACATTGTTTACTTCGATCTCGAAACGCAACGGACGGCAAACGACGCGGGTGGTTGGGATCGGAAATGCAATATGCGGATGTCGGTTGGCGTGGTCTTCAGCACGGCGTCCGGCAGCTATCAGGTCTTCAGCGAAGCGCGCGTCAATGAGCTCATCGATCGGCTCCGGCGAGCCGACCTCGTGGTCGGTTACAACGTCCTGAACTTCGATTATCACGTGCTGATGGGCTACACGATCCTCGACTTGATCAATGAACTGCCGACCGCTGATCTGATGGTTGACGTCGAAAAGCGGTTGGGGCACCGGCTGGGGCTCGATTCCATTGCGAATGCCACCCTCGGAGTGCAGAAAACAGCCGTCGGGCTCGACGCGATTCGCTGGTGGCGCGAGGGGCGGGTCTTGGAGATCGCGGAGTATTGCTGCTTCGACGTGAAGGTGACGAAGCTGGTGCACGAGCATGGCTGCCGGCACAAGGAGCTGTTCTTTACCGACCGCTTTGCGCAACGCCAGCGGGTCGAGATCGACTGGTGTCATCTCGACGATTAGCCGGCGATTCCGTCGCTGCCGAGCTAAGGACTCAGGCGGTAGACCTCGACCAACGCTACGCCGGTGGTGTTGGCGGCCCCACGCACGATCGCCGTGTAGTTCCCGGGGCTGAGCGTGCGAACGATCGCCGACTCGGCATCATTCGACGGCGCGAGTTGGCTATTCGTGATTTCCGTCGCTTGATCGGAACGCCAGTTGTCGTTGAACGCGATCGGGGTGCCGGAAGCATTTACAATCTCAAGCGTCGGATCCTGCAGAGCCCCGGCCACGCCACGCCCACTGAGGGACGGCCCGATGGCGCGGGCAAGTAGCCGCTGAGACTGACCACTGCCGATGATGAATCCGCCGATCATCACATTCGGTTCTATTAGCACGCGACCGCGCGTGGAGATGTTCACGGCGTTCCCAGCCGCGCCTTGATCGATGTCGTAGAGCTCGACCAAGCCGATGCCGGTATCTCCGTTCACGCCGCTCATCACGGCCGTGTATGCTCCCGGCTCGAGCACGACGATGTCGGCTGATTCACGTGGATCAGGAGGCGCAAGACCGCGCTGCGATAATTCGGGCGAACGGGAACTACTCGGCCAATCGTTGTTCGTGCCGATGAGACTGCCGCTACCGTCGAAGAGACTAACAGTCGGGTTCATCATTCTTCCAGCCACGGGCTGCCCATCGACGCTCAGCGACGGTCCGATGCCGCGGAGGACGATGTTCTTCGGCGCGCTGCCGGTGAGAATGAACCCGGCGATGAGAACGTTCTCGCCTGTCTCGATTCTCGCGCGCGTGGATAGATTCACGAGCGCAGGCGACGCGGGAATGGGTACGACTTTGAGAACCTGACCGCCCGAATTCCCATCTCCTACAACATAAAGTTCGTCGCTGGAGTCAATGCCGATTCCCTTGATGTTTCCGCTGAACGAGCGCGGGTTGATTCCGATACGCAGCTCCTGAATGACACGTTTGTCGAAGTCGCCGTAGAAAAGCCTCCCGTTGCCAGTGCTCCGGCGCAGAAAGTCTCCGAAAACGTATTTGCCCGAAAGAGCCGGGACAGCACTGCCGCGATAGACGAACCCACCTATGACCGAGATGCCGTCGTCGTGATCGTACTCCAGCACTGGATTCACGTAGGCGGGGTTGGGGCTTTGATCAGGCGAGACCGAGCCGTTCGACGGGTTGAAAAGGAAGCTGCCTTCCTTGCGGTTCCAGCCGTAGTTTTTTCCCGGCTCCACGATGTCGACTTCCTCGATCGCACCCTGGCCGACGTCGCCAACGATCAACTGGTCGGTGACTGGATCGAAGCTAAAGCGGTAAGGATTACGAAAGCCGTAGGCGAAGATTTCATCGACGCCGACGATGGCGCCGATGAAGGGATTCGTCGCCGGCACGCGGTATTTGGCGTTGAGGCTCGGCGGATCCGACCTCGCAAGAGTGGATGCAGGGTCCAGCGGGTCGATCCGAAGAATGTCGCCCAGCACATTGTTTACATCCTGCGCGTTGCCGAGATTTGGCGTGTGGCCGGTCCCGACGTCGTTTGAGGCGCCGCCGTCGCCGAGCGCGATGTAGAGGTAACCGTCACTTGGGCGGAAGGCGATTTTGCCGCCATTGTGGTTAGACTGCGGCTGATCAATCCGCATGACCTCGCGACGGCTCGCCGGGTCCACGACGTCCGGGTTTGTGGCAGACACTTGCCACTCCGTGATCACGCTTTGGTGATCCGAAGCGCTGTTGTCCGAAAAATCAGCAGCTCCGGTCACGGGCTCACTCGTGTAGGTGTAGAGCTTGCCAAAGCCGGGACTCGCCGGCTGATTAAACTCGGGGTGAAACGCCAGTCCGAGCAAGCCGCGCTCGCCGCCCGCGACGATGCGTGCAGAGACGTCGAGGAACGGTGTCGTAACCACCGCGCCACTGTTCAAGATCTTGATCCGGCCGCCCTGCTCGACGACGAAAAGGCGCCCGGTGCCGTCGTTCGCCGAGACCAGCTCGACCGGCGAGTTCAGTCCGGTTGCGATGGTTTGGAGCTCGACACTGATGGTGCCGGTGCCGATCGACGGCAGCTGGGCGTGCGATTGCGTACAGAGAGCCGCGGCCACAAAGGCAGCGAGGAGGCGGTGAGATTTTGTCATAGGGCCTTTCGGGTTGAACTCGCCTTCCGCTGCGGAAGTTGCGCAACAGCCGATCCGGCAGTTTAGACAAACGCGCGGTGATCCGCGAGCGGCGACGCAAAGGGCTGGAAGCCAACGGTCTTCGCAGGCCGTCCACACGGAAGTGTTTGTTGATTGTCGCCCCTCACCTGGCGCTGCGCGTCCTCCTCTCCCTGAGGGAGAGGATTGAGGTGAGGGCGAATCCGCCGCACCGGCTAACAATGCGCGAACACCACCCGCCCACAGCCGCGGGCGTAAACCTCGCTAGTCACCGCCGTAAATTGTTGTTAGTTAGGCGGCTATGGCAGCCACGCCGGAGCTTCAGCACACCATCGGGAAATCAACCGCGCTCAGCGGCACGTCGTTGCACACCGGGGAGAAGGTGACGCTACGCCTGCAGCCCGCAGCCGCAGACCACGGCATCAAGTTCAGGCGGATGGACCTGCAGGACCAGCCGACGATTGACGCGAAGATCGACAACCTGAAGACGGTCGAGCGCGCCACGACGATCGGCGAGGGGGCGATGCGCGTGCACACCGTAGAGCACGTTCTCTCCGCGCTTTCCGCGCTGGGAGTCGACAACGCCATCATCGAGATGGACGCGAACGAGCCGCCGATCGGCGACGGCAGCGCGCAACTCTATGTCGAGTTGATCAAGACGGCTGGCGTGGTGCCGCAGGAAACGCCCCGGCGTATCTTCGATTTGCGCGAGCCGCTCCACATCGAGACCAAGAACGGGGCGCTGCTGGTCGTCTTGCCGGATCCGAAGTTCCGGATCTCCTGCACGCAGGTGGGGCCGGAGGGGCGCTTCACACAATTTTACAGCACGGAGATCACGCCCGCCATTTACGAGCGCGAAATCGCACCCGCGCGAACGTTCGTTTTCTACGAAGATGTACAGCCGTTGATGGAAAAAAATCTCATCAAAGGCGGTAGCCTCGAAAACGCAATCGTGGTGCGCGGCGAAGCGGTTCTCAGCAAGGAACCGCTCCGATTCACGGATGAGTTCGTGCGGCACAAGATTCTCGACATCATCGGTGATCTGGCGCTTTTCGGGCACCGCATCCGCGGTCACATCATTGCGGTGAAGCCGGGCCACGGACCCAACGCCGAGCTGGCGCGCGCGCTCGTGCGCGAGCATGCGAAGACGTTACCGACGCTGCAGCCGCGGGCGTTTCCACCCGGCGAAGGCGGCCTCGATATCAAGCAGGTGATGGATATTCTGCCGCACCGATATCCGTTCCTGATGGTCGACCGGATTCTCGGCTTTGAAGGGGACATGAGGATCACCGGCGTGAAATCGGTGACAATCAACGAGCCATACTTCGGCGGTCACTTCCCGGGCCATCCCGTCATGCCCGGCGTGCTGCAAGTGGAAGCGATGGCGCAGGTGGCCAGCATCCTGATGATGAAGATCACGAAAAGCGCGAGCCGCATCGGCTACTTCATCAGCGCTGACGATGTGAAATTCCGGAAACCGGTCTTCCCTGGCGATACGCTGTTCATTCACGCGGAGGTGACGAAAGCGCGTGGCAACCGCCTCGCGAAAGCGAAGTGTCAGTGCACGGTGAATGACGCCGTTGTCTCCGAAGGCGAGCTGATGTTCACCTTCCTCGATAAATGAAGAGGCGCGCTCCAACGGCTGCGCATCGTTCAGCGCTCCGATGACATCCGGCGTGCAGATCCACCCGACCGCGATTGTCGATCCGCGCGCGGAGCTCGGCGCCGGCACAGTCGTCGGTCCCTACTGCATCGTGGAAGCGGGCGTGGTGCTCGGGCCGGAGTGCTGGCTGCAGCACCACGTGACCCTTTGTGGCCCGATGAGCGCTGGCGCGCGGAACAAATTCTACGCCTGCTGCTCCATCGGACAGCAGACGCAGGATCTGAAATACGCGGGGGAGCCGACCTATCTCGAAATCGGAAACGAGAATACGTTTCGCGAATTCGTTACCGTCAACCGCAGCACGACGGCGGAAGGGAAAACCCGGATCGGCCATTGCGGAAATTTTCTCGCCTACAGCCACATCGGGCACGACTGCACCGTCGGCGATGCCGTGATCTTCTCGAACAACGGGACGCTCGCGGGACACGTGCAGATCGGCCCGCATGCCATCATGGGCGGGCTCACCGCGGTCCACCAATTTTGCCGGATCGGCACCTTCGCGATCACGGGCGGTTGCTCGAAGATCGTGCAGGACGTGCCGCCATTCATGATCGCGGACGGCAACCCGGCGGAGATCCGCGGGATCAATCTCGTGGGCCTGGAGCGAAACGGCTTCGCGCCGGAAAGCGTGAAGTGGATCAAGGAAGCGTTTCGTCTCATCTACCGCTCGAAGTACAACACGCGCCAGGCGGTGGAGGCGATCCAGAAAGAGCTTCCACCTAACGAGGAGATCACGCAGCTCCTCGAGTTCATCGCGAGCAGCGAACGCGGGATCATTCGCTGACACAACGTCGAACCCTAAAGCGTGTCATGCACTTTCACGGACAGTCGAGCCTGTGGTAGGG
>JACDCC010000386.1 GCA_013694595.1 Chthoniobacterales bacterium
GGAGGATTACATTGTCATCCCGCGCGGGATCACTTATCGGCTCGTTCCGGATGACGTGACGCAGGAGGATTACCTGATCCTCGAATCGACCGGTCCCGTCCGTATTCCGCGCCGTTATCTGAATCACGATGGCCAGATTCGGATGGGCTCGCCCTATTCGGAGCGTGACTTCCACGGTCCGAGCGAGTTGCTGACGATCGACAAAGACGAAGACGTGCAGGTCCTGGTGAAGGATGGCGCCCGCTGGACGCGTGTGGTGCACGCGCATCATCCTTTCGACGTCGTCGGCTGGGACGGCTTTGTTTATCCGTTCACCTTCAACGCGCAGGACTTCGAGCCGATCACCGGCACCGTGCATCAGCCACCGCCGATCCACCAAACCTTCGAGGTGAAAGGCTACGTGATCTGCACGTTTGCACCGCGCCTGCTCGATTACCATCCGGAAGCGGTCAAGATCCCCTGGGTGCACGACAACGTCGAAGCCGACGAGGTGCTCTTTTATGTGCGCGGGAATTTCGGTTCGCGCAAAGGCATTGAAGCCGGCTCCATGACGCTCCATCCGCGTGGCATTCCGCACGGGCCGCATCCCGGCACGATCATGGCGAGCAAGGATGCCGTGCGAACTGAAGAGCTGGCCGTGATGTTCGACACCGAGCACACGCTCGAGCTGACCGAAGAGGCAGTCGCGCTCGACGATGAGAAATATCCGCTGAGCTGGCTCGACTAGGGCATGCGTCCTGAGCAGTAGAAACTAAGTCCTAGACATAGGCGCTCGAAGCGGCCAGACTGGCGGGATGCGTAACTCGGCCGCAGCTTTGTGCGCGCAGCTGTTGCTTGTGTTCTCTGTCGCGGCGGCGAGAGCCCAAAGTGGCGGCGGCACCTGGCAACGGCTGGCGCCCATGCCTTCGGCGCGGCAGGAAGTGGCTGCGGCGGTCTTGAATGGCAAGGTCTACGTGCTCGGCGGGCTGGAGGGCGATGGGCCTGCGACGGCCACAGTCGAAGCCTACAATCCCAACACGAACACGTGGGAGGCAGTGCGTCCCCTCCCGTTCGCGAATCACCATAACTCTGCGGCAGTCGCGGCGGGTAAACTCTATTCGTTCGGCGGATTCGCGACCGCGACTTTTGTTTACGACCCGGCGAACGACACCTGGTCGACCGTACAGTCGATGACGTTTCAGCATGGCGGCACCGCAGCGGTCGGCGTGATCAACGACAAAATCTACGTGGCTGGTGGCACGCACGCCGGGACCAGCATTCGTGCGCTTGAAGTTTACGATCCGGTTGCAAACACATGGAGCACACGCGCGCAGATGGGTGTGGCGCGTGATCATTGTGCGGGCGCTGTCATCAACGGGAAATTCTACGTCGTAGCCGGCCGCGGATCCTCGGGAGCTGGCAATGCGTTGGAAGTTTACGATCCCGCCGCCAACAGCTGGTCGCGGCTCGCATCGATGCCGACCGTTCGTTCCGGAGTCGCAGCCGCTGCCGTGAACGGCGAGCTCTGGGTCTTCGGCGGTGAGATCCCGGGTCTGCGTCCCGAAGTGGAAGTTTACAACCCCGCCACGAATAGCTGGCGCCGGGTGGCAGACATGCCGACGCCGCGCCACGGAATCTCGGCCGCGGTCATCGGCAATCGGATTTACCTCGCCGGGGTGGCGCGGTCGAGGGGTTCGGCTCCACCGATGTCAACGAAGTGTTCATCGTCGATCGCAAAGCGACCTTCGCCAACATTTCCACCCGGCTCAGAGTCGAGACTGACGACAACGTGCTGATCGGCGGTTTTATCGTCACCGGCGCAGAGTCCAAGCGCATCGTTCTGCGGGCGATCGCGCCATCATTGCCGGTCGCTGGAGCGTTGGCGGATCCTGAGCTCGAGCTCTACAACGGCGAGGGCCGGATTGTCGCGACGAACAATGACTGGAAGGACGCACCGAACCGGCAGGAGATCATCGATTCCTCCTTGGCTCCGTCGCATGACGCCGAATCGGCGATCCTGACGCGACTTGCGCCGGGCGACCATACCGCGGTCGTTCGCGGCAGAAACGGCGGGACTGGCGTGGGTCTGGTTGAGGTCTACGATCTCGAAGCTGGCTCCCCATCCAAGCCGGCTAACATTTCCACCCGCGGGTTTGTGCAGATGGGCGACAATGTTTTAATCGGCGGAATCATTCTGACCGGCAGCGAGCCGACGCGCGTGGTCGTTCGGGCGATTGGGCCGTCGTTGCAAGTGGCGAGTCCGCTCGCCAATCCCACTCTCGAGCTCCGCGACGCGAACGGTGCGCTTTTGGCGGAGAACGACGACTGGCGCAGCTCGCAGCAGGACGAAATTATTGCGACACAACTCGCGCCGACGAACGATCGCGAGTCAGCGATCGTCCGCGCGCTGCCGCCATCCAGTTACACGGCTGTGGTGCGCGGAGCTGGCGACACGACGGGCGTGGCGCTGGTCGAAGCGTACTCGCTCGAGTGAACGTCCTGTAGCGGCGGTCTATGACCGCCGAAAACTGTCATGATCGCACGCCAGCAGTTCGGCGGTCATAGAGCGCCGCTACAAGGGCGGGCTCCAAATCGTTGTGCGCTCGCACGACCGCGCTATCCTAAGTGAATGCGTGACGGAACCCTCGGCGGCGATGTTGATCTGCGGCGCACTCCTGAACCGAGCCGGCTCGGCGACAAGGCCCTCACCGATCTCACAGGATCCTTTCGCGAGATCATCGAAACGATAGGTGAGGACGCGGAACGGCAAGGCTTGTTGAAAACGCCCGCGCGTGCCGCGCGCGCCTTCGAGTTCCTCACCCAAGGCTATCGCCAAAGCGTCGAGGGCGTCGTCAACGATGCGGTCTTTGATTCCGACGCGAACGAGATCATTCTCGTGAAAAACATCGAGCTTTACTCAATGTGCGAGCACCACCTGCTGCCGTTTATCGGCAAGGCGCATGTAGCCTACATCCCAAACGGTAAAGTCATCGGCCTCTCGAAGGTTGCCCGCATTGTCGACATCTACGCCCGGCGCCTGCAAATCCAGGAGCAGCTGACGACGCAGATCGCGGATGCGATCATGCAGTCTCTGAACCCGACCGGGGTGGCGGTGGTGATCGAAGCGAAGCATCTCTGCATGATGATGAGGGGCGTTCAAAAGCAGAACTCCGTCATGATCACGTCGCACCTTCTCGGCACCTTCAAAGAGGACGCGCGCACGCGGTCAGAGTTCCTCGCGCTGCTCAAGGGTTAGCGCGCGCTGACGTCATGCTTTTGACGGTCAGCAAACGGTTGGAGTTCTCCGCCTCCCGCAGATTGTTCGATCCGAAGCTCAGCGCGTCAGAAAACCTGGCTCGCTTTGGGCAAGAGAGCGAGGCGCGCTACGGAACTGGTCGCAACTACGTGGTCT
>JACDCC010000294.1 GCA_013694595.1 Chthoniobacterales bacterium
AGGTAAATCGTCACCGCCTGAATCACCGGGTAGTCGCTGCGGTTGACCGCCAACAGAATTTCGCGCCCCAATCCCGGGATCGAGAAGAACACTTCGATCAGGAACGACCCAATGAACACACCGGGCAGCTGCAGCGCCACGTTGGTCAGCACCGGAATCATCGCGTTGCGCAGCACGTGCGTGAACAGCACGCGATTCTCGCTAACGCCCTTGGCGCGAGCCGTCCGCACGTAGTCCTGGTTAATTTCGTCGAGGAAGAAAGTGCGGTACAGCCGCGTTTGCGGCGCAAGCGAAACGAACACCGCCAGGCTGACCGGCAGCACTGCGTAGTAGGTGAGATTGGTGAAGAAGCTGTCGCTCCAGCCCTGCACCGGGAACCATCCAAGGTAAAACCCGAACAACCACTGGCCGACGATGATGTACACGAGGAACGAGATCGACAACATCACGGTCGTAATCACCATGATCGCCCGATCCGTTATCGAGCCGCGTACATACGCCACCGCCATCGCCGCGATGATGCCGAGCACGGTGTCGAGGATCAGTATCGGAATCATCACCGTCAACGTCGCCGGCAGTCGAGTGCGAAAGATGTTGCTGATCGCTTCGCCGGTGGCCCAACTGTTGCCCCAATTGAAAGTGAAAATCGACTGGACGAAGATCCACAGCTGCACGTACCAGGGATCGTTCAAGCCGAGCTGCTGGCGAATCGCGTCGATCTGCTCGGGGGTGGCGAGCAACCCGCCCAGAATCTCCGCCGGGTCGCCACCGAAGAATTTAAAGAGGAAGAATACGAACAGGATGACCCCGGCCAGCGTGGGGACCATCTGCCATAGTCTGCGTAAGATGTATGCAGCCAACCGACATGCTTTCGGAAGCGCGGAAGCGCGGATTATGCCGCTGCCGGCCTTCAGCACAAGTAGGCGTGAACCGAGGGTGTTCGAATGACCACCAGACGCGACTTCACCAAGGCACTCGCCGCGGCGCCGGCCGCGTCGGCAATCGGTGCTGCGGCGCGGCCGGCGAACGGCGGCGGCGGATTGAAGGTGCTGCGCTACGCGTTTCGCGTGGCCGAAACGGGCTTCGACCCGGCACAGGTCAACGACTTCTACTCGGCCAGCATCATCGGCAACATCTTCGATGCGCCTCTGGCCTACGACTTTCTCGCACGGCCCGCGAAGATCGTGCCGAACACCGCCGAGTCACTTCCGGAAGTCTCGAACGATTTCACGACGATCACGGTCCGTATCCGTCCCGGCATCTACTTTCAGGAACATCCGGCGTTCGACGGCAAGAAGCGCGAACTGGTCGCACAGGACTACGTCTATTCGATCAAGCGCTTCTACAATCCCAAGTTCAAGAGCCAGAACGTCACGCTGCTCGAAAACTCGAAGCTGCTCGGGATGTCCGAGCTTCGCGCCGCCACGCTGAAGGGCGCGAAGTTCGAGTACGACCGTGAAGTCGAAGGCGTGCGCGCGCTGGACCGCTACACGCTTCGCATCAAGTTGGGCGAACCGGCACCGCGCTTCCATCAGTACCTGGCAAATGGTTCGTTCCTCGGCGCGGTCGCGCGCGAGGTCGACGAGATGTTCGATGAGAAGGGCATGATGGCAAACCCGGTCGGCACCGGGCCCTATCGACTGGTCGACTGGCGCCGCTCCTCGCGCATGGTTCTCGAAAAGAATCCCGGTTACCGCGACGACTTCTACAACGAACAGCCGACTGATGAACACGGTGAGCAAGCCGCGGCTCGAATGAAGGGCCGCAAGCTGCCGCTGATCGACCGCGTCGAGGTCTACATCGTCGAGGAGAATCAGCCGCGTTGGCTGGCCTTCCTGAATGCCGAGCACGATCTGGTCGACGAGATCCCTTACGACATGGCCAACCTGATCGTGCCGAACGGCAAGCTTGCTCCCAACCTCGTCAAGCGCGGCATCCAAATGGATCGCGACTATCGAGCCAGCGTCGACATGGCGTTGTTCAACATGGAACATCCGCTGGTCGGCGGCTACACGCCGGAGAAGGTGGCGCTGCGGCGCGCGATCGGCCTCGCCTACGAGATGCCGAACGAAATTCGCCTCGTGCGCAAGGGGCAGTCGATTCCGTCGCAATCGCCGGTGTCGCCGTTGACCTATGGCTACGACCCGACCTTCAAGAGCGAGATGAGCGAGTTCAACCCGGCGCGCGCCAGAGCGCTGCTCGACGCGTTCGGGTATGTCGACCGGAACGGCGACCGGTGGCGCGAGCGGCCGGATGGCCAGGTGCTGACGCTGGAGATGGCGACGCAGCCGGATCAGCTCTCCCGCCAGCTCGACGAGATCTGGCGAAAAAGCATGAGCGCCATCAACATCAACATCGACTTTCGCGCCGCCAAGTGGCCGGAGAACTTGAAAAATTCGCGCGCCGGCAGGCTGATGATGTGGCGCGTCGGCTGGGTGGCCGCCCAACCCGACGGAGAGACGTTTCTTGCGCTCGGCAACAGCCAGAACATCGGGCAGGCCAATCATTCGCGGTTCAACCTGCCCGCATACAACAAGCTGTTCGCGCGCCAGAAGACGCTGCCCGACGGCCCCGAGCGTGACGCGCTGTTTCGGGAGGCGAAGAAGCTCTTCGTCGCCTACATGCCGTACAAGTTCGTTGGCCACCGCATTGAAACCGCCGTGTTCCATCCGTGGGTCATCGGCTATCGGCGTCACTCGTTCATGCGCGCGATGTGGAAGTACGTCGATATCGACAACCATCTGAAGGGCGAGCGCGGCGCATGAGTTCCGTCAGCCGTCGTTCGGCTCTTAAGACGTTCGCGGCCGTACCGTTTGCAATATCGGCGTCAGCTGAAGCGCAAACGTTCACGAAAAAAACGCTGCGGTATCCGTTCGAAGTCGCGGAAACCGGCTTTGATCCGGTTGCCTTGTCAGATCTTTATTCGCGCATCGTGACCGCGCACATTTATGAGGGGCTTTACCGCTACGACCATCTGGCGCGACCGTTCAAGATCAAACCGAATACTGCAGCCGGCATGCCCGAAGTCTCTGAGGACTTCCGCGTGTGGACGGTGCGCATAACGCCCGGAATCTTCTTCCAGGACGACCCGGCGTTCAAAGGAAGGAGGCGCGAGCTGGTCGCAGAAGACTATGTGTATTCGTGGAAGCGTTTCTTTGACCCGCGCTGGAAGGCTGCCGCGTTTCCGACTCTCGGCGAACTCAAAATGCTCGGCCTGGCGGAACTGCGCGATGTGGCGCTGAAGGGAAAGTCGTTCAACTACGACACCGAGGCTGAAGGCATGCGCGCACTGGATCGATATACGGTGCAGTTCAAGTTCGCAGAGCCGCAGCCACGGTTTATTCAGGTGATGGCGACGCCTGACCTATGGGGCGCTGTTGCACGCGAGGTGGTCGAAGCTTACGGCGACGACATTCCTGCTCATCCGGTCGGCACTGGCCCTTTTCGACTGATCGAGTGGCGTCGCTCGTCGAGAATCGTACTCGAGCGCAGTCCCAACTACCGCGAAGTTATTTACGACGCGGAGCCCAACGCGGATGATGCCGAGGGGCAAGCGCTGCTGCAGAAGTTCAAGGGGCGGAAATTGCCGATGATCGACCGCGTGGAAATCGCGATCATCGAAGAAGTGCAACCGCGTTGGTTGTCGTTCTTGAACAAGCAACACGATCTGCTTTATCTGCTGCCGTACGACTTCGTCAGTATCGCCGCACCCAATGGCAAGCTGGCGCCGTTCATGGCAAAGCAAGGTGTGCAACTTTATCGGACGCTGGCTTCTGATGTGACGCTGACTTACTTCAACATGGAGGACCCGGTGGTAGGGGGTTACACGCCGGAGAAAGTCGCGTTGCGGCGAGCCATCAGCCAAGCAATTGACATCGACCAGGAGATTCGTTTGTTCTGGCGCGGGCAGGCAATACCGGCCCAGTCGTCGTTATCCCCAAACACGGTTGGATACGACACCGCATTCAAGAGCGGATCGACCTACGACCTAGCGCAGGCGCGGGCACTGCTGGACCTGTATGGCTATGTCGATCGAGACGGAGATGGTTGGCGTGAACAACCTGATGGTTCACCACTCGTTTTGCAGTGGGCGACGACTCCTGATCAGCGCGCGCGCCAACGCGACGAGCTGCGGCGAAAAGACATGAACGCCATAGGGATTCGCGTCAACTTCATTCCGGCAAAATGGCCCGAGAATTTGAAGAGCGCGCGTGCCGGAAAGTTGATGCTTTGGAATCTGGGAAGGTCTGCTGCATCTCCCGACGGACAGCCGTCGTTCGACAGCGGTTCAACGACGCACAAAGGCGGTCAAAACTTGGCGCGCTTTGATAACAAGCGGTTTGATGCCATCTACCAACGCATCCGCGTGATTCCGGACGGCCCGGAGCGCGAACAGTTGTTTTTAGAAGGCAAGCGGCTGATGACGGTGTACGCACCCTACAAGTTTCATGTGCACCGCATACTGACCGATCTCGCGTGGCCATGGGTTGATGGTTTTCGCCGACCGCCCTATTGGCTTACATGGTGGCAATACGTCGACATTGACGTCGAGCAGCAAGCAAAGGCGATTGCGTGAGTCGGCGGGAGTTTTTGCGCGCGAGCGGCGCACTTGCGACAGCAACTGCTTTTACCAGCGGGCCCGGAGTTCACGCACAGGGGAAGAAGGTTTTCCGCTACGCGTTTCCCTCTGCCGAAACCGGCTTCGACCCCGCACAGATCAGCGACCTGTACTCTCGAAACATCACGTCGCACATCTTCGATTCGTTGTATGCGTACGATTATCTTGCTCGGCCGGCGCGAATAAAGCCTCTCGCGGCCACTGCTCTGCCTGACATCTCAGATGACTTTCGCGTGTTTACCTTTCGACTGCGGCGCGGCATTTTTTTTCAGGACGATCCAGTTTTTAAAGGCACTCGGCGCGAACTGATTGCTCAAGACTTCGTCTATTCACTCAAGCGTTTTTTTGACCCCCGCTGGAAGAGCCCAATCGTTGCAGGACTGGAGGAGTTCAAAATCCTCGGCCTCAATGAGTTGCGGCAGCGATCTCTGAAGGAAAAAACGCCCTTCAATTACGACATTGACGTCGAAGGGCTACGAGCCTTAGATCGCTACACGCTGCAAATCCGTTTGGCTGCGACGGCTCCTCACTTCGTCGAAACTTTCGCGCAGCCGGACTTACACGGCGCAGTAGCGCGCGAAGTGGTTGAAGCCTACGACGACACGATCATGGCTCATCCCGTTGGAACGGGTCCATTCCGGCTCGTCGACTGGCGGCGATCGTCTCGCATAGTGCTCGCACGAAACGAACATTACCGCGAGGACCTTTTCAACGAGAGCACCTCATCCGAGGACTCTCGACTGCAACAGATTGCGTCGGCACTGAATGGAAAAAAACTGCCGCTGGTCGATCGCGTCGAGATATACATCATTGAGGAGCAGCAGCCGCGCTGGCTCGCGTTTCTGAACGCCGAGCACGACTTGCTGGATCGCCTACCGAACAATTTCGTGAATATCGCAGCGCCAACGGGCCACTTGGCTCCAGGATTGAAGCGGCGCGGCATACAGATGTCGCGTGTGCTCGGAGCCGACATTACGTACACGGTATTCAACATGAAGCACCCGCTGATCGGCGGGTATACGCCTGATAAGGTGGCGTTGCGTCGTGCAATTTCACTCGGGTTAAACGTCGAAGAGGAAATACGAATTCCACGTCGCGGTCAAGCGCGGCAAGCGCAAGCACCGTTGAATCCGCACACGTACGGTTATGACCCGGAGCTCAGGACCGAGATGGGGACTTACGACCTACCGCGAGCCAGGGCGTTGCTTGATCTGTATGGCTATGTTGATCGCAACGGCGACGGCTGGCGTGAGCAGCCCGACGGTAGTCCTCTCGTAATCGAATACTCAACACCTCCGGATGACGGACAGCGGCAACTCGATGAAATCCGTAAGCGCAACTTCGACAAACTAGGCGTTAGGCTGGAACTGAAGTACGGCAAATGGCCGGAACTGTTGAAGTCCGCACGCGCGGCTCAGTTCATGTCGTGGGGGCTCGGATCCAGTGCAACAGGCTACGACAGCCGGCCGGGGCTCCAACGCGGATACGGACCCGCCGCAGGGGGACAAAATCTTTCGCACTTCGATCATCCCGAATTCAATCGTCTCTATGATCAAATTCGAGTTACTCCGAATAGCCCGGAGCGGCTCGCGTTGATTCAACAGGCAATCCGCATCTGGGTCGCATATGTCCCCTACAAGGTGCACGTGCACCGCATCTTTACCGACCTGTGGCATCCATGGGTTTCAAATTACGTGCGGCATCCATTCTCATATCGCTTCTGGGAATACATCGATATTGACGCTGCGGTTCGGACAAACGACGGCTGAGTTTCGCTTGCGTCCTGCCTTGGTTTGCTGATGCGCCGCCGCCGCTTTCTTGCCGCCGGCGCTATGGCAGCGCTGGCCGGAGCAGCTCCGCCCGGAGCGACACAGAACGCGCCGCTCAAGACGCTGCGCGTCTGCTTCGCGGTCCCCGAGACCGGCTTCGATCCAGCGCAAGTCCAGGACCAGTATTCGTCGACGATCATTAACCATATCTTCGATGCGCCACTGCGTTACGACTACATGGCGCGGCCGGTGCAGCTGATTCCGAACACGGCGGCAGCGCTGCCGGAGGTGTCGTCGGACTTTCGCACGTTCACGGTGCGGTTGCGACCGGGAATCCTCTTCCAGGATGACGCCGCGTTTAACGGCCACCCGCGTGAGCTGGTTGCGGCTGACTATGTGTATTCGATCAAGCGGGTGTTCGATCCGCGCTGGAAGAGCCAGATGCTGTTCATTCTGGAAGCGGCGAAGATCGTCGGGATCGATTTGCTCAGACAGCGCGCACTGAAGGACAAACAGCGGTTCGACTACGTGCGTGAAATCGACGGCTTGCGTGTGCTCGATCGCTACACGTTCCAGATTCGTCTGGAACAGCCGAATCCGCGCTTCGTCTACACGCTGGCGCTTGCGCTGCCGCTCGGCGCAGTGGCGCGCGAAGTGGTCGAGGCGTACGGCGATCAGATTGCCGCGCATCCGGTGGGAACCGGGCCGTTTCGTCTGGCGCAATGGGTGCGCACGTCGCGCATCGTGCTCGAGCGCAATCCGACGTATCGCGATGAGATCTACGAGTTCGCTGCACCGGCCGACGCGCCGCATCTGGCGCGCGAGGTCGAACGGCTGCGTGGGCGGCGCGTTCCGCTGGTCGATCGGGTCGAGGTGACGATCATCCAGGAGGCGCAGCCGCGCTGGCTGTCGTTCGAGCAAGGCTCGCTCGATCACTTGCTGGTGCCGATCGAATACGGAACGCTGGCGGCACCCAACGGCAAGCTTGCACCGAGTCTCGCGCGGCGCGGCGTGCGGCACGACGTGACGCCGATGGCGGATCTCGCGATGAGCTACTTCAACATGGAGCATCCGCTGGTCGGCGGCTACACGCCGGAAAAAGTGGCGCTGCGCCGCGCGATCAGCCTCGGCTTCGACGGAGAGGAC
>JACDCC010000333.1 GCA_013694595.1 Chthoniobacterales bacterium
GCAAGCGCGGTGGCTGGCGGGTCGCAATTTGTGCCGCCGAGATCAGGTAGCTCAGCGGCCCCAACGTGCGTTTGAACGCGCGGCTGGTTTCCTTCACCACCTGCGCGTCGAGCCCGACACCCGCGAGCTGGACGAAGTGCTTCCCGTTCGCGTTCGGCAGATCGACGGCGCGTGTTTGCCCGTCCTGAATGATCCGCCAGCACGCCTCCAAGTCTCCGGTCGGCAGTCCCAGCTCAGTCGCGAATACGTTCATCGTGCCGAGCGGCAAAAGGCCGAGCGCCGCGCCGCTTCCGGCGATCCCATTCACGACCTCGTTCACGGTGCCGTCGCCCCCGGCCGCGACGATGTGCTGAAAGCCTTGCGCCGCCGCGTCGCGCGCGAGCGATTCGGCGTCTCCACAGCGAGCGGTCGAGAGCAGGACGGAGCCATCGGTGAGCTCCGCCACTCGCTTCCGAAAGCGCGTGGCTCGCTCGCCACGCGCGGCGGGATTCAGGATGACGGCGGTCTTGTTCACGGGCTCCACGCGCGGGGCTTTGATCTTTTCTTCAAACAGCGGCTGCGTAACCTTCCGGCGTGCAAAAGGTCACCCGCATGTTGCTCATCGGCGTGGGAGTGATCCTCGGCGTGGCAGTGACAGCGCTGCTGGCTGTGAACTTGTATGTGCAGTCGCACGGCACTCAAGCGCGGATTCAACAGGAACTTGCCGCGCGTCTCGGGACGCCGCTCCGCATCCAGCGCATCAGCGTCACGCCGTGGTCCGGATTGAAGCTCACCGGCATCACCATGCCGCAGGTGGACCAGACAGTGCCGGTGGATTTCCTGAAAGCCGACACCTTCCGGCTGCGCATCCGTTTCTCGTCGCTCTTCTCGGGTCGACTCGTGATCAAGGAAGTATCATTGATTAATCCGACGGTCGTCTGGTCGCAGAACGCGAACGGCAAATGGCGTCTGCCGGGCGTCGCGAAAAGCGAGGAGGCCGCTTCTCCCGCTGCTGCCGCTCCTGAGGTGACGCCGACAGGAATCGCTGCTGTGCCAGCGGCTCCAGTTGCCCCTGTTCCCCCTGCTGCACCCACAGAGACCGGTGAAGTCGCGGCAGAGAGTTCCAGCGAGCCGCCGGACGCGCGGGCATTCACGCCGGAGGTGCGAAGGGTTAACCTAGTGAACGGCAACTTCCGCTTCCTCGACGAGCAAGGGAAGCCGGTGGCTACATTTGAAGGGGTGGATTTCCGCTCGAATTTCCGCAACGCGACCGCGGTGCGCGGAAACGCCAGCATCGAGAAGGTCTCGCTGCGGAACCGATTTTTTCTCGAGCAGCTGGAGTCGCCCCTGAAATACGATCCGGTGGAACTCGACGTTTCCGACATTAGCGCGCGCGCCGCAGGTGGTGAGATCACCGGCCGTTTCCGGATGCAGCCGAACGACCCTGGTTCACCCTTTCGTGTTGCGGTGAAGTTTCGTGATCTCGAGGCGGATAAGATCGTCAGGCAGGCGCGGGGCCCGGCCGGCATGATCCAGGGGCGTCTGGAGGGGAGCTTCGAGGCAAACGGGAAGACAGCAGATGCGAACGCGCTCGCGGGTACTGGCGAAATCTATCTACGCGAAGGGCAGGTGCGGCAATACAGCCTGCTGGTCGCGCTCGGTCAGTTGCTGCAGATCGATGAGCTCAGCCAGCTGCGTTTCGATCAAGCGCATGTGAAATACCACATCACGCCCGGCGTGGTGGTCGTCGATGAGCTGCTGCTGACCTCACCGAATATCCGGCTGTCGGCGGTTGGCACGATCGGCTTCAACGGCAAGCTTCGCCTCAATTCGCAGCTGGCGATCAACGAGCGGGTGCAGGCGCAGCTTTTTCAGGCGATCCGCGACAACTTCGATCCGGTCGAGCCCGCTGGTTTCACCGCGCTCAACTTCAAGGTTAGCGGCACCGTAGAACGGCCCCAGACCGACCTGATGGACAAGCTGGTCGGGCCCGAGCTGAAGAATTTGAGCGGCGTCATCAGTAGCTTTCTCGGCGGGCGACAGGATAAACCGAAGAAGAAAAAGAAGCCGGAGAACGAAGCGCGCGCAGCGGCTCCTCCGGTTCCAGCCGAGCCCCAGAGCGCTGACCAACCGGCGCCGCCGCCCGACACCGAAGTTCCCACGGCGTCTCCTCGTGAGCCGCCGCTACCATGAGAGTCATCGCCGGGAGTGCCGGCGGCATCCAATTGGTCGTTCCTGAGACGGAGGTGCGGCCGACAATGGACCGCGTGAAAGCGGCGATTTTCTCGAGTCTGCACACCGGTATCGAAGGCGCGCGGGTGCTCGACCTTTTTGCAGGGACGGGTGCGCTGGGAATCGAGGCCCTGAGCCGTGGGGCGGCGTCTGCGACGTTCGTGGAAGAGAACCGCAGCGCCGTGATGGCAATCGAGCAGAATTTTGTGCGTACGAAACTGCGCGGGCGCGTGCGGCCACAGGAGGTTTTTGCGTTCCTCGAGTCCGCGCGGTCAAATGAGCGCTTCGATATCATCTTCGCTGATCCGCCATACGAAAAGACGAAGAGCGGGGGAGAGTTCACGCGTCTGCTGCTCGAGAGCCAAAAGCTGGCTGATCTTCTCGAGCCGTCCGGACTGTTCGTGCTCGAGAAGCGGCCATCAGAGCAACTGATTCCACCGACGCTATGGAAGGTCGTGCGCGCGAAAACCTACGGCGCAACGGAGGTCCTCTTTCTGAAGCACGCCGGCGCTCCAGAGGAACCGGCTCCGCCTGACGAATGATCCGGCTGCTCTACAACCTGCTGTTCCCAGTGGGGCTGCTGTTGTTTCTCCCGGCGTATCTCCTGAAGATGCGGCGGCGGGGCAACTACCGGCGCAACTTCGGCCAGCGCTTCGCATCCTATTCGCCGAACGTGCAGGCGCGGCTCGGCCAGGGCCGCGGCGAACGGACGTGGATCCACGCCGTGAGCGTGGGTGAAGTCGCGATTGCGTTGAAGCTGGCGACAAAGCTTCGGGAACTCGACCCGGCTTTTCACTGCGTGCTGACCACCACTACGCCGACCGGTTTCGCAGTCGCAGAGCAGGAAGCGCGTGAGTGGATGCAGGTGATGTACAATCCGCTCGACTTTCTGCCGGTCGTGCGGCGCGCGTTTGCCTCCATCAGACCGGCACGGCTGATTCTCGTCGAAGCCGAGGTCTGGCCGAATCTCGCTGCGGAGGCGCGGAAGCGCGGTGTTCCCATTGCGCTGGTGAATGCCCGACTTTCTCCGCGATCCGAACGGCGGTTCCGTCAGTTTCGCACTTGGGTTGCGCCGACTTTCCAATGTCTCGACCTCGTCTGTGTCCAGGAAGAGCACGACATCGAGCGGTGGGAGGCTTTAGGTGTTCCACGTGCGCGTGTTCGGCATGTAGGAAGCATCAAGTACGATCCCACGGAAGCGCAGATCAACTCGGCGGTTGCAATCGAAATTCTGCGCACGTTCAACATCGACGCCGCAGCGCAGCCGATCCTCTTCGGCGGGAGCACTCATCCTGGCGAGGAGGAGATTCTCGCGACGGTCTTCCTGAGATGCAGGGCGGAGTTTCCGTCGCTCGTGTTGATCATCGCTCCGCGCCACGTTGAAAGAACGCGTGAGATCGTTGCGCGCCTGCACGCGCTCGGCCTGGACGTAGCGCTCCGGAGTACGAGTGGCGTCGCCTCGGAGGCGCGACCGGACTGCCTGCTGATCGACACCACCGGTGAGCTGCGGAACTGGTACGGAGTCGCGACCGTGGTGTTCATGGGCAAAAGCCTAACGACACGCGGCGGCCAGAATCCAGTGGAGCCGATCCTGGGCGGCAAGCCGGTCATCTTCGGGCCGCACATGGAGAATTTCGCTACGCTCGCGGCGTCGCTGCTCGATCACCACGGCGCGATCGAGGCGGCGGATGCCGAAGCGCTCGGACCCGTTTGCGCCGAACTGCTGCGCGATGGCGAGGAGCGGAATCGTTTGGTGACGAACGCCGCCCGCGTGCTCGCCAGTCATCGTGGCGCAACGCAGCGAACGGCTGGACTTCTGCTCGCCCTGAAATCAGGGTCACCGAGGCTGGGGAAGCGGTCCAAATAACTTGCAAGGCGGGGGTGCGCTTCTGATATTGCCCCCGCTTTCCTGACCCTATCGTCCAGAGGCCTAGGACACCGCCCTTTCACGGCGGTAACACGGGTTCGAATCCCGTTAGGGTCGCGGCTTCACGATGCGGCGCACAATCATCTCCATTGTTGTTCTATGGCTGGCACTCTTCGCGGGTGATCACGCCCTCGCGCAGCAGGAGCAGCGTGGGATGCGCGAATTCAGGGTCGCGATCGACATCGGACATACACCCGCGACGCCGGGCGCGATGAGCGCATCGGGCGAGATGGAATATTCGTTCAATCGCCGGATGGCGGCGGTGATCGCCGACGACCTGCGGCGGCACCCGGGCATCGCGGTGACGTTGATCAACGAAGCCGGGCGTGAAATTTCGCTGCTGCAGCGCGGCGACGTTGCCAATCAGGCGAAAGCCGACCTTTTCCTCTCGATTCATCACGATTCTGTTCACGAGCGCTACAAGGTGACACGTCGCGTCGACGGCCGGAACTCACGGCAGAGCGACCGCTTCCGCGGCTATTCGGTCTTCTTTTCAGACAAGAACGCGGAGCCGGCCGCGAGCCTCGAATTCGCAAAGCAACTCGGCCGCGCGATGCGCGAGCAGGGGATGACGCCGACCGCGCATCATGCAGAGAAGATTCCTAACGAAGGACGTGACTTCGTCGTGCCGGAGTACGGCGTCTATCGGTTTCCGGATCTGCTGGTGTTGAAGCGCGCGCGCATGCCGGCGGTGCTGCTCGAGTGCGGCGTCATTGTTCATCCTGACGAGGAGCAAGAGCTGAATACTCCGGAGCGGCAACGCCAGATCATGATGGCAGTGCGCTCAGCAGTCCTCAACTTGTCGACGTGGCTCCGGGAAACGCGCCGCTAAGCGGCAGGATATCGTCTTGCTGCGCTCGCAGCCGCCGATAAACTCGCGCCTCCTGCACCGGCCGGTGATCACCACATGAAGTCACAGAGAAAAACCGTCATGAAATATGGACGGAAACTGCTGCAGCAAGTGCAGAAGGGGATCGGCCGCGCGTCGTTAATCGGCGATCAGGCCTTCTTTTCTCCCGAACAATTTCCGTGGGCGGGTGAGATCGAGAAGAACTGGAAGACGATTCGGGAAGAGCTGGATGTGATCCTGACGCATCGCGAGGATTTGCCGAACTTTCAGGACATCTCGCCCGACCAGAAGCATCTCGCGAAAGGAAACGATTGGAAGACGTTCTTCTTCTTCGCGTACGGCCTGGAGGCGCCCGGAAATTGCGCGCGCGCGCCGCGCACGATGCAGCTGCTGAAGACGATTCCCGGAGCGAAGACCGCCTTCTTCTCGATCCTCTCCCCGGGAATGCACATTCCGGCGCATCGCGGCCCTTACAAAGGCGTGATTCGCTATCACCTCGGCCTCATCGTACCGGAGCCGAAGGAGCAGTGCCGGATTCGCGTGGCCGATACGATTGCGCACTGGGAAGAGGGGAAGAGCATGTTCTTCGATGACACGTTCGAGCACGAGGTCTGGAACGAGACGGACGGGCAGCGCGTTGTTCTGTTTATGGATGTGCTTCGTCCGCTGCGCTTTCCGATGTCGATGATCAACGCGTTCATCATCAAAGCGATCGCGGCGTCGCCGTTCATTCGAGACGCCAAGAAGAACCACGAAGCCTGGGAACAGAAGATGACGGACTTATGGCGTTGATTCGGCGCTGTTTCGTTCCCATCTTGCAGGAGTGCACATGAGAGGCGAATCGGCCCCGGAGCCGGAGAACGGTTTCGACGCGAGTCTCAGTTTGGGCGACTTCGTCGTGGGTGAGCGGGCCGATGCCCTGAGCCCGCCCGCTGGCTGGACCGAGTGGCGCCAGAGCGCCGCATGGGAAGCGCAGCTTTACCAGCCTGCGATGCTGCAGAGCGCAGATGCGCGGACCACGATCGAGTACGACGGCAAGCCTCAGCCGGTCATCAATCTCTGCTCATACAATTATCTCGGGCTCGCCAACCATCCCAAAGTGATCGAAGCGGCGCATGGCGCGCTCGGCAAGTACGGCATGGGTGCTTGCGGCTCCCCGATGCTTTCCGGCATGACCGACCTGCACCGCAAGCTCGAGCGCGCGCTGGCGGATTTTCTCGGGCGCGAAGATGCGATGCTCTTCAATAGCGGATTTGGCGGCGCGATGGGGACGATCGCGGGGTTGCTGCGCAAAAGCGACGTCGCCATCATGGATAACCGATCGCACCTAAGTCTGCGCGATGGGGCGGTGCTTTCACGGTCGCGCGTGGACCGCTTCGAGCACAACGATCCTGCTTCACTCGACGAAGCCCTAAGCCGGCGCCAGGGGAAACGGAACCTGGTGATCGTAGAAGGTATTTATTCGATGGATGGTGATTTCGCGACGCTCGATTCGCTGCTCGACGTGGTGGAGGCGCATGACGCGAGCGTGTTTATCGACGAAGCCCACTCGATGCTTGCCTGCGGCAGCAATGGCCGCGGCGCGGCGGAACATTATGATGTGGAGCACCGGATTCCGCTCGTCTATGGCACTTTCTCTAAGGCCTTCGGCGCGGCCGGCGGCTTCGTGACCGGTGCGCGGGAGACGATCGAGTATCTCAGGTTCTACGCGCACTCCTACGTTTACTCATGCGCATTGCCGCCCGTGGTGGTGGCCGCAATCCTGAAAGCGCTGGAGCTGGCGCAACGCGATCCGGGAGCGCGGCAGCGGCTGTGGGAGAACGCGGAGTATTTTCGCTCCCAGGCGAACTCGCTAGGCATCGATACCGGTGCCTCCAACACTTACATCATGCCGCTGATCGTGGGCGAGCGCGGCCGGATGTATCGGATTGGACACGAGCTCCGTCGGCGCGGTTTGTGGGTGGCGCCGGTTGATTACCCCGCGGTGCCGGAGGACCGCATCTGCTTCCGCGCCTGCGTGACCGCGAATCACACTCGCGCTGATCTCGACGAGGCGTTGAACATCCTCGAGGACACGCTTGTTCCCGATCTGCTCCAAAAAGCCTGATCCCGTGGCGCGCTGATTCCCGCCATGGCGGCCCCGGCGCAACCTTCACCCGCAGGTCTCGAGAGCACTTACAAGGCGCGTGACGTCGAGAGCGTGCTCGACATCTACTTTTACCGGCCAATCGGCTACCGGCTGGCGTTGCTCTTCGCGAAGCTACGATTTACGCCGAGCATGGTGTCGCTGCTCGGCGCCGCGATCGGCATCGCGGCGGGTCATTTTTACTTCTATCGCGATTTGCGCCTGAATGCGCTCGGCATCTGTCTCCACATCTTCACGAATGCGCTCGACAACGCCGACGGTCAGCTCGCGCGTCTCACGAATCGCGGCAGCCTGCATGGCGCGATCGTCGACGGATTTGCCGATTACGTGGTCTTCCTCAGCGTCTATGTTCACCTCTGCTTCCGCTACATGGCGGAAGGCGGATCGGCGGCGGTGTGGCTGCTGGCGCTGGCGGCTGGGATGAGCCACGCCGTGCAGAGCATGATGATCGATTATTATCGCTACGGTTATCTGCAGTTCGTTGCGGGCACGCGGAGCGCAGATGTCAACGCATCCCAGACAGTGCGCGCTGCATACGACGCAACGAGCTGGAGTGACTTCCTGAAGAAGATCGGGCTGCGGAATTACCTGAACTACACCCGTCAGCAGGAGGCGCTCGCTCCGAATCTGCTGCGTCTTCGTCTTGCGACCGCCGCTGCGATTCCAGAATGGCTGCGCGATGCATATCGCGCGGCCTGCAAGCCGCTGGTCAAGTGGTGTAACTGTCTCGCGACGAATCCACGCATGTTGGTGTTGTTCACGTTTCTGCTGCTGGGCCAACCGGTGTGGTATCTCGTCGTGGAGGTCACAATCATGAACGTGCTCCTCGCGTACGTTTTGTTCCGGCACGATGCGGTGTACCGCTCGCTCCTAGCGCGGTTGCAGGAGGCGCGCTAGCGGTGGGTCAGATCGAGGTTACGCAGGTCGCCTTAGCGGCTGAGCGGACGGCTTTCATCAAGTTCCCGTGGCGCATCTACGAGGAGGATCCAGTTTGGGTGCCGCCGTTGATCATCGAACGGAAAGAGTTCCTCGACCGCGACCAGCATCCGTTCTTTCGGCACGGCGACGCGGCTTTGTTTCTCGCGCAGCGTGGCGGCGAAATCGTCGGGCGGATCATGGCGAGTGACGATCCGCATTATAACGCGCTTCATCAGAGCAACGTCGGCTGCTTCGGGTTGTTCGAGTCAATCGACGATCCGGCGGTGGCGTCGGCGTTATTCGATCGTGCGGCTGACTGGCTCCGCGCGCGCGGGCGCTCGGAGATCATGGGACCGATCGACTACTCGACGAACTACGTCTGCGGGCTGCTGGTGCGCGGCTTCGAACATCCGCCGATGATTTTGACGGCGCACAATCCCCCGTATTACGCAGACCTGATCGAGGCGTGGGGGTTCACGAAAGCGATGGATCTTTACGCATGGTGGTTTGCCGATCCGGCACGCGCCGAGAAGCGCCTCCGCCGCCTCGCCTCCGCGTTGAAGAACCGACAACTGCCAAACATTCGCCCCGTGAACCTAAAGCAGATCGGCGATGAAAGCCGCCGACTGCGCGAGCTCTACAATGAAGCGTGGCAGAACAACTGGGGTTACGTGCCGTTCACGCCCGAGGAGTTCGATTACATGACGAAGGAACTGAAGCCGCTTGTCATTCCCGACCTCACTCTGATCGCTGAGGTGGAGGGGCAGCCTGCCGGGTTCATCCTCTGCGTTCCTGACCTCAACGACGCCCTGCGGCACGTGAATGGCCGCCTCACGCGATTCGGGCTTCCCATCGGCCTGGCAAAACTTCTATATCACAAAAGTCGCTTGAGGCGCATGCGGTTGGTCGCTCTCGGCGTGGCGCCGAAGTTTCGACGAAGCGGCGTCGCGGAAATGCTGGTGCTGCGCGTGATTGAGAATGGGATGTTAAAGAGAGGCTACTTCGGCGAGTGTAGTCTCACGTTGGAAGACAATCATATGATCAACCGTTTCATGGAGGCGATCGGCGCCGACCCCTACAAGACGTACCGAATCTATCGGCGAGCGATCGCGGCCTAAGAACCACGCTGTGATTTCAGAGCAGACTCTCCTCCAACGCGTCCTGGTTCTCGCGGACGAATCAGCCGACTGGCATGCCGCTGGTTTGCCGCAGCTGCACCGCATCCTTCTTTGCCTGAACGAATACACCGACCTCGCGGACCAGAGGGCGCCGATCAGCGTCTCGGTGCAGTGGAAGGACGAGCCATCGTGTCTGCGAGCAATCGCCGACGATCCGCGGCTCGCCAACCTGGAGGTCAGCCATTCGACGGAAAAGTCTGTGCACAACGAAGACGCCTTCGATCTCGTGCTCAGCACGCGGGTGTTTCTCTACCGCAATGCCATCGCTCCGTTGCTCGAGGCCGGGATGGCTCCGAGTCTGCGTGGCGCAGCGTCATGGGAGGAGAAGATCGACCGGGTGCGACGCGCGCTTCAGTCCGCTTCGGTTCCTCAATTGGGTCCGCTATGGCGATACCTGCTGGACCCGACGGAAATCCCGGCCTGCGAACGCGCTTTTTTGCGTCACGCGGGAAAGTCGCAGGACGGACTAGTTTCCCGCCATCTGAATCGGCCGATCTCCCGATTCATCACTCACTCGCTCCTAAGAACGAACCTGATGCCGACCACGTGGAGCCTGTCGATTTTCGTCCTGCCACTTGCCGGCTCTTTCGCGCTGCTCCAAGGCACTGCGCTGTCGATCATCATCGGCTGCCTCATCTTCCAGCTCTACAGTATTCTTGACGGCTGCGACGGCGAGATCGCGCGCGCGAAATTTCTGCACACCGACTCGGGCCGGCGTCTCGACAGCATGTGTGATTTGATCGGCAACGTGCTCCTCGCCGTCTGTCTTGGACTCGGACTGGCGCGCTATACGCCCGCCGCCGGTTATCTGGATTCGTTCTACATCGCCGAGGGGCTGCTGGCGGGCGTTTGTGTTTTGCTCAGTGAAGGCATTGTGTTCCTGCGTCGTTCGCGCACTGCGAAAAAGCCGGTGACCACGGCCCTTAACGGTGCGCTTTACCACCGGCACCACGAGTTCTTCCACCGCTCCGGCATTCTCATGCTCGGCGAAACCGTAGCCTGGTGGCTGGTGGTGATGACGAAACGTGACATGGCGATCCTGGCGTTTCTGGTGCTGGCGATCGCCGGCTGGCCCGAGCTGATCCTGCACTTGCTGCTCGGCGTAGGAGCGATCAGCTCAGCGCTCGCAGGGAACGCGTTCTTCCGCGCTCCCGCAGCGGCTTTGCCGCAAGAGGCGAGCTGATTCCTGTTCGGCGCGCGCGAGCATCTCCGGCGTATCGACGTCCTGCCACCAGGCATTTCCGATATCCACAGCGCGTACTTTCCCGTCGGCCGCCATCAGCCGCACCCCGTCCGATAAACTGCAATCGCCGTCGCGTTGCGCTGCTTTCAAGTAGGTGAAGATCTCGTCGGGACAGACAAAAACGCCGGTGTCGATGGCATTGTAGACGCCCAATTGCTTCCCGATCTCGGTGAGCCGATCACCGTCCGCGTGCACCTTCGTCGCGTCGTCGAGATCAAAGATGGAACTGATCTTGCGATCGACCGCGAGATTCACCCGCGTCGGATCGGCTCCGGCCAACAGCGCCTCGAGCAGAGCGAAATCGAAGAGATGGTCGCCCATCGCGAGCACGAACGGCGCCTGCACATGACCAGCGGCAGCGAGCACGGAAACGCCATTCTGCTTCTGCCACTCGGGATTGAGGATCGTGCTGAAACGGAACCCCGCCGGGAACAACGGCGCCAGCTCAGCGCCGAGTCGTTCGCTGTTCGCGCCCATTACGGCATGCACGGTGCGAATTCCCGCATTCCGCAGAGCATCGAGCGTGTAGCAAATCAGCGGCCGTCCCGCGATCTGAACCAGCGGCTTTGCCAAGGCGCCGCCGGCGCGACCGAGACGCGAGCCCATACCGGCCATTAAAATCACCGCTTCCGTTACTGCCCCGTTTCCCATGTCGTTGTCAGATCCCGTAATACTTCTTCAAACCCCAGAGTCGAACGCGCTGCGGCAGAAAAGTGTCGATCAATGGCGCCACGTTCGCCTGAAACGCGCCGCCCACCGTGACGCGCGGTGGCGGGTTCTCGTCCACAATCAGCTCGAGAATCCGACGCGCCACAAGATCCGGCTTCGGAGCCTCTTTCATATTTCGATCTACGACATTCCACGTGCGGCTTATCCGCGGGGGCACTGGTGTATCCGAGTCGTCTGTCTTGCGCACGGAATCATTGAACCCAGTCGAGATATCCGCCGGCTGCAAATCGACAATGCGGATCCGAGTGTCGCCCAGCTCCAGCTGCAGCGACAGCGTGAACGAAGCCATCGCAGCTTTAGCGGCATTGTATGCGGCCATGAACGGCACCGGCAGCCGCGCCGCGAGGGACGTGACGTTGATAATGAGGCCGTCGTTCCGCGCGCGCATCGCAGGTAGCGCCAGCTGGCAAAGCTCGATTTGCGCGAGCACCAGCGTCTGGAATTGCTCCTGGGACATCTCCGCCGTGAGAAGCTCGGCCGGGCCAAAATGACCGCTGCCGGCGTTGTTGATCACAACGTCGAAAGCACCGGCTTCCGCTGCAGCGTGTCGAAACGCGTCGTGAATGGAGGCGCGGTCCGCCAGGTCCAGACGGACAGCGCGCATCCCCGGCAGATCGGGCACCCGGCTCGCGTCGCGCGATGTGCCCCACACTTCATGCTCGGCCCGCGTGAGCGCTTCCGCTGTGGCGCGCCCGATTCCGGAGCTCGCGCCCGTGAGGAAAATCTTCATCGACTGATCGCCTCCGGCCGCGTGCCGCGCGGGTGCACGTTCACGATCCGGCCGTCCTTCATCTCGTGAATCCAATCGCACAACTCCGCGATATCCGGATTGTGCGTGACCAGCAGCAGCGCTTTCCCGCGTTCCTGCACGATCCGCTGCAGTAACTCGAAGGCGCGATGTGAGTTCTTGGTGTCGAGGTTCCCGGTCGGTTCGTCCGCCAGGATCACGTCAGGATCGTTAGCCAACGACCGCGCGATCGCGACGCGTTGTTGTTCGCCTCCGGAGAGATGCCGGCTCGGCCGCGCCCGTTTTTCACCAAGGTCGACGCTCTCGAGCAGGGTCGCAGCGCGATCGAGCATCTCATCTTCGGAGAGCTTTCCGAGGCGGCGCATCGGGATCATCACGTTTTCCTGCGCGCTGAAATCCTCCAGCAGGAAGTGGAACTGGAAGATGAAGCCGATGAGCTCGTTGCGTCTCCGCGACAGCTCATCGTCGGGCAACTGCGAGACCGCTTCTGATTTGATCGTGATGTGGCCGGCATCTGGCTGATCGAGCAACCCTAGAATGTAAAGCAACGTGCTCTTGCCACAGCCCGACGGTCCGACGACCGCGTGCACCGTCCCCGCCTCCAGGCTGAGCGACACCCCGCGGAGCGCATGCACGCGCGACTCGTCTTCGCCGAGATAACGCTCCAACCCGTCGCAGGTGAGACAGACCTCGTGGTTTCTCATACGCTGGAGCCGCGCAGCGTCGCCACCGGCGGCAGCTGAGCCGCGCGGCGGGCGGGGACGTAGCTGGCAATCGCCACCGCGATCACCGCCAGCACCGTGGCCGAGAGGTAGTGACGCCAGTCCCACGTGACGAGAAAGTGATCCGCAACGAGCAGGCCGCGAACCTTGATCGGGATGTGCGAGACACCCCACGTCAGCAGCGCGCCCACGATGCAGCCGATGACGGAACCGGTTACCGCGATCATCGCGCCTTGCCACAGGAAGATCGCGCTGATGTCCCCTTTGCGGTAACCCATCGAGCGCAAAATCGCGATCTCCTTCACCTTCGCGAGCACCGACATCGTCAGCACGTTAAAGATGCCGAAACCCGCGAGGAGGATGATGAGTGAGACGGTGATCGCAGCCGACATCCGCAGCATCATGAAGAGCTGGAGATTCGCGGCTTCGCGTTCCTGCCAGCTTTGCGAGTCGTGCTGGAAGAGCGTTTCGAAGTGTTTCGCTAACTCCGGCGCGCGTTCCGGATCGCGCAGCTTGTAGATGATCATCGAAGCGGCGAACGGCTTGCGCAGGAGCGTCTGGGCGACTTTGGCGTGCGAATAGACGCGGCTGGAGTCAATCGCGCCGACACCGCTCCGCGCGACGGCCGCGACCGTGAAGCGCCAGTATTCTCCGCCGGGCGAGAGAAGCTGGATGGCGTCGCCCGCCACTACGTTCAAGATCTCCGCGAGCTTCGAGCCAACGATCACGGACGTGCCGTTGTCGCGGAAGTCCTGAAACGATCCGTCGATCAGCTGGTCGGTTAGATTGGTCGTTTGCAGATGCAGCGGCGCATCAATCCCGAAGAGATCGACCGTCGCGTTTTCAAAGCCGGAGCGCGCGCTCAGCGTTCCGCGGAGCACCGGCGAAGCGCCGGCCACGTTCGAAAATTGCCGGCTGACCCGCATGATCTCGCGCGCGTTGGTGATTCCTTCGAGGTAGCGCCGATGCGTTGCCTTCGGGTTGTTCGAGGAGTTCTTCGGCGGCACCAGCATCCCGACCCCGAGCGGCTGGAACCGGGAGCGCAGGACTAACGAGCCGTTGCTGCCGAGGGTGGAGTTGATGAAGTGCCGCGCGAATCCCTGCGTTTGCGCCTGCGTGCAGATGAAAATTGCGACGCCGAAAATGACGCCGCTCATGCTGAGGATGAAAGCGCG
>JACDCC010000363.1 GCA_013694595.1 Chthoniobacterales bacterium
GGCGTTCGCTGCGATGTATCTCCTCGCCGGCTAGTCTCTCAGGCAAAGCGCGTTGTTCGCGCCACAGGCGCGTCGATCGTCATTCCGCGCGGAGAGCCACGATAGGGTTCACCCGCGTCGCGCGACGAGCGGGAAGGAAACACGACATGGCAGCGACCGCAGTGAGGAGCGCCGCAACTGCACAGTAGATGATCGGATCGAGGGTGTTTACCTTGAAGAGGAAGTTCTGCAACGCGGCGCGACCGACCACGCCGAGCAAGAGCACCGCCGCTCCGATGCCGAGTGTGAGCCCGATCGTGAGCTGAACTGCTCCCTGGCGCAGCACCAGGCGCATGATGCGCGCCGTGTCTGCACCGAGGGCCATCCGGATGCCAAACTCCTGCGTCCGCTGGTTCACACTGAAGCTCATCACGCCGTAGAGACCGACCGCCGCCAGCACCGCCGCAGCGATTCCGAAGATGGTGAACAGCGTCGCGATCAGACGATTGATACCGAGCACTTCATCGTGCAGCCGCGCTGGTGTGCCGCCGAAATACACCGGCAGGTTTGCGTCAATCTGCGCCACGGCGCGGCCGAGCGCCGGTCCGAGTGTCTCCGCACGCTGCCCTACCTGCGGGCGAACGATCACCGTGACAAACTGCGGCGCCGGCGGCACGCCTAACAACGGAATGTAAAAACCGCCCTGGTCCGTCTGCTGGTTAAAGGGCCCCTGCATCTGGGTATCCGGCACCACGCCGACGATCGTGCGCCATTCCGCCGGCTGCGCCGGGTTATGTTGCCGAATGCGGCGCCCAATGGGACTCTCGTTGCCCCAGTATTTGCGGGCGAAACTGGTGTTGACGATCGCCACCGGCTGCCGTCCATCGCTATCCTCGATCGTGAAGTCGCGCCCCTCGATGATCTTCAAGCCGAGTAGCTGGAAATAACCGTCGGAGATGGCCTCCGAGTTCCCCTGCGGCCGATCGCGATCGGTGACATACGTCTTCCCGTCCACTTCATAGCGCCCGAAGTTGGCAAACGTCATGCGCATGCGGGATGTCATCGCAGCGCCGCTAAACTCCGGGTTCCCACGAAGTCCCCGCAGAGCCTTCACAAAGAACTGCTGCCTCGCCTCGGTCCCCGGGTAATCACCCTCCATCAAGCCCATGCGCGCGGTGTAAACCGCCTCTTCGTCGTAGCCGTAATCGAGAGTCGTCTGGTTGCGGATCGACTTCACTTGGAACGTCGCCGCGACCAGAAGCGCGGCACTGAGCGCGATCTGCGCGATCACGAGCGTGCGCGTCAGGACATTCACCAGCCGGCTGCTGTTGCCGCGCCCGCCTTCGTTCATGACTTCGGCGGGATTCTGGCGGGAGCTGAGCATCGCGGGGATCAATCCGGAGGCGATCGTCGCCAGGAGTGTGATAGCGATGGTGAACAGCAGCACCGGACCGTCGATTGAGAAGACGAGCCAATACGGCGGCGGGTTCGCCATCGACCGCATATAGCTGGTGATCATGTCGAGTGACCAATATGCCAGCAGCACGCCGATCACTGTTCCCAGCACAGCGACGAGCAAGCTCTCCGTCAGCATTTGCCTGACAAGTCGACCGCGTGTCGCACCCAACGCGCCGCGGATCGCCAGCTCCTTCGCGCGCAGCGCGGCGCGGCCGAACTGCATGTTCATCACGTTCACGCACGCGATCAGCAGCACCATTACGACGGCGCCAAGCATCGCGTAGATCGTGCCGCGCATCTGCGGGCCGGTGAATGCATTCAGGAGCGGAATGACACGCGCGGAAACCAGATCGCCGTTCGTCTTCGGGTATTCCTTCGCCAGGCGGCGCGCAATCTCCACCGCCTCAAGGTTTGCCTGGTCGATGCTCATGTTCGGCTTCAGGCGCGCTAGGATTTGCACACCGTTCGCGTCCTGGGCGCCGCGCGGCTTCACCGGAAATTCATTATACAACGGCACCCACAGCTGCTCGTTCTGCGGGTACTTAAACTTCGGCGGCATCACGCCGATCACCGTCGCCGGCTTGCCGTTGATCCGGAT
>JACDCC010000372.1 GCA_013694595.1 Chthoniobacterales bacterium
TTCCTGCTGCGGTGTGTCGTCTCTGCAGTGCTGATCGCATACGTCGCGCGGAGCGTTGATTGGACGGCTCTCGGTTTGCTCCTAAGACGCGTCGCACCAGGCTGGGTCCTCCTCGGATCGGCCCTGACTCCGTTGCTGATCGCGACTCTAACGATCAGGTGGCGGATATTCCTGCGCCAGCAGAGAATCCAAAGTTCATTCTCGGAACTCTTCTCTCTCACTTGGGCGGGGCAATTTTTCAATTCGATCCTTCCCGGGAGCACCGGTGGCGATGTCGTTAAGATCTACCAGCTCTGTCGCGTGGCGCCGGATCGTAAGGCCGCCGCTGCTGCCACCGTTGTGGCGGACCGCCTAGCGGCACTCATGGCGCTGCTGCTGATGGCCGCGATTGCGTTTGTCGTCGATCCGCTGCCGCTGCGACTCCTCTCGGACCAACAAGTTTCGATCGGCGCGTTTACGATCTTGATGGTGATGCTGGCGATGTGCGGGGGATTAATCGGCTGGCTCCTCTTGCGACGTTTCAGGTCGACACAGCTCGTCGGCAGGATCGGGAGGACGTTGGCGGCGGCAAAGAATAACCTCGGCTTCAATCTTACCTCGCTCGCTGCCTTCGCGGTCTCGCTGGGTCTACACGGCCTGAATTTCTTTATCTTCTATTGTTTCGCGCAAGCGCTGAACGTGACAATCAGCTATGGCCAGGTGCTGCTGATGATGCCGGTGCTGTTTTTTCTTGTGATGATGCCGGTCACTATTAACGGCCACGGCTTACGGGAGCTTCTCCTGATCGGATACTTCACACACATGGGAGTAACAGCTGCCGGTCAGCCTGGGATCGCGGTGCAGGAAATTGCCGTCGGCGTTTCATTATTGGGAGTCGCGAATGAGCTTCTATGGAGCATCCCAGGTGGTGTTTGGTATCTGATGCGCCGGCCGTCGAGGGAGCCGCGGGAGTCGAGCGCAATGAAGAGCGTCGATGTTTCTTCACCGAGTTGGGAAAAGTGATTCTGGACGCCGGAAGCGCGGGTGCGTGTTGCCCCGTCCCTCGCGCAGCTCATCGAGCATCGACTGGCAATCGCGCTCGCGCACACTGCGATCGGCATTTACGTAACTCGTCTGCGTGAAGTGATTCACGATCTGCGATGAGACGCGGAACTGCTGCCGGTGCGTGGCCATCACGTGCGTCATCAGGCTGAAAGTATCGTGGTAAATGACTTCACCGATGCCGAAGCGGATCGCCTGGCTCAGTCCGACAGCGGCGACGACTTCGCGGAACAGCGGTGTATTCGCAACGAGGCAACAAACGGGACTGCAGCGCGTCGCGTAGATGTTTTTGTAGGTACGACCCTCGAACTCAATCGGCCACGTCGCGATGTGTTCGAACGCGTTTGTGCCAGGGATGCCATCACGCCCTTCGTAAACAAAGCCAACGTAATAGCCGAAGATCCGCGCCTGAATTGCGAAGGTGTTCGGCGGCGCGGTCTGCAGTTCGTGCAGCATCGTCGCGATCGTGTTCTGCTCTACGAACCACATGTCGGCGTCCAGGAAGAGGTAGTGCGTGCAGTCGGCGTGATCGCGGACGAAATCCGTCAGCGCGGCGCCGTGTTGCTCCGCGGCGACGTAGTAGGAAAAACCGGTGGGGGCGAGCGGGATCTGTTGCGCACCGAGGTACGCCTTTAGAGCACCGAATTTCGGATCGCTCGAGTTGTTGTCCAGGACGGTGAGGCGGAACTCGAAGCCGCCGAGCTCGTTTGTGAGGAAGAGGGTGCGCAGCATCAGCTCGGTGAACGCGGACGTGTTTTGCGTCACCGTGACGGCGTGAATGGAGGCGCGATCAGGCATCAGGATGATTTTTGTGCAGGGGAGCGCGGGCTGCCAGCCCGCAGTTCGCGGCAGCCTGCCGCGAACATCGGGCGGCATTCAGGGGAGGAGGAGGCGGATTCGTCATGGCCGCCCGCGTTTCAAGAACCGTCCGGCAGGCTGCCGGACGGAACAGGCTGGCAGCCTGTGCTCCCCGGAGCGATGACGGAGACTTGAAAATCGTGCGTGCTCTCCGCGCCTTGCTGATCAAGCCAGCGGACCTGTTCCTGCACAAGCGTGATTCGCAGCACGTATTCTCCGGGTTGCGCGGGTGCGGTGACGAACATGCGAAAGTTCGCGGTTTGCTGCGGCGGCAGTTCGGGCAGGATGGCGGTGCGTTCGCCATCAAAGACAACCGCGTTCCCCGTTGTCGTGTCGAGCCAGTGGTAGGCAAAATTCACCGGGAAAGGAGCGCCGGTGCAAATCACGCGGTCGGTTCCATTAGTCAGTGTCACGTTGGCCCAAAACATCCCGCGCGCCGGGACATGTGTCGGAGGCGCATCCGCATTGATGCTGAGTTGCGTGATCTCCTCGTCTGAGAGCATTTGCATCCGCGACACCTCCCGACCGGGCGCGAAGGCGCTTGCATCCGGCAGCGGCAGCTCGGGAAGCTGGTGATCTTCGTAGACGTAGAAAAAACCCAACCCGCCGCCAGGGCGCTGCTTTTCGTAAGTGGCGGCTTTCGCTTCGCGTGCTGGACGGGACGCGACCCGCAGATCGTGGTGATGAATCGCGAGCGTACGCAGGTAACCAGCTGGACCGGTCATCTGCATCGTCTCGTGCAGCTGCTTCGGAAAGATGATGTCGGACGGCCGATTGCGGAAGAGCCGCAGCTGCCAATCCGGCCACCAGGGTTCGGAAGCGATGTAATTACCGGCACCGACAACCCACCGTCGCGGCACCCAAAAGTATGTGAACTCATCCTGCTCCAGGATTCCCCGCCAACGGGGATCGTGCCATTCCCGGCTGAGCTCCTCGTCGTAATCGATCTTGAGCAGCCAATCACCGCGGCATTCGGCGACCATGGCCGCGAAGTCGGCTTTGTAAAATGCAGGCGAACGCGTGTTGATGAT
>JACDCC010000396.1 GCA_013694595.1 Chthoniobacterales bacterium
AACGCAACCCACTCCGTGCTGTCCTGGCCGGCCTCCTTTTGACGCTCGCGCAGTTGTTCGTGGCGGTGGTGTTGCTCGCGCCGGAGGGACCACTTTCCTACCGCTACAGCACGCTCGTGCAGCACGACAGCTATTGGTTCGCGAACATCATCGACCGTGGCTACGACACGATCCTGCCGCCCATGGCGCGCAAGATGATGGAAGTATCGAACGTTGCATTTTTTCCGGCGTATCCGGCAATCGCAGGCGCCCTGCACCATTGGGCCGGCCTGAGCACTTACGACGCACTGCTGGTGACGGCACAAGCCGCGGCGTGGGGATTTTGGAGCTACTTCTTCCTTTTTTGCGATCGTTGGAACGTGCGGCCAATGCTGCAGCTGTGTGGCGCGATCACGGTGCTCGCCCACCCCACCGCGTTTTTCCTGGTGGCGGCGTACTCGGAATCACTCTTCCTCATGGCGCTCCTCGGGTTCATCTACTGGAGCTCCGCGGAAGGCCGGACGGCGAAGGTGATCGCTGGTCTGCATGGGATTTTGATGTCGGCCACGCGCATCGTGGGGATTCCTTGCGCGGCGTTTCCTGTCATTCACCGCGTGTTCACCGGCGGCTGGCAGCGACTCGCCAACGTTCGCGGCTGGTTCCGTCATTATGCAGGCGCGGTGGCGCTGATGGCGGTGGCCACGCTAGGCGCAATGGGGTTCTTCGCCTACTGCATGGTGCGCTGGGGCCGCTGGGATTTGTACATGATCACGCAGGAGACCGGCTGGGCTGTGGTGCCGGATTACCTCGCGCTCTTCAAAGCAGAAAGCTATCGCTGGCTGATCCCGCCGGCCGAGGACGCCACGAAAGGCAGCCAGATGACGATGACGCTCGGCGCCATTCTATTCGTGCTCGTGGCGCTGTGTGAGCTGATCCCGGCCATCCGGCTGCGCACCGGCTGGCAGATGCGCATCGGTTTCTACGCCTGCGCGTTCATCACTTTCTTCATCGCTGTGAGCGGCGTGGCGTCGGTGCAGATGGAGAGCATGCTTCGTTACCAGTTCTGCGCGCACGCTTTAATCGTGCTGGCGCTTCTGCACTTTTTGGCCCAGTTTCGGAACCCGCCAACCGCTTTGCGCATGGCGGGGATGGCGACTGCGGTGCTCTTTTGGCCCGCCGGGTTGAGTCTGCAGGGCTGGTACGTCTTCAACTTTACCCGGGGAGGCTGGGTAGCTTAACAACAACATGAAAACAAACGTAGCGATCATCGGTGCAGGTCCGGCTGGATTAACAGCCGCTTACCTTCTGTCCAAAAATAACGTCGACGTCACCGTCCTCGAACTGGATCCGGTCTATGTCGGCGGGATTTCCCGCACCGCGACATATAAGGGCTTCCACTTCGACATTGGCGGGCACCGCTTCTTCTCGAAGTCGAAAGAGGTTAACGACTTCTGGCACGAGATCCTCCCTAACGACATGCTCGATCGGCCGCGTTCGTCGCGCATTTTCTACGGCGGCAAGTTCTTCGCCTATCCGCTGAAAGCGATGGAAGCCTTGATGAAGCTTGGTGTGGTCAAGTCGACACTGTGCGTTCTCTCCTATGCCAAGGCGCGCATGTTCCCAGTGCCAAATCCGACGAACTTCGAGGATTGGGTGACGAACCAATTCGGCAAGCGCCTCTTCAATACGTTCTTCAAGAGCTACACCGAGAAGGTGTGGGGGATGCCTTGCAAAGAGATCTCCGCCGATTGGGCTGCGCAACGCATCAAAGGTCTCTCGTTAGGCAGTGCAATCAAGAACGCGCTCCTTCCGCAGAAGAAGCAGCCAAAGGATCCGAACAACGTCATCAAGACGCTCATCAATTCCTTCAAGTATCCACGCAAAGGGCCCGGCATGATGTGGGAAGCATGCGCGGAGAAGACGCAGGCCCTTGGTGGTAAGATCGAGATGGGCTGCAAAGTAGTCGGGTGTGAATATGACAGCACGTCGGCTGCCTGGACGCTGCGTTACAAGGATCAGAACGGCGACGTGCACACGCTCGAGTCTGAGCATGTCATCTCGTCGGCTCCGATGCGCGAGCTGGTGAACGGAATCCAGCCGAGCGTCTCCGACGCCGCCAAGCACGCCGCCAACAGCCTCAAGTATCGTGACTTCCTCACGGTCATGCTGATCCTGAAGAACCGCGATGCGTTCGACGACAACTGGATTTATATCCACGACCCAAGCGTGAAGGTCGGCCGCATCCAGAACTTCCGCTCCTGGTCGCCCGAGATGGTGCCCGATCCGGACAAAGCCTGCTACGGGCTGGAATACTTCTGCTTCGAGAATGACGGGCTTTGGGATTCCAGCGACGAAGAACTCATCGAACTGGCGAAGAAAGAATTGATGCAGATCGGCCTTTCGAAGGAAGGCGACGTTCTCGATGGAACGGTCGTGCGCCAGAAGAAGGCGTATCCGGTTTACGATGACGATTATACACGGCACGTGTCTACGATTGTGAACGAGTTCGATGCGCGGTTCCCGAACCTGCACCTCGTTGGTCGCAATGGGATGCACAAGTACAACAACCAGGATCACGCGATGATGACTGCCATGCTCTGCGTGGAAAACATCCTCGCCGATACCAAGCTGTATGATCTCTGGCAGGTGAACGGCGACGCGGAATACCACGAAGGTGGCAAAGCGGCGGTCGAGCAGACCACGGGCACAGCGTTGCGCGAGGTGCCTTCCCGGGTCAAAGCTCCAGCGCTGGCGTCCGAGAAGCCGTAAGGCAGGCCAGCAACCAAACTTCAAAGGCGGCGCAGCAATGCGCCGCCTTTTTGTTGGAGCACGGCCGTCTCCGGCTGTGCGGCACGCGGGCGTCTCGCCTGCGTGTTCTGCAAACGATTCGGCAGGCGAGACGGCCCGCCGACTGCACAGGCTGGAAGCCTGTGCTCCGCTACTCGAACATCTCCATGGGCGGGCACGAGCAGACGAGATTGCGATCGCCGTAGACATTGTCGATTCGTGCAACGGCCGGCCAGAACTTGGATTCGCGTAACCACGGCGCCGGATACGCCGCGCGTTCGCGGGAGTAGGGTCGTTGCCAGTCGTCGGCCGTGGTCTGCCGCGCGGTGTGCGGCGCGTGCTTCAACACGTTATTCTGTTTGTCGGCCGTTCCGTTCACCACCTCCTGGATCTCGCCGTGGATCGAGATCATGGCCTCGCAAAAACGGTCGAGCTCAGCCTTCGCCTCACTCTCCGTCGGCTCAATCATCAACGTGCCCGCGACGGGGAAAGAGACCGTCGGCGCGTGGAAGCCGTAATCCATCAGCCGTTTCGCGACATCTTCTACTTCCAAGCCGGCGGGTTTGAACTGCCGCAGATCGACGATGCACTCGTGCGCCACGAGGCCGCGCTTGCCTTTGTAGAGCACCGGGAAGTAACCATCCAGCCGCTTCGCAATGTAGTTCGCATTCAGAATCGCTACCTTCGTCGCTTCGGTGAGCCCCTCGGCGCCCATCATCCGGATATACATCCACGAGATCGTGAGAATGCTGGCGCTGCCGAATGGCGCCGCTGCGACCGGTCCGACGCCCTGCTGCCGGTGGGTGTCGGCAACATTGAGTTTCGGATGCGAGGGGAGGAACGGGAGCAGATGGAGGGCGACGCCGATCGGGCCCATGCCGGGGCCGCCGCCGCCATGCGGAATGCAGAACGTCTTGTGCAGATTTAAATGGCAGACGTCGGCGCCGAAATCGCCCGGCCGGCAGAGGCCGACCTGCGCGTTCATGTTCGCGCCGTCCATGTAAACCTGTCCACCGTGCGAATGAATGACCTCGCAGATCTCCCGGATCGTCGTTTCGAACACGCCGTGCGTCGAGGGGTACGTCACCATCAGCGCCGCGAGATCGTCTTTGTGCTGGTCCGCCTTCGCGCGCAGATCGGCGACATCGATGTCGCCATCCTTCAACGTCGCGACCGGCACCACCTTGAACCCGACCATCACAGCGCTGGCCGGATTCGTGCCGTGCGCCGACTGCGGAATCAGGCAGATCTTGCGATGCGCTTCGCCATTCGAGTTGTGATATTCGCGGATTGCGAGGAGGCCGGCGTATTCGCCTTGCGAGCCGGCGTTCGGCTGCAGCGAGACCGCCGCGAAGCCGGTGATCTCCGCGAGCCACTGCTCCAACTGCTCGCACATGTCGCGATACCCCGTGGTCTGCGACTCAGGCGCGAACGGATGCAGCTTGGCAAACTCCGGCCACGAGACGGGAAACATCTCCGCGGTCGCGTTCAGCTTCATCGTGCAAGACCCGAGCGGGATCATTGAATGGGTGAGGGAGAGATCGCGCGACTCGAGCCGGCGCAGATAACGCAGCATCTCGGTCTCGGTGTGGAAGGTGTTGAACACCGGATGCGTCAGGAACTCAGATGTGCGCGTCAGGAAATCGGGAATTCCGAAATCGCTCCCGTCGAGATCATCATCGGCGAAGTCGCGCACGTGCGTGCCGCGGAAGATCGACATCAGCGTCTCGATGTCGGCGTCGGTGGTCGTTTCATCGACGGCGATGCCGACCGCATGCGGCCCGAGCTCGCGCAGATTGCACCCGTGCTTTTCGGCGCGCTGACAAAGATCGGCGCTCGCAGCGTTCCCCAGCTCAACTCGAACCGTGTCGAAAAATTCGTCGTGCGCGATCTCAAAGCCGAGGTCAGTGAGCCCGTGGGCCAGCTTCGCGGCAAACTCGTGGACGCGCTGTGCAATTGAGCGCAGCCCGCGCGGGCCGTGATAAACCGCATACATCGAAGCCATCACGGCGAGGAGCACCTGCGCGGTGCAGATGTTACTCGTGGCCTTGTCACGGCGGATGTGCTGCTCGCGCGTTTGTAAGGCCAGACGGAAACCTGGTCGGCCCGCAGCATCATGGGATACGCCCACGAGGCGGCCGGGCATGTGACGCTTGTGCGCGTCGCGCGTCGCAAAATAGGCCGCGTGCGGTCCGCCGAAGCCGAGCGGAACACCGAAGCGCTGAGTGTTACCGACAGCGACATCGGCGCCGAACTCACCTGGCGGTTTCAGCAGCGTGAGGCTGAGCAGATCGGCGGCGACAATGACGAGCGCGCCGGCGTCATGCGCGCGTTTAGTGAAATCGGCGTAGTCGATGATGGCGCCGTCGGTCGCGGGGTATTGCAGCAGCACGCCAAAGACGTCGTCCGCGAAATCAAACGACTCGTGGTCGCCCACCACGACCTTGATGCCAAGCGGCTGCGCGCGTGTTTGGACGACCTCGATCGTTTGCGGGTGGCAGAGCTCGGAGACGAAGAACGTGTCCCGGCCGCTGGCGATGTTGCGGCACAAAGTCATCGCCTCGGCGGCGGAGGTCGCTTCATCGAGCATCGAGGCGTTTGCGATATCGAGCCCGGTGAGATCCGTGATCATCGTCTGGAAGTTCAACAGCGCTTCCAGACGCCCCTGCGCGATCTCCGCCTGATACGGCGTGTAGGCCGTGTACCAACCCGGATTCTCGAGGATGTTCCGTTGGATCACCGGCGGTGTGACGCAATCGGAGTAGCCGGCGCCGATGAACGACCGCATGACCTTGTTCTGCAGCGACAGCGCACGCAGCTCCGCGAGTGCTTCGCGCTCACCTTTCGCGGCGGGCAAATTCAGCGGCCGCTCAAGGCGGATGTTTTTCGGGACCGTGGAATCGATCAGCGCCTCGAGATCGTCGAAACCGAGCGCTTCCAGCATCTCGGCAATCGAGCGGGCGTTGGGACCGATGTGCCGTCTCGCGAAAGCGTCGAAGCGGTCGTTCAGCGGCGTTCCCGGCGGATTTGAGGTGCCAGTCTGAGCCGATTTTTCGAGCAAATCCGTATCCGCCTTGTGCATGCAGGATGATACGGAGCCGTGTGCAGCGTTCAAGCTATGCGGTCATTCCGACCGAAGTGGAGGAATCCCGTAGCAGTGCCGATCCGTGCCACCACGGGATCCCTCGACTTCGCTCGGGATGACCCCTTTGAGGGTCACTTCGCGTCGAGCGTCTGCACGCCGTGGCTCTTCAGCCGCGCGCGAAGTTCCGCGAGATGCTGGTGGTCACGCGTTTCGACGGTGCACAACACCTGAACCGCGGAAACATCGGAGCCGGCAAAGGCGCGGTCGTGCACCACTTGCTTGATGCTGGCGCCGCTCGAGGCGATCTGCGCCGTCAGGTCCGCGAGACCGCCCGGGCGATCGCTGATCACCGCCGAGAACCGTGCCAAACGGCCATCGGAAACCAGTCCACGTTCTACGACGCGGCTGAGCACGTTTGGATCGATATTGCCGCCGCAAAGCAGCAGCACCACGCGTTTCCCGGCGAGCTCCGGCAGCTGACCCGACAAGCACGCGGCGAGGGGAGTGGCGGCTGATCCTTCCACGACTCCTTTTTCGAGCTCGACGATCCGGAGGATGGAAACGGCGATTTGCTCTTCGCTCACGACGACGCAGCGATCGACGAGGTTCTTCGCGATGTTGAAAGCGTTCGTGCCGACCTGCGGAATCGCGAGACCGTCAGCGAGTGTCGGCTGGGTCGAGATGCGAGTCGGTTCGCCGGCGCGCAATGCGGCGGAGAAGCTCGCCACGTGGTCCGCTTCCACGGCGATGATCTTCGCCGCTGGCTTCATCGTTTTCACTGCGAGCGCGACACCAGCGAGCAGCCCTCCGCCGCCGACCGGGACGACGACTGCATCGAGATCCGGCACCTGCTCGACGATCTCGATGCCCATTGTGCCCTGCCCGGCAATGATCGCCGGATCATCGTAGCCGTCGATATAGGCGAGCCCCTGTTGCTCGGCGATTTCGTGCGCGTGCGCTTTCGCTTCGCCGAAATGGGCGCCGTGCATGACTACGGTCGCGCCGAGTTTGCGGCAATTGCTCACCTTGATGAGCGGCGCAAACATCGGCATCACGACCGTTGCCGGGATGCCAAGCAATTTGCCCTGGTAGGCTAGCGCCTGGGCGTGGTTGCCGGCCGACGCCGCGATCACGCCCCGCTTTTGCTGCTTGGGCGGGAGCTGCGCGAGGGCGTTCCGAGCGCCGCGTTCCTTGAAGCTGCCGGTGCGCTGGAGGTTATCCAGCTTGCAGTAGATCTCCATGCCGGTGATCTCGCTCAGTGGGATCGAGTGGGGGCAGGGGGAATGGTAAACAGCGCCTTCGATCCGACCGCGCGCTGCCTCGATGTCTAGGAACGTGGTCACGCGAGTTGAATATACCGGTCGCGCGAGAGCGGCAACGTTTTCAGATGATGCGCGGGCCCGGCGGTCTACACGCGCC
This sequence comes from Chthoniobacterales bacterium, assembly GCA_013694595.1. Taxonomy (GTDB): domain Bacteria; phylum Verrucomicrobiota; class Verrucomicrobiia; order Chthoniobacterales; family UBA10450; genus JACCTI01. The sequence continues at coordinate 7,271 of JACDCC010000396.1, forward strand.
GCACCGATGCCGAGATCGCAAGACGCGCGCGACGTGTCATCCCGAGCCGCGCAGACGGCGAGGGACCTCCCGCAGGGCCCCCCCTTTCGCTCCACGTCTGACTCCACCGACGGGATCAGCGCGCAGCTGCCGTTCACGACTCACGCGGGATCGTTCATCGAGCTGTCGATTTGAGGTCCCTCGGGATGACGGCGAGGTTGATCGCAGGCGCGAACCGGGACCGCGTCGCCTAACAGCTGTTTACAGCTTCGCGTCGAGCGCCTGCCGCACCTTTTGCGCGAGCTGCTCCGCATCGAACGGCTTCGGCAGGAAGAAGACCTCGTGGTCGAGCGGACCGCCGTTGTGCAGCGATTCCTTCATGTAGCCCGAGATGAAGACGACTTTCGTTTGCGGACTCGTTTGCGCGAGCCAGTCAGCGAAATCTTTCCCGCTCATCTGCGGCATGACCATATCGGTGAGGAGCAAATCGATTTGCTTGGAGCCATCCAGGCTGATGAGCGCCTGCGCATCGTCGCCGTTCGCGGCTTCGATAACGTCGTAGCCGAGCGATCGCAGCACGCGCACCGAGATATGACGCACACTGACGTCGTCCTCGAGGACGAGGACGGTTTCGGTCCCAACCGGTAGTTTTTTGCTACCTGGCTTGTTGTAACCAGGAGCCGGCGGAGCGGCGACTTTCGGAAGGTAAATGGTGATCGTGGTGCCGCGCCCGAGTTCGCTCTCCACGCAAATGTGTCCGCCACTCTGGCGCACGATTCCGTAGCAAGTGGCGAGACCGAGGCCACTGCCGTGGTCCTCGTTTTTGGTACTGAAGAACGGCTCGAAGAGGTGCGCTTTGACTTCCTCGCTCATACCAGCGCCGTTATCAGTGATGCTGATCACCGCGTAGTTGCCGCTCGTTAAAGGATCAGTGCATCCGCCGGGTTGGACATCTTCGCTGATCCGGCGGACGCCGGTGCCGAGGGTCAGTCGGCCCTGCTTGCCCATCGCGTCGCGTGCGTTGATGGCAAGATTCACTATGATCTGCGTCAGCTGATTCGGATCGACTTTGATGTGCACAGCTTCTTTAGAGCGGTGCAGGTGGCACTCGACGGAGACGTTTTCTCCAAGAAGCGGAAGGAGTGATCGGTCGACTTTTGTGATCAGGCTGTTCAACTCGACGACGGCGGGTTGCAGCGGATGCTTGCGACTGAACGCCAGTAGTTGTGAAGTCAGGGTGGCGGCTCGGCCGGCGGCAGCGCGGATTTCGCTGATGTGATTGCCGATGTTGCCCTTCACGCCCAGCTCATCGAGCAGGAGGTCGCTGTAGCCGAGAATGGTGGTGAGGAAGTTATTGAAGTCGTGCGCCACGCCACCGGCCAGCTGGCCGAACGCTTCCATTTTCTGGGAGCGGACCACCTGATCCTGCAGCTGCTTGCGCGCGGTGATGTCCATCAAGGAGCCAACGAAACGCATGGCCACGCCCGCTTCGTTGCGGACGATGGCCGCGCGTTCGAGCAGATGCACGTAGGTGCCGTCCGCCCGGCGGAAGCGATATTCACCGCTCCAGTGTTCTGCGTTAGCGAGGGCTTCGCGGATCCCGCTGCTGGTGCGGGCGCGATCTTCCGGATGGACGTTTTGTTGCCAGAACCCGAGCTCCGCCGGGACGGCAGAGAGGTCGTAGCCGAGGAGAGCGTCAAGGCCCTGGGGCCAGGAGAGCTCGCCGCTGATTACATTCCAATCCCGAACCGCGTCATTCGTAGCCCGGGCAACAAGCGCAAGATGTTGCGCGCATTGAGCCGATCCATTCTGTAGGGAAGTGCGAGGGCGATGAGTTTCATGGGCGATGAGGTTGGTGCTGGTTGGTTGTGTCGGGTCCTGGTTTTCGAACGAGTGATCGTCCGCCTGAATTTCGGTTGCTAATCGCATGGTTCAGGTCACCGGCACCCACATCAGAACTAAGCTAGTCCTGTGCCTCTTAGAGGCTTTCCGGGCATACAGCAGCAGCTTAGCTAGGGAGGACCAGCGACGATTTTGGCGACGGCAGTTCTCCGGCCGCGCTCAGCGTTTTTGTTCTCAAAAACGCGGCTCGTTTTTGTCACCGGTGCGAACTTCGGATGTGGTGGCGCAGAGACGCAAAGCCTTGGATCGCACCGTCACACGGCGCGCGTTGGCGACTAAAAGTCGGCCGCGGTCTTAGAACGTTCTTGCGTTTCGCTGGCAAGCAATTTCCGCGTGGCTGCGGTGAGGAGTTGCTGCTCTTCGGGGAGCAGCGTGGCGCGCTTCGCGTGGACAAGGAAGGCGCGGGCACGGTCGGTGTTCCCTCTGTCGACGAGCATCACGACGTAGTAGGCCGCGATCGCCGGATGCCGGAGCTCTTCCTCCTTCATCGTCTCCATCAGCTTCAGCGCGTCCGCGAGCCTGCCTTCGAGTTGCAGCGCGAACGCGTAGGTAGCGGCGAACGCGCGGTTCGTGGGATGATCGGTGTGCAGCTTCGCGGCGAGCCGGCGTGAGGTGCTGTCGCCGGTCAGGAGCAAACCGAAGCTCGCGTAGTTATTGGCAGCAACGAGATCGCGCGGGTTCAACTCGATCGCGCGTTTAGCTACGCGCCAGAGGCCGCGCGTCTCCTGCTTCGCTTTGTAGATGCGCTGCAGCGCGGAAAGGCCGGTGCGCGTGTGTTCGTTGCTGTTCGCGACGAGCCACCAGGCCTCTTCAGCATCGCTGGTGTAGCCCCAGCCCTCGGCGAGCTGCGCGATTGCGACCAGCTGTTCGCGGCGCTTCTGAGCAGCTTTCAAAGCGGCGCGCCAGACGGTTTGAGTTTCCGCTGATGGGCGGTCGGATGGTGCGAGCCGATGCAGAGCATGGCTCTCGACGGCCAGGCGCAGGGCTTCGTATTCGCCCCAGTTTTTTCCTTCGACCCATTGGAGCATCGCGGTCCAATCTTTCCGGAAGCTGTAGGCCTCGGCGATCGCGAGCGGCACCGGCTGCGCCTCCAGGATTTCCTTCGGCAGCTGCTGGCTCCAGTGTGCGGCCACGATCGCCATTTCGTTGCGATTGAGCCAGGTAATCAATTCCGCGGCTGTGGCAGGCGACTCCGCAGCCTTTGATTTCAGCGCTTCCAGCGCCGGCCCGGCTGCATCGGTTCCTTCAACGGCTTGGAAATAGAGCAGCGCATCCGCAAACGTGGAGCGTTCCTGCGCGCGCAGCTGTGTCGCCCATTTTGCCGCGTGCTGCCCTTTCCGCGCGAGAGCGTCGGCGGTAAGCGCACGGAGTGCTTCCGTCCGCACGGCGGGCTGCTCGGAAAGCTGCGCGAGAGCGCTGCGAGCCTCCTCAGCTTTGCCTCGATCCGTGGATGTAAGGCGGATCGTTGCGAGGTTGAGTGTGAGTTGCGGATTGTCCGGTGCCGCTTCGCATGCGGCCGCGAAGTGGCGTTCGGCGCCCGCTGCGTCGTTCTGCGAAAGAGCGTGTGCGCCCGCCACCTGGTGGTATTGAGCGCCTCGCCGAGCAGCTTCGGGCAGGGCCGCGAGGACGTTCTCAGCCAAAGCGTGTTGCCGGAAGCGGAGTGCCGTTCTTGCCAGAGCAATCTGGTTCTCCACCACAGCAGGTTCCCGCTGCGCGATCCGTGTGCGCCATGTGACCGCATCCGTGCGGCCTGCTTTCTCAGCCATCTCTGCCATCGCGCGGCAGGCGGCGAGATTGTCAGGATCGAGCTCGAGGAGGCGGCGCGCGACGAGCACCGCGCTCTGGTATTCGCCAAGTTCGACGAATTGCGCGGTTTGCTTCGCGAGATGATCCCGGCGCCACGTCCCATAGAGCTGAAACCCGCCGTAGCCAGCTCCAGCGATGGCGAGGGCGGCCGCCAGGCGAATGCCCCACCGGCAGCAGAACTCGCGACGCGCGATCTCCACGCTTCCGCTACTTTCGTCTCGATCGGACACGTGATCGATGGTGGAAGACAAGGCTGATGGCCATCAGGCATGAGCCGACGGCCGAAAGTGCTGGGTTGATCTCGGGTACGGGAGTGAACGAGATGTCGTGTAGCCCGAACTCCTGGGTACGGGGCGGACCCTGACTGTTATCGAACGTGAACGCGAACCCCTTGATCACGTTGGTGCCGAAGCTGATCGTGACGTTTCCGTTCGAGCTTCCATCGGGAGAAGCAGCGATGCCGGTCAGCAGAGAGGTCAGACCTGATCCGGTGAGCGCCACGGCAGAGCCGAGATTGGAAAAGGTCGCGGGGATCAAAGTTCCGTCCAGCGCGATGCCGTAGATGTTTCTGATGAACTCGCTGTCCGTGGTCTTGTCGATGTCGAAAAGAGTGAACGAAACGTTCTCGACGCCCTGGACATATGTGGCGGAGAACGACACCGAGACCGTGATTTCGCTTTTCGTCCCGACGTTGGCGTAGATGTGAAGCGATTTTTCGCCTCCCATGCCGCCCTGCAATGTTGACATCACAGCAGGCGTCTGCGTGCCGCTGACGGGCTCCGTCCGGAGTTTGCTGACCTGACCAGAGATCGTGATGGTGAGATCATTTCCTGCGACGCCATCTACGTCATAGCTGTTCGGAATGGGCGAGCCGTTGTTTGCGTTCGTCCAAGTGTTCGTGGGCACGTCCCAATCAAGCGTCACGGCGGCGACATCGGGACTGGACACTGCCAGGCCGACGGCTAGGAAGCTCAAAACTACACTGCGCGAGAACATTATGGTTCTTATAAGCAGACGCGATGCCGTGGCGGTGGAAAATACGCACTTCGGTGGTTGGAGTTCTACGCAGGGTGGCGTTAGATCATCGCCATGGCGTCGTTTCCCCCCCGCCTGGCGCTGCTGCTTGTCCCCGGGCTGCTTTGGCTGTGGGTGATCTGGAACCTGCATCTGGAGTGGACCGTCAATGCGCAGTACAATTACGGCTGGGCTGTTCCGCTGCTCGCCGCGCTGTTGTTCTACCAGCGTTGGGAGCGCCGGCCGACGCCATCGCCGGCAATATCCGCGACGACCGGGCACCTTCTGCTGAGCGCCCTGCTGATTTTGCTGCTGCCGGTGCGGTTAATCGAAGAGGCGAATCCGGATTGGCGGCTTCTTAGTTGGGTCCTGGCGCTGCTCGTCGCGAGCTACTCGCTCGTGGTGATGGCGATGACGGGCGGCGGCTCCTGGACGCGGCACTTCGCTTTCCCGGTTCTCTTCCCCTTGGTAGCAGTGCCGTGGCCGGTGCAGGTGGAAAATGTCGTTACGCAGAGCCTGGCTCACGGAGTGGCGACTGCGGCCGTGGAGATCGCCGGGTGGATCGGCGTGGCGGCATTTCAGCTCGGGAGCGTCATTCAGCTGCACAACGGCTTCGTCGGCGTGGATGACGCCTGTAGCGGGGTCAAGACGCTCCAGGCGGGTATCATGGTGGCGTTGTTCCTGGGTGAGGTGCGCAGCCTGACCGCGCTCCAGCGCGTGTTGCTGCTCATCGGCGGCTGCAGCTGGGTGTTTTTATGTAACGTGGCACGCGCCACGACGTTGGTCGGCATCGCGGCGCAACGTGGCTTCGACGCTTTGCACGCTGCACACGACCTCGTGGGCACGATCGTGTTGATCGCGGGAATGGGTGGTCTGGTGGGACTGGCGTGGCTCTTCCGCTCGCGAAAGTCTGAGGAGGAGGCCAGAACCCCCAGCCGGAGTTTGGCGGACGGTTGCCAAGCGCGGCTGGTTGGCACTGCGGCTGCAGTCACGTGGTTGATCGCGATCTTCGTCTTCACGGAGTTCTGGTATCGCCCAAACGAGCGTCAACTCCTGCTGCGGCCGGTCTGGTCGGTGGAGTGGCCGGAGGACGCACCGGGATTTGCCGAGCAGCCGATCGCCGACGCCACGCGCGCGATCCTTCGCTACAGCAGCGCCACGAGCGCGGCGTGGCTCTCCGACCGCGGCGGGGAAAGGTGGTGGGGCTTCTTCGCGCGTTGGGAGCCGCAGCGCACGGCGCAGGGGATGGCCCGCAGCCATTCGCCGGAAATTTGTCTCCCGGCGACCGGCAGAACGTTTCGGGGCACGAGGGCGCCGTTCGTCGTCCAGACTGCCGCCGGCGAGTTGCCGTTCAGCGTCTACGAATTCGAGCAGGAACAGCAACCGTTGTTCGTGTTTGTCTGCATTCAGGAAGACAAGGTCTCGCCGTACGACGGGGCGGCGGCATTTGAGTGGAATGCACGGGGCCGTCTCCGCGCGGCGTGGAACGGCCAACGGAATCTAGGGCAACGTCTGCTCGAGCTGGCGTTGATCGGCTCCGGCGAGTACGCGCAGGCAGAGGGGGCAGCGCGCGAGACGGTGCGGCAGATTGTCCGCGGATTCCCTAAGGGCTGACTTGCGGCAGCACCGGCGGCACCGCGATCGTTCCGAGCGTGCTGCTGATGTCGCGGCTGATTTCACCCGGGCGGCTCATCGCGCTGGAGGCGCTCGTGTAGAGGTCCGGCGCTTCGTTCGAGGTGAGCATGGCAAGCGGTGTGTCGCCGAAGGCGTTTATTTCAGCGATTTCAAAAGTGCGTTCAGCGTCGGCGCTTTCCGGAGTCCAGCGCAAGGCGACGTAGCGGGCGCCCTGCGGGTCGAAATCGACGGCAGCCTTGCCGGCGTCGTGATCCGTCACGGAGGCGACTGGCTGGAGGTTGCCGAGATCGCCGGGATTTGCGGCGAGCTTCTCCAACAGGTAAACGTCCATCCGGCCGGCAGCCATCTGGTAGCGAGCGCTCACGCGGTTCAGCCGCTCGCTTTCGGCGAACTCGACGATGACGGTGGGATGCGGATCATTCGCGGCAAAGCGGAAGCCTGCCTCCGTATCGTCATCGATCATGCGGCGTGCGGCTGGCGCGATCCCGGAGCTGACGTAAACGACGCGCGCTTTTGCATAAAGATTCGCAAAGTTGAAATTCAGCCGGTCTTCGGGGCGCGGGGAGCGCGCCTTGCTCGCGACGGTTTGAGAAACCCAGCTGATGTTGTGCTGGCGGTCGGCGGAACGCTGAAGCGTTTCGCCGCCGTAGAGGCCGAGCGCCGCGATGCGGCCGCCTTTCTCCACGTTGAACGAGAGTTTCACGTAGCGGGCTTCGACTCCGACCATTGAGAGTTTAAAGAGGCGCTTCTTCGTGAACGCGATGCTGCCGTCCACCTCAACCCATTTCGGGCTGCTGGCCGGCAGCTGATAATTCGACACTGCTATCTTCAGCTGGCCCTTCGCGGTTGCGTTCTCGTTCACGAACTTGAAGCGATCGAGCATCGAGGTGTTTGCGAGGCTGATGATGAACGTCGTTTCGCCTTCCTGCAACGGGCAGCTGAGCGTGTCGTCGTCCATGATGAGCGCGGAGGCGCTTTGGTTTTGCTCGCCAACGGTGGTGACCTTCGAGGTGCGGCCATCGGGCGTGATGCATTCGATCTTGGCGCCGCAGTTCATGCGAGCGAGGTTTTTGGCGACGTTGTTTTTCGCGCCGCCTTCGTCCGGAAGGGCCAGAGCCGAGGCGCTGAGAGCGGCGGTGGAAATCAGCGCCGCAAGGATCAGGGACGCCGCGCGGCGACGGGTTGGGGTTGGAAGCGCTTTCATGTCGGCTTTCTTCACAAGCTTAGACCGGGCCAATTCCCCGCGGTTTTTTCACAAGGAGCTTAGTACGAGCCAGTAGAGGCGGGATATTGCGTTCCTTTCATCGTGGATGCGGATGGCGATTTCGCTTGCTGTCCGTATCTCCCGTAAGTAAAACAGACGCCACGAAGCGCGAGCTGTGCTGAAACACCACCACCATGTACCAGAAATTTGCCCTGCCGCGGGGTCGGCCGGAACAGGGATTCGGTATTCCGACTGTTCTGGTACCGCACCTGCTTGCCTACCCTAGATCGCCGGACCTATGAGCAGTAACTTACCACTCCGCTGCGAAGCCTACACCGCAAAACGTCTCGGTCTCGCGCTCCTCGTTCCGTTCCTGTTCGCGACCACTATGGTCCGAGGGCACGACGGCGTCCGTCCGTCGCTCGCCGGCGAAGCTGCCGCCGAGGCACGCCGCCAATCGATCGAGCGAATCCCTTACAATTTGCTCGTCGGTCCGGTCCGCTTTCGCTTCAGCGCGACGATGGGTTTCGAGTACAACGACAACATCAACATCGCTGAAGTCGACCAGCAGGAGGACTTCATCTTCCGGCCTCAGGTCAACTTCAACGCGCTCTGGCCGATCACGCAGTTGAACAGCCTGCGTTTCGACATTGGCATCGGCTACGCCTTCTACGCCGATCACTCTGAATACAATACCAACGGGCTGCTCCTTTCGCCCGGTTCGGCATTGTCCTTCGATCTCTTCGTCGGCGATTTCCGCATCAACTTCCACGATCGCTTCTCCCTCGAGCAGGATCCTGTCGGTGAGCCAGGGCTGAGCGGTGTCGCCGATTACGGCCGCTTCCAGAATACCGCCGGCGTTTCCGTGTTGTGGGATTTGAACAAGGCAGTCGCCACCTTCGGCTACGACCACTACACGTTCATCGCGACGAACGACGACTTCGATTATCTCGATCGCGAGGCCGATTCGTTGACGGCTTCCTTTAGTGTGGCGGCCACCTCTACCACCGGCGTCGGCGTCGAAGGCAACTACGTCTTCAGTCGCTACGACAAGGATCTGCTCAACGATTCGAACAGCTTCAGCGTCGGCGCGTTCGTCGAAACCCAGCTGACCAGCTACGTGAAGCTGCGCGTCGCGGGCGGCTACCAGAGAATCAGCTTCGATGGCGATCAGGTCCTCCTCGGGCCGTTCCCTGACGGCTTCCTCAACGAGGTGGAGCTCACCAACGGAACGCTCGTGAACGACAACTTCCTCGCCTTCGATGATTCCGGCGATCTCGACGATTTCTACATCAACCTCCTCATCTCACACCGGATCAATGCGGCGCTCACACATCGCCTCTCCGCCGGCCACGAATCGCAGCTCGGCGTAAATTCGAACTACATCAAGGTGAACTACATCCGCCACACTGCGAGCTGGAATATCATCAACAAGATGCTGCTCTCGACCGAGTTATTCTACGAAGACGCGGAAGACTCCGGCGGCTTCATCGACGAGCACCTGCATCGCTACGGCGGCGCGCTCACGCTCGGCTATCAACTCACGCGCCACGTCACTCTCGGCGCCCGCTATCAATACACGCAGAAAGACTCAGATGTGGAGTTCCGCGATTACCGACAGAATCGCGTCTCCATCGACGCCACCTACAGCTTCTAACCAGGAGAAAGTCGGAATTGCATGAAAACTCAGGCTTACACCTTCCTCGTCGTGACGTGCCTCGCGGCCGCGCCGCTACAGGCGCAGACCAGCGTACAAATGGCGCGCACGCAGCAGGACAACAACCAGAGCCCGATGATGATGCCGCCGCCGGAAGTCCCGCGCGCTGCGCCCGCCGACCTGCCGACCACGAGCACCGTGATGCGCACCAGCTCGATGAACGTGCTGGACGACAAGAAGCGCCTCGGCCCTAACGATTATGTCAGCTTCCGCGTCGTCGAAGATCGCGACGACCAATCACAGCAACTGCGCGTCAACGACAATGGTGAGCTCGAGGTTCCTTACGCCGGCCTCATCCCCGCTGCCGGCAGGACCTGCAAGCAGCTCGCTTATGCGGTGAAAGCCGCGCTCGAGAAGGAATATTACTACAACGCTACCGTCATTATCGCGGTGGACCGCATAAGCGAGAAGTCACGTGGCAAAGTTTACGTGATCGGCTCCGTGCGCGGGCCTGGTCCACAGGAAATTCCAGCCGACGAAACCTACACCGTCAGCAAGGCCGTGATCCGAGCCGGCGGCTTCGGTGATTTCGCGAACAAACGCAAAGTGAAGCTGACCCGCAAGAACGGGGAAGCTCTCGTCGTGGATCTCAAGCGCGTCATCGAGGAAGGACGCAGTGACGAAGATGTCGTCCTGCAGCCCGATGACCAGGTCTACGTCCCGCAGCGTCTGATCAACATGTAGGTTTATGCAAGCAACGACTCACGATCGTCCCGCCGCTGCTTCCTGGACCACGTCGTTCATCACCCGCATCCACCGCTACAAGGCGCTGTTGATGCGCCGCTGGTGGATCCCACTGCTCACGATTTGCCTTGGCCTCTTCGTGCAGGCATGGCTGATCTACCAGACGCCGCCGTCGTTCCTCTCGACCTCGAAGATGATGCTCGCCGGCAAGCTGAACATCAGCCAGGGCGCCGTTTACAGTGAAGACAACGTCAATTTCTACGGCACTCAGATCCAGTTGATGCAGAGCACGGAAGTCCGCCGCAGTGCGGAAGCTCTCGTCCGCTCCACCCATCCCGAGATGCAGCCCGTGCTGGTGGCCGTCACGGTGACGCAAAAGCCGCGCACCTCCATCTTCGATCTGCAGGCGATCGGCACGACGCCGGAATACACGCAGGCCTATCTGAACGCGCTGATGCAGAAGTATGTCGATTTCAAAAAAAGGATGCGTGAGAACCAGGGCGACACCGTGACGACGGCGATCACCGAGCAGCTCATCGGCGTCGAGAAAGATCTTCGGAACGCCGAAGACGAGATCGTTGAATTCCAGAAGCAGAATAACATCGGCTTCATCCAGGAGGAGGGAAACAGTGCCGCGCAATACCTGGTGCGCTTGAACCAGCAGTACGCGCAGTTGAAAACCGAGCACGAACTGCTTGAGAAGCTCGACCTCGACCAGAATCTCGACCGCGGCCAGGGAGCCAAACCTGAGGCCGGCGCCTCGCCGGGCGCGCCGGGCAGCGAACAGGCAGCGCAAGGCATGCCGTTTTCGGACGTCGGTCCGGAAGGCGATTACCTTAAAGCGAAGCAGAACGTGCAGCTCCTGACGGCCGAACGCGACACGCTCGCTCGCGACCTCCGTCCGAAGCATCCGAAGATCATCAAGCTCAACGACGAGATTGCGAAGCAGGAAAACCTAATTGGTCTCTTCCGCGCGGACGCCGTCGAGAAGCTCACCACCCGTCGTAATTCCATCGGGAAGCAGATGGAGAACCTCCAGACAAACATCAAGGAATGGGAGACGAAAGCGCTCGACCTCAGCCAGCGTCTCGCACAGTTCAACCGCCTCAAAGGCAAAGTTGACCGGCTGAAGACTCTTTACGATCGCCTCACCAATAACCTCAAGGAAGTTGGCGTCTCGCAGGTTGTGGACGGCGGTGACCAGGTCTCGATCATGGAAATGGCGTCGAACCCGCAGTCGGTTCGCCCGGGCTTGATCAAGAGCCTCCTCATCGGCCTCGGCTGCGGCGCCCTCGCCGGTATCGCCATCCTGCTGCTGCTCGACCGGATCGACGACCGCATGGCCTCGCTCAGCGAGTTCCAGCATCACTTCTCCGAGAACGTGCTCGGCCAGATCCCACGAGAGAAGACGAAGGGCCAGGTTACCCTGCTTCAGCCCGACGACGCGCGGCATATCTTTGCCGAGTCGTATCGAAACATCCGATCTTCGATCTTCTTCATGCCTTACGATGGGCCGCGTCCGAAGACGCTGCTCATCACGAGTGCTGTGCCTAACGAAGGCAAATCGACGATTTCTGCCAACCTCGCAATCACCTTCGCCCTCTCCGGCGCGAAGACGCTGCTAATCGATGGCGATCTCCGCCGCGGTGCGCAGCGTGAGGCGTTCGACATTGGCTCTAAGATCGGTTTCTCCGAAGTCCTGAAGGGCGAAGTGAACTGGCAGGAAGTCGTGGTTCCCACCGCGTATCCGAGCCTCTTCGTTCTGCCGCGCGGCAAGACCCTCGCGCAACCAAGTGAGCACCTCCTGCGCGATTCGACCGATCGCCTGCTCCAGGAGGTCTACAATCAGTATGACTACATCATCATCGACAGCTCGCCTGTGTTGGCTGCTGATGACACAACGAGCCTCGCGCCGAAAATCGATGCAACGCTCTTCGTGGTGCGTCTCTCGTACACCTCTGCGCGGCTCACGAAGAAGTCGCTCGAGTTGCTCTACAACCGCCAGGTCAACGTCCCCGGCGTCATTCTCAACTACGTCGACACCTCGCTGCCGGAATACTACTACTACCAGTATTCCGAGTACTACAATACGCCGCCGGTGCCTGACGAAGATCGCCACGGAATCGCGGCGCTGCAGAATCACGGGAACGGCGCCAAGGCCTCCTAGCGCTTTCGCTGTTGTCGCCGCTGGCGCCGCTGTAGCGGCGGTCTATGACCGCCGAACCGCGAACATGACGCGACTGATCCGGCGGTCACAGACCGCTGCTACAGGATGAGTTTCTTTGGCCCAATCTCACCTCCGACGGTGAGTGAGACTTCGACGCCGCTCGTTCGCCGCGCCTTCTATCACGCGCGCGTCGTCGGTAATTTCGCTTCTGTTCAGGTGATCGTGCAGCTGATCGGATTCCTCAGCGGCATTCTCGTCGTGCGTCACCTCGATCAGCGCGAATACGCGTTTTTCACGATCGCGAACACCATGCAGGGCACCATCAACGTGCTCGCCGACATCGGCATCAGCATCGGGATGGTCTCGATTGGCGGGCGCGTCTGGCAGGACCGGAACCGGTTCGGACAGCTGATCACCACCGCGTTAAAATTGAGGCGCAAGCTGGGGTTCGTCGCCATCCTGGTCATCACTCCGATCCTCTATTTCATGCTCGTGAAAAACGGCGCTTCCGTGCCCTACACGTTGCTGCTGATCGCCGTTGTCCTGCTCGGGCTCGGCCTCCAGCTTTCGCTTGGCGTGCTCAGCGTGGTGCCGCGACTTCGCTCCGATGTCGGCAAGATCCAGACATTCGATTTCACCGGATCGGTTGTCCGTCTGCTGTTGTTAGGGGGCTTGATGTTCGTGTTCCTGAATGCCGGCGTCGCGGTCGCGGTCGGCTCGCTGACGCTCCTGCTGCAGTATTGGATGGTCAGGAGATACGCGGCCAAAGTCGTTGATCTCGGCGCGTCCGAAAACGCCGAAGACCGCGAAGCGATGCGCCGCTTCATCAAGAACCAGGCGGCCAACGCCGTCTTCTTCTGCCTGCAGGGCCAGATCACCATCTTCCTGATCAGCTTCTTCGGCACCCGCGCCGGTTCGGTGGCGGAAGTTGGCGCCCTTGGCCGTCTCGCAATGATCTTCGCCGTCCTCAGCAACCTGCTGACAAATGTTTTCGCACCCGCATTCGCGCGCTGCCAGAACATCTCAAAGCTCCGCTGGCTCTACGCCGGGATCGTCGGTGGCGTGGCGGCTTTCAGCCTCGCGGTCGTTGGCGCCGCGGCGCTGTTCCCGCACGCTTTTCTGTTCGTGCTGGGCGGCAAATACATGCACCTCGAGCGCGAACTTGTCTTCATGGTCGGCGGCGCGGTCGCCAGCGCGCTCACCGGCACGTTCTGGGCGTTGAATGCGTCGAAAGCGTGGATTGCCGGCTCGTGGCTTTACATTCCCCTCACGCTGGCGACGCAGGTAGCGCTGATTCCATACACCGACTTCAGTAGCGTCCGCGGCGTTTTGATCTTTAACCTCGTCTCCGCCGTGCCGAATTTGCTGCTCAACTTCGTGCTCAGCTTCCGCGGCTTCCAGAGTCTGCAGCGCGTGGCCGCATGATCGGATGCCAAACTACGGATACCATCTAGCCCGTGTGCAAGGCAGCGCGACGCGGCGCGGCTACGCAGCGATGCTGCCGACTCTCCTCCGCCGACCTGTAGAAGTGGCGGGCGACCTACCGCTCGACGTCTACGCGTATTCAGGAGAAGCCGCTTTGCCGGAGCAGGTGGCGTCGATTCGCTCGTTCCTGAAAAATGCCGGCCGTCCGAGCACATTCACGGTTGTCTCCGACGGCACCTACTCACAGCGAAGTCTCGAGTTGCTGCGGCGGCTCGATCGTTCGGTCGCGGTGTCAGACGCCGCGGATTGGATTCCCGATAACGCGCCCGTCGACGTTCTTCCCTACCTTCGCGAGCATCCGACGGGCAAACAGCTCGCCGTGATCATGTCGCTGCCGGTGGATCGGCCCGCGTTCTACGTCGACTCCGACGTGCTCTTCTTTCCCGGTGCGACGAATCTACGCGCGCTGACAGAGATCCCGGACGCGCCGGCGCTTTACCTTGCGGACTGCCAACTCTCGGGCGACGAGCGCCTGTTCCGGAGCGACGCGGAGCGGGATCACCCGGTGAACACAGGAGTGCTGTTACTCTTCCAGAAGCTCGACTGGTCCCTCGCATTTGAACGCTTCCGCGAGCTGAACGCCGCGCCTACGTTCTTCACCAATCAGACGATGACGCACCTCGCGATGCACGCGAATGGCGCGCGTCCTTTCGACCCCCGAACGTTCGTTCTTCAGCTGGACGATCAATTCATCTACCGCGACTCGTACGCTGGCGCTGATCTCGTCCTACGTCACTACGTCAATCCTGTGCGCCACAAGTTCTGGACCGACCTCTGGCGTTAACATCGATGGAGAAAACCTCGAAGCCGCTCCGCATTCTAGTGATCGTGAATCTCCCGTGGGATTCACGTCTCGGCGCGACGCGCGTCTGGATGGAACTCGCGGATCAGTGGCGCGCCGTCGGCCACGAGGTGGAGAAGTTTAGCTTGTCGGACGCTTTCCGTGATGCGCGCGCCGCGCGCGTGAAGTTCGCGCTGCGGCAGATCCTGTTTCCATATCGTGCTGCGGCGTTCGTGAAGCAGAACGCTGCACGCTTCGATGTGATCGACGCTTTAGTCGGCACGCTTCCGTTCTCGAAACAGAAACTCGGCTTTTGTGGTTTGCTCGTCGCGCGTTCCGTCGGTCTCTATCGGCTTTACGGTCGCTTCGAGCAAAGCATCGCGCGGCGTTGGCCGCAGCACCCAAAAGGCAAATTGATCGGGCGCATGCTCTATGGCTTCACCAACCGCCGCCTCTTCCAAGCCTCTGATCGGGCCGTGCTGCATGCCGACCTTATCAACGTGCCTAACGAAGAGGAAGCGAAGTGTGTCCGCGAAGGGTTTGGCAGTGACCGCCGCGTCATCGTGCAGCCCTACGGCCTTACCGACGCACGGCGCGATGCGCTGCAGCGAGCGGCCGCGGCACCGGAGTCGCGACTGGCGCAGCAGCGCGTCTGCTTCATCGGAATGTGGGGTGCGCGCAAAGGCGCGTACGATTGGCCGCGCATCATCGGGCGCATCCGCCGTGATGTGCCGAAGGTGCAGTTCCGTTTTCTCGGCACGATGCTCGGCGCGGAAGCTATCCGGGCGGATCTTGGCGTCGCCGCATCGGACGACATCGAGTTCATCTCCGATTATCAGCCGGATGATCTGCCAAACCTCCTCGCGGATTGCACCGTCGGCGCTTTTCCGAGCTACGTGGAAGGCTTCGGCCTTGCCGTGATCGAACAGCTCGCTGCCGGAGTTCCGCCGGTCGCGTACGACACCGCCGGGCCGCACGACATCTTGCATTGCACAGTTCCGGAGCTGCTCGTGCCGAATGGCGATCCTGAAGCATTGGGCAGTGCAGTCAGTCAGCTCCTGCGGGCACCACTCGACGTTTATCGGGAGCTGTCGCAGCGCTGCGTGGCGACGGCGCAGGAGTTCTCCTGGAACACGATCGCGCGCGACGCTCTGGCCGTGTATCGGGGCGCAATTAAGGGAAGTGCCAGGCCGATCGTTTTCGTTCAGCCTTTCAGTCTCCGCTCGGCGGGCGGCGGAGCCCGGATTTTACGTTCGCTGCTCGAGCAGGCGCCAATCCCCTGGCGCAGCGTTTGTTCCTCGCCTGACGACTGCCCACTCTGGCGAAACGAAGTGCATCTCCGCAGCCGGCCGTCGTGGGGGAGAATTGAGCACAGCCGGTTCGCCGGTCTGCCACACCGTTCCGCCGCCTTGTTCGCGAATCGTTTTCGCCGGCGCCTGCGCGACTGGTGCATCGAGGCTCGCGCGGGTGCGATTCACGCGGTGCCTCACTCCGGACTCGACTTCGCTGAAGCGCAGACCGTCGCACGCGAACTGTCGCTCCCGTTCTTTCTCAGCCTGCACGACGATCTCGCCTACACCACCACCGGCGCCATCCCGGCGGAGAAACGCGAGGCGGCGATGCGGCGCGCATGGAACGAAGCCTCCGCTCGCTTTGTTATCTCCGACTCGTTAGGCGCCGAGTACTCGCGGCGCTACGGGACACAGCCGTATCATCTTGTCACCGACGGTCTGACAGAGCTTCACCCGCCACAGGAGCGCGCAGAGCCGAATCTGCTCCGCATCTATTTCATGGGTTTGTTCCACATGCCGTACGAGCGGAACCTGCGCGCGCTGCTCGACGCGCTCGTCCTGGTGAGAGCTGCACAGCCGACGCTCAGCATCAGTGTCACGATGCGCTGCGAGCACGTTCGCCCGCAGGTGATTGAAGGTGCAATTCCCGTGACCGTCCTCCCGTTTGCCGATCAGGCGCAGGTGCAGCGGGATCTCGAAAATGCGGATCTGCTCTACATGCCGCTCCCCTTTGGAGAGGACCACGAGAACTTTGCCCGCTACAGCCTCTCGACGAAGATGGTCACCTACGTAGGAAGTGGAGTGCCGCTTTTGTATCACGGCCCCAGTTCCTCGGCGGCGTTCGAATTGCTGCAGAAGCACGATGCGGCCGTGCTGATGCCGACGCTCGCGGCGGAAGAAATCGCGCGCGTCATCGCCGGTCTAGATCATGAGTCGCGGCAGACGATTGCGCGGAACGCGCTCGATCTCGCCCGCAGCCATTTCATGCTCTCGGACCAGACGGAGAGATTCTGGGGCACGATCAATGCGGTGCTTGCGGCGGTATGACGACGCGGCCCCTCGCGATCATTACGACGCGGCTTCCGCCCGCGGCGTGTGGCATCGGGACCTATAGCGCACTGCTGCGGAAGCACTGGTCGAACGAGGAGCGACCAATTGAGTTCCTCGTGCTCGACGATGGGTCGCACGTCGAGAATGGTCGCGACACCGTGAGCGTCTTCCACGGCGATGCCGCTCAACTCGCACGCGCGCTCAGCCGGCTCGGCAGCGCGGATGTGCTGCTGCATTATGCCGGACGCGCCTACCACCGCTTCGGCTTTCCTCGCTGGCTGCCGGGTGCGCTCGCGACCTGGCGGAAGAGCTTCCCGAAGGCTCGGCTGATGATTTTCTTCCACGAAGTTCCCGGTGAATTGCCGATAACCTCCCGTCATTTCTGGTTGGGCCGGCTGAACGCGCACGTCATCCGGAGACTGGCCGGATTAGCAGATGTGGTGATCACCAACACGGAAAGCCACCGTGCGGCACTTCGCCGCATCGCGCGCCGTGACGACGTAGAACTCGTGCCGGTCGGTTCAAACGTCGACACCACAACGGACCGCGTGACGGAGCGAGTGA
The DNA here is from genome assembly GCA_013694595.1 of Chthoniobacterales bacterium. Taxonomy (GTDB): domain Bacteria; phylum Verrucomicrobiota; class Verrucomicrobiia; order Chthoniobacterales; family UBA10450; genus JACCTI01. Next base: position 24,551 of record JACDCC010000396.1, read on the forward strand.
GGAGCGAGTTCATCCTCTTCGGGTTGCCGTTTGGGCGTTTGCAGACGTTGCAAGCCTTCGACGCTCACATCCGGCGATGGATCGAGAATCAACACCTCACAAAGCTGCACCTTGTTGGGCCAGCGGACGATCGCTTCGCGCGCGAGGCGGACGAGCTGATTTCGTCTTGGCCGAACCCGTCGGTGGTTTTGCGGCACGGGCTGCTTCCCTCTGCGGACGTGTCACGCCTGCTGCATCAGGCAGTGTTCGCGCTGACGAATGTCACGCGCGACACGTGGAGCAAATCGACCGCCTTCATGGCCGCCGCGGGGAACGGCTGCGCAGTTGTTGTGCGCGACGCAACCGGTGCATCCCCGCCGTTTTCCCACGTGATCACTGCCGACGAAGTGGAACAGATTTCGCCGCGCGAACTTGAGCAGCGGACCGACGCGCTGGCGCGATGGTATCACGAAAATGCAGACTGGCCGGTGATTGCCGCGCGAGTCGCAGCGCTTTGGCCGGACAATCGACGAACGAAGTGAGCGAAGAGATCGTCATCATTTGCCCGGAGCTGACGGCGGGCGCCGGCGGTTTGGCGGACTACACGCTGCGTGTCGTGGCGGAATGGCGTGGCATTTCACCGCTACGCTTCCTGCTGCCTCGCGGTGAAAAGGTGTCCGATCCGTTGGTGAACGCCGAGCGGGTTGAGCTGGTGGAGAGAAATGCCGCAGCTTTGTGGACGGCGTTGCCGACGGCCGGAGGCAAAGTCCTGCTGCAGTACAGCGCGTATGGATTTGACCGCTTTGGATATCCACGCTGGCTGCTGCGCACGCTCGCCGACTGGAAGGAACAATCCGGTGGAGTGCTCGTGGTGATGTTGCACGAGATCTGGACTTTCTGGCCGGTGCTGAACAAGAACTACGTCGTGCAGCAACTGCATCGGCGAGACATTCGCGCTCTGATGCGTAGCGCGGATGCGATCTTCACCAGCACCGCCAGCCAGGCCGAGCACCTGCGAGGGCTCGCGCCCGACCGTGCGGTGGAAGTTTTGCCGGTCGGATCAAACATCGAGCCCGCGCCATCGGCAACGAGGGGCAGGGATGCCGGTGTTGCGGTGTTGTTCGGCCTCGAAGGGAGCAGAGTTCGCGCACTGAAGAGCATGCACTCGGACTTGGAGGCGCTCGGCACGCGCGGAGTCATTCGCAGAATCATCACGGCTGGAGCAGACAGCGGCGAGCAGGAGCGTCGGCTGCTTGCAGAGCTGCCGCTGGTCGATGGATTTGAACAACGAGGCGCACTTCCGGAGCGCGAGATTTCCGAGCTGCTGCTGCGGGGGTCGTTCGGGATTTCAGCGCAGGCCGAGCTGAGCCTCACGAAATCGAGCACGTTCATGGCCTGCGCCGCACATGGCTTGAACATCATTTCGCCACACGGGGATCGGGCGAAGCCAGAGCCGCTCTGCTGGTTGACGCGGCCGGGCGAGCTTCTCGCGGGAGTGGACGACGCGGAGCTGGAGAGGCGGGCGGAACGTCTGCGAGAGTGGCAGCGACGGACCGCGTCCTGGCCGCACATTGCGAAACAATTCGCACGCGCCCTGCAATTAACGGATGCAGAGCAGGCCATTATCTCATGAGCCGAAAAAAGGTTTTAATCGTCAGCCCATGTCAGGGTGCCTATGGCGGTATCGAAGCTTTCGTGTTCGCCGTCGCCGCAGCCGTTCGACGTGAGCCGGACTTCGAAGTGCGTCTGCGTTTCAAGCGCGTGAAAGGGTTCGCGCTCCAGCCAAGCCTCAAGACGATGTTGAAAGGCGAAGAGGCCGATTTCGTTTATCGAGCCGATCGTGAGTTGGCCGACGAGATCCGCTGGGCCGACATCGTTCACCTGCAGAATGCCTCGCCCGACGTGGTCGCGTTCACAAAGTTTTTCCGGAAGCCGCTCGTGCTGACGATTCACAACTACATGCCGGAAGGCTTCACCACGCACCGGCTGCTCTGGAAGATCAGCGCGAAGCTGGCGGACGCGCGCTGGTACAACTCGCGATTCGTCTGGGAGACATGGGAAGGGGCCGAGAAGCGCCTGGGCAGCCGCAAGGTCGCGACTACCTCGCGTTTGCCGGAGGGATTCACGCCGCCGGAGCAGCGCCGCGGATTTGCGTTCATCGGCCGCTGGATTGCGAACAAAGGGGTCGAGACGCTGCTCGACGCCTATGCACTCGCTGGATTAGATCCGAAAAAGTGGCCGCTCGTTTTGATGGGTGAGGGGCCGCTGCGCCCGATGATCGAGTACGCCGCGCAAAAGCGCGGCATCTCAGGTGTGGAGGTGCTGGGGTTTGTCGACGAAGCCACGAAGACCGCGCGGATGCAGAATGCGCGCTGGATGGTCGTGCCGCCGAACACGCGCGAGGATTTCGGTCTCACCGCCGTGGAAGCGCGGAATCTCAGCGTGCCGTGCATCATCACGCGCGACGGCGGGTTGCCGGAAGCTGGCGGTGCGCAGGCGCTCATCTGTGAGCCGGCAAACCCGGAGGGGCTGGCGCAACTGCTGCGGCAGGCGGCGGCAATGAGTGAGAGCGAGTACGCGGAGCGCGCGCACCGCACCAAAGAGGAGCTCGCGACGGAGCTGGAGCCGATCGAGTTCTACGCCCGTGCCTACCGGCAGTTGCTGCGCGGCGAGCGCGTCGAATAGATGATCCTGCTCACGCACCCGTTCGGAAACGCCAACGTCCGCGCGGTGCTGCACGCCTTGCACGAGGCGAATCTGCTGGCGAAGTACGTCACCGCTCTCGGCTGGTCTAATCACTCACCGTGGCTGGCGCTGCTTCCGGGTGCGCTGCGCGCGAAGCTGGCGCGACGCGGCTACGGTTTGCCGAACGAGAAGCTCAAGATCGATCCTGCCCGCGAGATCATTCGGCTGGCGTGCGGCTCATTCGCTGCCGCGCGGCCGTTAACGGAACACGAACGCGGCTGGGCCAGCATCGACGCAGTCTGGCATAGCCTCGACCGGACGGCGGCGCATTATCTTCGACAGCACGCAGCACAGCAGAAGATCCGCGGTGTCTACGCGTATGAAGATTGTGCGTTGAAGACATTCCACGCGGCGCGGGAGCTCGGCGTCCGTCGCATTTACGATCTGCCGATTGCCTACTACGAGACTGCGCAGAAGCTCCTGAAGGAGGAGGCGGAGCGGTATCCCGACTGGGAGCCGACGCTCGTCGGGACGCGTGATTCCGCGGAAAAGCTGGAGCGGAAAGCGCAAGAGCTGGAGCTGGCGGAGCTTGTCGTCTGCCCGAGCGCCTTCGTGCTGGATTCGCTTCCGGAGACGACGCGCGGTTCGAAACGCTGCATGGTAGTGCCGTTTGGCTCACCTTCTGTCGATGCTCCGCGGGCGAACGCGGCGGCTTCAGAGCGCCCACTCCGCGTGCTCTTCGCCGGCGCGTTAACCCAGCGTAAAGGATTGGCGGACTTGTTCGCGGCCATGAAGCTGGTCGATTCCGCAGCGTTGGAGCTCGTGGTGATGGGTTCCTTGTTGCGCCCGCTGGAATGGTATCGCGAACGTGCGCCGGGCAACTTCACCTACGAAGCGCCGCGCCCGCACGCCGAGGTGCTGCGGCTGATGCGCAGCTGCCACGTCTTTATCCTACCGTCGATTGTTGAAGGTCGGGCTTTGGTCCAACAAGAGGCGATGGCGTGCGGGCTGCCGCTGATCGCGACGAGAAACGCGGGTGGTGACGACTTGATTCGCGAAGGCGAAACGGGATTTCTAGTGCCGATCCGCTCCCCAGAAGCGCTGGCTGCCAAAATAAACTGGTGTGCGGCCAACCGTGGAGCGATCTCTGGCATGGGTATTGCAGCGCAGGGACGCGCGGCTGAGCTTACCTGGCGCGGCTATGGTGACACCGTAGTCGCGGCAATCCGAAGCTCCCTCGGCGAATGAATTCGAACTCTCCTGAAGACACAAACATCCGGAACATTCGCCGGCTGATCTGGCTCTACTTCTGGCTGCTACTTTTTGAGGGCGCCCTGCGCAAATGGGTCGTGCCGCAGCTCTCGAACCCTCTCCTGATCGTGCGCGATCCTGTCTTGATCCTCATTTACCTGCTGGCGATACGCGCGCGGGTGTTTCCCAACAACGCCTGGGTGATCTCCGTCGGGGTAATCGGGCTTCTGGCGTTTGCCGTCAGTTTTGTCCCGCTTTGGCCGTTTTTGCCACCGTCGCGCATCCTGCTTGTGACTGGCTTCGGCCTGCGTTCGAATTTCCTGCATCTGCCACTCATTTTCGTCATGCCGCGCGTGCTCCGGATGGAGGACGTGAAGCGGTTCGGCTGGTGGACGCTAGCTCTCACGGTCCCAATGGCGTTGCTCATGGTGGGGCAATTCCAGTCCGCGCCGGATTCATTTTTGAATCGCACCGCGGGCGGCGAAGGCGAGATGATGATCGCGGCGCTGGGAAAAGTGCGGACGGCAGGAACCTTCTCGTTCGTGGTCGGAGTGGTGGCGTTCTTCGCGCTCGCGACGGCGTTTCTGATCTGGGCTGCGCTCCGCCGTGGCGTCTACAAGAGCTGGCTGCTTTACGCGGCCGGCATCGCTCTTGCGATCGGGACCGCTGTTTCGGGTAGCCGCTCGGTAGTGGCGGGATGTGCCATCGTCATCGCATCGCTCGTGGTCATCCTCGTGCTGAAACCGCAGGCGCTGAACCGCTTCGGACACATCCTGCTCGTCACGCTGGTCCTCGGATTCATCGTGACCAGAACGCCGATTTTTAAAGAAGGATTCAACGTTTTGAGCACGCGCTTCAGCGAGGTCGCTGAGGCCACTGAGAAATCAGTTGGCGCCGGCGCATTCGAACGGATCGCCGGTGATTTCCGGGAGAGTTGGCTGGCATTCACCAAGGCTCCCTTCCTCGGCTACGGTCTTGGCATTGGCACAAACGCCGGCGCGAAGTTCCTCACGGGACGTGCCACGTTCCTGCTCACGGAGGTAGAATGGTCACGCCTCTTTCTAGAGAGTGGCCCGGTGCTCGGCCTGGCTTTTGTGCTCTGGCGTTGCGGGCTGGTGGCCCGTCTCGGGTTGCTGTGCGTCCGCTCCGTCAAACGCAGCAACGTTCTTCCGCTGCTCATCTTCAGTTCGACGTTTGCCCCGCTCGTGAACGGCCAGCTTGGTCAACCCACCATTCTGGGCTTTGCGGTCTTCGCCAGCGGGCTCGCGCTCAGCGCTCGCCGTGAGGAGGAGACCCTGCCCAGCGACAACGCTCCAGACGAAATGGTGCGAACTGCACGCGCGCTGCCGCGCCGATCCCAGTACGCCGAGCGCCTGCATGGCTCAGCTCCGCTGCCCGACCACACTAATGGTGCTGTTGATCGGTAATTACGCCCCCGATCAGCAGCAGAGTATGCAGCGTTTCGGCACCATGATGCTCGAAGGACTGCTAGCGGCGGGGATTCCCGCGGAGCTGATTAAGCCGGAGCCGTGTCTGGGAAACTTTCGCGGCGCAGGCGCTGCGGCAGCGAAATGGCTTGGCTATATCGATAAGTTTCTCGTCTTCCCGTGGACGCTGAAGGCGAAACTCGCAGCCCATCCAGCGATCGTGCACATCGCCGATCACTCGAACGCCGTTTACGTCTCACGTGTGCCTGGTTGTCCGGTGGTAGTAACGTGCCACGACTTGCTGGCCGTTCGCGGCGGACTGGGTGAAGCCACGGATTGTCCAGCCTCGTTCACGGGGCGAATCCTGCAGCGCTGGATCTTGCGGGGATTACAGCGAGCAACCGCGGTGGCATGTGATTCGCGCGCCACGCTGGAGGATGCGAAGCGCTTGCTCGGAAGAGGAACGCCGGCGCCGCAGGTCAGCCTGGTTACCCTGGGGCTGAGCTACCGCTACCGAATGCTCGACCAGCGGGAGGCGATGGCGCGAGTTCAGCACATCAGCGGCATTTCCCGTGGTGAGCCATTTGTCCTCCACGTCGGTTCGAATCTGCGCCGGAAGAATCGTGAAGCGGTGCTGCGGATCTTCGGTCGCTGCAAACCAACTTCCGGTGGCAAGTTGGTCTTCGCGGGCGACCCGCTGACCGCAGAACTGCGCGCGCTCGCCGCGGAACAAGGGATCGCTGCTGACGTTGTCGAAGTTGTCGGACCTACCAACGAGACACTGGAGGCGCTCTACAACTGCGCGACGGCGCTCATCTATCCGTCGCGCTTCGAAGGATTCGGCTGGCCGATCGCGGAAGCCCAGGCGTGTGGCTGCCCGGTCGTTTGCAGCAATCGCGAGCCGTTGCCCGAAGTAGGAGGTGACGCTGTTCTGACGCGCGAGGTCGAAGATGAAGCAGGCTTCGCCGCCGACGTCCTCCGCCTCACGAAGGCAGAGGAACGCGCGATCTGGAGCGCGAAGAGTCTCCAAAACGCCACGCGCTTTTCCGCGGAGCGGATGGTGGCGGAATACATCGAACTCTACCGCACCCTCGCTCCCGCGCTGTGAAGAAGCTGCTGATGCTCGTGAGCCTGCTCCTTCCCTGGAGCATCCGGCGCGGATGGCTCGAGAAACAATTTGGCTACTCCCTGCATCCGACGAGCCACATCGGGCTCGCCTGGGTGTTCCCTGATCGGCTGATGATGGGGCCGCACAGCAGCATCGGTCATCTCACAGTCTGCAAAAATCTCGCGCTGGTGGAACTCGGCGCACACGCCACGATCGGCCGCAGCAACTGGATCACGGGATTCCCTCTCGGCACAGATTCACCCCATTTCGCGCAGGAGACTGATCGGCGGCCAGAATTAATTGTGGGAACACATTCTGCAATCACGCATCGACACCTTGTTGACTGCACGAGCAGCATCACGATCGGCAGGTTCACCACGTTCGCCGGATTTCAGTCGCAGATGCTCACGCATAGCATCGACGTGGAGCAGAACAGGCAGCGTTCGATGCCGATTCGCATTGGAGACTATTGTTTCGTCGGGACGAACTCGGTTTTGTTAGGCGGCAGCGCGTTACCCGACTATTGCGTGCTGGGTGCGAAGTCGCTGCTCAACAAAAGCTTCACGCAAACGCACCGGCTCTACGGTGGCGTGCCGGCACGGGAGCTGCAGGAATTGTCGCCGGATTACGCCTACTTCCAGCGCACGGTGGGGTTCATCGTTTAGCACGTGAAAATCCTGCAACTCGTGCAGACGTTGGATCCGAGCACTGGCGGAGTGGCGAGCGCAGTGTCGTCCTTGAGCCAAGGGCTGGTGGCGCGGGGTCATGAGGCGGAGATCGTTTCGCTCGACGAACCGGGCGAAGCATGGGTGGAGGAGGCGGGATTGCCCGTGCACGCGCTGGGTCATGGCAGAATGGGCTACAGCTACTCGCCCGCGCTGCTTCCGTGGCTTCGCGCGCACGGACGAGAATTCGACCGCGTGATCGTCAATGGCCTGTGGCAATACCCGAGCTTTGCGGCCTGGCGCGCTTTCGCGGGCGGGAAAGTGCCATATTTCGTCTTTCCACACGGCATGCTCGACCCGTGGTTCAAGCGGACCTTTCCGCTGAAGCACGCTAAGAAGTGGCTCTACTGGCCGTGGGCGGACTATCGCGTGCTGCGCGAAGCGGCGGCGGTCATCTTCACCTCGGAAGAGGAGCGCATCCTGGCGCGCACCTCGTTCTGGCTTTATCGCTGCACGGAACGCGTTTCGCCGCTTGGTGTAGCGCAACCGGAGGCGATTGGATCCTTCGAGGATAATGAATTTCTCGCCGCCTTTCCTGAATTGCGCGGGAGGCGTATCCTTCTATTTCTCGGCCGGCTGCATCCGAAGAAGGGTTGTGACCTGCTGGTTGAAGCGATGGGTTCACTCTCCCAGAGACATCCTGATGTGTCGTTAGTCTTCGCCGGCCCTGATCAGGTTGGCTGGGGAAGCGAGCTGCAAGCACGCGTGAAACAGCTCCAGATTACCGGCCCCGTGGTGTTTCCAGGGATGCTCGAGGGCCGCATGAAACAGGGCGCATTCGCGGCGGCAGATGCTTTCGTGTTGCCTTCGCATCAGGAGAATTTTGGCTTGTCGGTGGTGGAGGCGCTCGCCGCCGGGGTTCCTGTCCTGATTTCGAAGTGTGTGAACATCTGGCGCGAGATCGAGCAGGACGGCGCCGGCTACGCGGACGCGGATGACCTCGCCGGGAGCGTCCGGCTACTCGATCGATGGTTCGCAACGCCAAAGGCAGACCAGGAACGGATGCGAGTGCGGGCGCGCGAGTGCTTTGCCCGCCGTTTTGAAATCAGTCGGGCAATCGAATCTCTGCTCGGCATTCTGGAGGAAACGCACGGATGAAGATCACGATTGAGTTTGCTCGCTGGGCGGATGAATGAATGAAGCAGTTGGTCGGTCGCGCATGCCTCTCCCATTAGAACCCGTCAATCCCGCGCAGGCTTCGGCGTCCGCTTCTCCGTGGCGAACGAGCGACCGCTGGCTGATGCTTCTGTGGCAGATTTGCTGGCCCCTCTTCTGTGGATGGACACCGAAGCCGGCGAATTCGTGGCGCCTCTTGTGGCTCCGGATATTCGGCGCGCGCATCAATGGGGTCCCATTCGTGCACCAACGCGCCCGGATCGCGCTTCCGTGGAATCTCACACTCCACGATCGCAGCTGCCTCGGCGATCGGGCGAACGCTTACTCGTTAGGCGCGATCGAGATTGGCGCCCGAGCGACGGTGGCGCAGGAGACATATCTCAGCACCGGCAGCCATGATTTTACGCAAGCAGCGATTCCCCTCGTGACGGCGAAGATTACCATCGGTGAAGACGCGTTCCTCGGGGCACGGGTTTTTGTCATGCCGGGCGTAACCGTGGGACCGCGGAGTGTCATCGGCGCCTGCTCGGTGGTGACGAAAGATATCCCGCCGGACGTCTTCGCAGCCGGCAACCCCTGCAGGATTCTACGTGCGCGATGAGCGGCCGCGTCCCCGTTTCCATCATCGTTCCGATCAAGAACGAAGCCGGTAATCTGCCGCGTTGCCTCGCGTCGGTGAAATGGGCCGACGAGATCTTCGTCGTCGACTCCCAGAGCACGGACGGCTCGATCGACGTCGCGGAACGAGAAGGTGCGCGCGTGGTGCAATTTCAATTCAACGGCACCTGGCCGAAGAAGAAAAACTGGGCGCTCGAGAACCTGCCGTTCCGCAATGAATGGGTCTTCATCGTGGACGCAGACGAGGTCCTGTCACCGGAAGCGGAGAGTGAATTCCGGAGCGCGATCGAAAACGCGGGGGAGATCGCGGGGTATTGGATCAATCGCCGCTTCATGTTCATCGGGCGCTGGCTGCGTCACGCCTATTATCCAAACTGGAATCTGCGCCTCTTCCGGCACTCATTAGGCCGACACGAAAAGCTGACGGATGCCGCGACCGACAGCGGCGACAACGAGGTCCATGAACATGTAGTGGTGCAGGGAGCGACGGGGCGATTGCTCTGCGAGATGGATCACTATGCGTTCCCTTCTATAGAGGTCTTCATCGAGAAGCATAATCGCTACTCGAACTGGGAAGCCCGGGTTGCCACGGAGCGGCTCCTCGCCGCCAGTTCCGGTAAATTGCGAAGCGAGACTATTGATCGTCGGCGGAAGCTGAAGCTGCTCTCGCAGCGCCTGCCGTTCCGTCCGCTACTCCGGTTTCTCTACGTCTACCTTTGGCAGAAAGGCTTTCTCGATGGACGCGAGGGGTACTACTTCGCGCGGCTGCACGCGACCTATGAGTTCCTCTCCGTCGCGAAAACCTACGAGCTGGTGAAGAAGAGTGCGCGAGGCGGAGCGGTGTAGATGCGCGTCGTCGTCTGGGGGATCAATTACGCGCCGGAGTTTACCGGAATCGCGCCGCATAGCGTCGCGCTGTGCGAGTTTCTGTGCGGGCGCGGCCATGACGTCAAGATGGTGAGCACGTTCTCGTATTATCCGACGTGGAGAAAACTGCCGGACGACCAGGGAAGAGTTTACCGCACCGATGTCATCAATGGGGTACCGGTGCACCGCTGCTGGCACTTTGTGCCGCCGCAGGTATCGGCTCTGAAGCGCATCCTGCACGAGGCGAGTTTTATCGCGACGTCGGTTTTAAGGCAGCTGACGTTGAAGGCGCCGGATGTGTACGTGGTCGTTTCACCGCCGTTGCTGCTCGGCGCGGCAGCGTGGCTCGTGGGCGGAGTCAAAGGAGCGCCCTTTGTCTTTCACGTGCAGGACATGCAGCCTGACGCGGCTGTCGGCTTGGGAATGCTGCGCGAGGGCTGGTTTATCAAAGCGTTGTATGCGCTCGAGGCGTTCGCCTATCGGAGCGCGGCGCGTGTCTCCGGGATCACGCCGCGGATGTTGGCTGCGTTTCGTCAGAAAGGCGTGCCGGAATCGAAGCTGATTTATTTCCCGAATGCGATCGCACTTGCCGACGGCGCGAGCGCGGCAAAGCGAGGGAAATTTCGGGAGGAGCACGGCTTTCGGTCCGACGAATTCCTCGCGCTTTATGCCGGCAATCTCGGGGTGAAGCAGGGGCTTGATGTGTTGATCTCCGCAGCGGAGTTGCTGCACGACCGGTCGATTCGCATCGTCATCTGTGGCGATGGAGCGCAACGCGACGTGCTCGCGGAGCGGGTGCGGACGTTGAAGCTCCCGAATGTAACGATGCTCCCGCTGCAGGATGATTATGAGGCGATGCTGGAAGATGCGGACGTCTGCTTCATCACGCAGCAGTCGGGATCCGGCAGCTCGTTTTTCCCGAGCAAGCTGCTGGGGCTACTGGCCCAGTCGAAGCCAGTGATCACGGTGGCGGATCCGGAGAGTGATTTGAGTGAGGCGGTGGTGGAGGGAGGCTTCGGCGTCAATGTTCCACCGGGACGGCCAGACGAGCTGGCGCAGTTGCTGGACAGCATCGCCGGTGACCGAGAGCGGCTCCAGCGGCTCGGCGCTGCCGGACGCGTCTACGTGGATCAGTTCGAGAAGAATCACGTCTACGTGAGTTTCCTCGACGAGCTGGAGAGAGTTGTGGCTGCCCGGTCCGCACGGTAAGGGATCGCGTGGTCGGTTCCTGCGAACCCGATTGGTCCGTATGGCACCCGCCTAGTAGGCGGTCCGCGGCGGCACGATTAATTGCGCGCACGTCCGCAGAATGATGCCGCACTCGAGCGAGAGGTTCCAGTTCTCGAGATACTCGATGTCGCATTCAACGCGATGCTTGATGTCGGAATCGTTCCGCGCTTCGCCGCGATAGCCGCGCACTTGCGCGAGGCCGGTGATCCCCGGCTTCACGAATGTGCGCACGTGGTAGTTGGCCATCAGCTGCGAGAACTGGTTGTTGTGCTCGATCAGGTGCGGCCGCGGTCCGACAATGCTCATGTCGCCTTTGATCACGTTCCAGAACTGCGGCACTTCATCGATGCTGAGTTTGCGGAACCATTTCCCGAGCGGGTAAATCCGCGCATCGCCGTCGTGCGCCTGCCGCGCCACGTCGGTATTATGCGGATGCATGGTCCTGAATTTCAGGATTGTGAACTGCCGGTTCTGCATGCCGGCGCGGGTCTGCACATGAAACAGCGGCCCCGGCGATTGCAGGCGTTGCGCGAGCCAGACGATGACGGCGAGGATGGGAAAGATGAGCACGACCACGGGTAATGCGATCAGGACGTCGATGGCGCGCTTGAAGAAGCGGTTCAAAGGGTTCTCGAGCGGTTCTTCACGCAGGCCGATGAAGCGGAAACCGTCGTCTTCGAAGTGCGTTACCGGGTGGCGCAGTTTCTCCTCGAGATCGCTCACAATCAGGAGCCGCGCTCCAAGCTGATCGCAGACGCGGATGATGTTCCAATTGACCTCGGTAAAGAGCGGGAACTCGAGCAGGATGACTTGCGTGATGCCACGCTCCCGCACCACACGCTCGATGTCGTCCGAGTCGCCGAGCACCGGAATGCCATCCTCGGTTTGCTGGATCGACTCATCCGTCAGCATGCCGATCGCACGCAAGCCGATCTCGGATTTTCGCCGCAACCAGCCGCGCAGCTGCTTCGCTTTCTCAGCCGATCCGATCAGCAACGTTTTCTCAACGCGTTCGCCTTTGAAAATGCCGCTGGCGAGGAACGACGGCAGATAATGATGCGAAAACAACAGCGCGACGTAGAGCCACGGCACGAAGTTGAAGAAGAAGAGACGGGAAATGAAGGTGTCCTGCGTCGCGATGAGGTAGAGGACCAGCGTGCCGGTGCTGGCGAAAGTCTGGCGCAGACTCAGTCGATGCTGGCGGAGCAGTTCGTTTTGGAGGAAGTAGTTTTTCGATCCATCGCGCACGAGCGATTCGAACGTTATGCCGAGCACGAGGAGGACGCAGTAGATCGTGTAGCGACGCCAGGTGAGCTCGGCGCCCTCCGAGTAGAAAGTGACCATGACCCAGACGCCGAACCAGAACAGCGCCGCGACGAGGATGATCTGACAGAGCAGGAAAAGGCGGTAGAGACCTTCCGTGCGTTGCGTAACCATGGTTATGCCTCAGTGGCAAGGTTGAGAGTACGCGATGGAAGGCGGCCTTCAACTCGTGGTAAAATCAGCGCGAACATGATGGGTGCGGGACGCAGGCAGCCCCTCTTCATTGCTCAGCTATTCCCATACCAATGATCGGTTCCATTGCCTGATGCCGGACGCGGTGCAAGAACCCTCCCGCAGGAGCCGCCGGGGCGTGCCGAAAACGCTCGCGTGGCAGGATCTGGCGGCGCCGCTTTTGCCTCTCGTAGCGTGCTTCCTGGGTGGGGCAACGCAGAAGTGGGCGGAAGGCTTTGTCGTGGCCGCGCTCGGGCTGTTGTTGCTGGCGCGTCCGCCGCGGCTCTCGCTCGGCCCGGCGCTGAATGGAATCCTGATCGCGCTGCTTGCTTGCGCGGCGACGGCGTTTCTCCCGGCGCGCTGGTTCTTTCAACCCGCATGGCGAGAGGCACTTGTGAACGATTTCAGCGTGATGATTCCGGCGACGGTGAGCCCGCAGCCGTGGTTGAGCTTCGGCGCGTTCCTCAGCCTCGTGGCGGGCATCAGCTGGCTCTATTACGTGGCGACGAAGGAGTCCGACACGCGCGCGGTTCGCCAGCAACTGCGGTTGTTTGCGGCTGGAGTCGGGCTGCTGGCGGCGCTCGCGATTGCCCTCTATCTCGCCGGAACGGCACTGCCGTTTTGGCATAACCAACGTGGCTTCGGCCCGTTCCCGAACCGCAATCAAACAGCGGATCTGCTCGGCATTACGGCGGTAATCATTCTGGCCTGCGGACAGGATGACATCCGTCAGGGTCGGAAACGCTGGATTCTGTGGGTGGCGGCGCTTGGCGCGATCATTGCAGCAATCGTGTTGAATTTCTCGCGTGCCGGGATCGCCATCCTGGTCGCGGGGAGCGCGCTCTGGCTCGGCAGCTTTGCGTTCCGCCGCGGGTCCGGAGCACGGCTCGCGGTGGGGGCATCGGCGTTGCTCGGGCTGCTGACGCTGGTGTTGGTGTTTGGCGGCCAGACGCTGGCGCGTTTCAATTTTCGCGGCGACGGCGCTGGCGTCACGAGCGACTTCCGATGGTTGATCTTTCAAGACGCTTGGAAGCTGATTCGCGCGTCGCCATGGTGCGGCGTCGGACTTGGGAACTTCGAACCGGTGTTTGCGATTTTCCGCGAGGCTTCTTTCGGTCAGTCGAAGGCACTGCATCCGGAGAGCGACTGGTTTTGGCTGGCCGCCGAGATGGGATGGCCAGCAGTGCTCCTCGTGCTCGCCGGTGCAGTCATCCTCCTCACGCGCATGTTTCCGATGGGCGAGGGGACAAACCAGCGCTTTCGCCTGGCGGCGTTTGTGGCTGCGTTGCTGTTTGGGTTGCACGGGTTGGTGGATGTCGCGGGACACCGCGTCGGCACCGCGTACGCGGGCATTTTTCTCCTCGGCCTCGCGTTGAAGCGCCCGCTGCAGTTGCGGGAGAGTCGGTGGGTTTCACGGGGTTTCCGCACAGTCGGTGCGGCGTTGGCGATCACTGGAGCGACCTGGATCTACGCGCATTTCAGCCAGGGAGCGTTGCCGGGAGGAATCGGCGCAGACAACGCCCGGCGAGCCGCGACGGAAGCGAACCAGCGTCGCGACTTCGCAGCGACTATCGCGCACGCGTCGCGCGGGCTCGAACTGGCGCCGCTCGACTGGCAACTCTATTTTCTGCGGGCGCTGGGCACGGTCGGCGCGAACCGCGCGCCCGGTAAAGCGCTCGATGATTTCCGTCGCGCGCGGTTTCTGGAGCCGAACTCGTTCGAGGTGCCGTACCAGGAGGGAGTGGCGTGGCTAACGAGAGAACCGGCACTCGCAATGACCGCCTGGCGCGAAGCGTTGCGCCGTGCCGGCCCGCAACGCGCGGAGCTTTACGGCCGGATGTTGTCGAGCGCGGCTCTCTTGAATCGTATCGTCAACCGGATGCTGGAGGAGTTCGGCAGCACGCAGCCTGACCTGGCGCTCGCTTACCTCGAGCGCGTCTCCGGGGAGCAATTCACATCTGCTCTGGACCCGCTGCTGGAGCGCGATCCAGATCTCAGCACACTCAGCCATGAACAGCGGATCCGGCTGTTCGAACTTTGGTCGGAACGCGGCGATCCCGCGCAGCTGGCTTCGTTGGTGGAATCTCAGCCGGCGCTGCTGCCAATCGCATGGCGCGGGGTCGCGAAACACCATGCGGCTCGCCGCGATTTTCGAGGGGCGTACGAGCTGGCGAAGCAATTCGGCAAGACGCCGAAGCTGCCGGAAAAGACGGCCGGTCCCTCCGTCGAACAACTGCAACGCGCGTTGTATTCGACCCTGAATAACTACGCCGTCGGGTTCACGTTGTACGACGAGCAGATGCGCGCGGGAAACGTCGACGACGCCCTCATCACCGTCCGCCATTTCACAAATGCAGGAGGCGCGCCCGCCTACTTTCATTTCCTGGAAGCGGAAGCGTGGGCCGCGAAAGACAGCTGGGATCGCGCCTGGGAGGCGCGGCAGGCTTACGACCGCGCGGCGATGCCGGCGAAGGGGCGCCGCGGAGTTCGACTCGACGACGCGTGACCGGTCGTAGGGTGTTTCTCGGCCGCTAGTCTGAGCCATAGCTGAAGAAGCGCGCTCCGCGCATGACACGTCGGCAATGATGCGATTGATTCCGACGTGCCGGAAACCCTGCCAATGGAAGAGCCGACAATCGCGCCGCGGCAACGCCCGAGCGTCTCGATCGTTATCCCGACCTTGAACGAGGCCGCAAACGTGGAGCCGCTGGTTCGCCAAGTGGCGGAGAATGCACCGGCGGACGCCGAGATCATCATCGTGGATGACGGCTCAGATGACGGCACGGTGGATCGGGTTCGTTCGCTCGCGGAAGAGCACGCCGTTCGTTTGATGCAACGTGACAATCCGACGCTCGGCCTTTCCGGCGCAGTGATCGCTGGCGCACGTGCCGCGCGAGGAGAGGTGCTAATTGTGATGGATGCCGATCTGAGTCATCCCCCCGCCGATATCCCCAGTCTTCTCACCCCGCTGCTTGACGGCCGGGCGGACATGGTGATCGGCAGCCGCTATGTGCGCGGCGGAACGACTCCCGGCTGGCCGTTGTTCCGACGAATCCTTTCGCGGGCGGCGGCTGGAGTGGCTTACCCGCTCACCGGAGTGCACGATTCGATGTGCGGATTTTTTGCGATCCGACGGGTTCGACTGCTCGAGCTCACGCCGCGCGCCACCGGGTTCAAGATCGCCTTCGAAGCGATCGTGAATGGCGGCCGAACGTTCCGCGTACTCGAGGTGCCGATCGCATTCCGCGATCGCGTTCGAGGCACTTCGAAGATGAACACGCGCGTCGCGCTGCTCTTCTCGACCCGATGGTTGCTGGCGGCCACCCGGATTCTTATGCGCCGTCACCGTCGACCGAGCGCCTCAGACTCGCACCGCTGACTCAATAGCAGATTGGCGCTTTGTTTTCCAAAGCTCCAGAACCAGCGCTGCAAATAGGATCATCGTCGCGAACATCGTGTTGCCGTAGGCCTGCGCGAGACGCTGCAGCGGAATCGTGAGCGCGAGGAGCGCAACGGCGGTCAGCGTCGGCACGAGCAACGCCGGGCTCCACGATGTGAGCAGTCGCCGCACGATGACCGTCAGGGGGAAGAGCAGGCAGGCGAACAGATACCCAAAGGCGAGTGGCGTAAAGATGAGGATCAGCAGCACGAGGAGTGCGAATTCCATCGCATCAGTCTCGCGTGTTCGTCGCGCGCGCCTCGGCAAAACGGCGATGTAGGCGAGGCCAAAGAAGAGCGCCACACCGGCGATGATCCGATTCACCACGGAAAAGCTGAGATCCGCAACGTTCGCATACAGCGGCGTGTGGACGGCGAATTGCTCATCGTAATCCACGTGTCGCAGGAGCCGATTGGCGACTCCGAAGATCGACTGATTCTTCCACGAGTTGCTGCGGCCCGGGCGCTGCGCGACGCCCGTATTGTCATATTTCAGCAGCATGCCTTCGGTCCAAAGCTGCAGATCGTTCCGCGCCTGGTCGAAGCCGCGGAACGGCGCCGGCAGCACGATGAGGAGGAAGGCCAGTGTTACCAGCAGCGATGCCGCGGCCACCCAGTAGCGACGATACACGAGGTAAACGATCAGGATGAACGGAAAGGCCTTGATCGCTGCGGCGATGGCGATAAGCGCGCCAGCGAGGCTTCCGCGCCGCGCTTGCAGCGCGACAAAGGCGCCGAGCATCAGAGCGAGCAAGACGAGGCTCGGCTGCCCAAGATGGAAATTGCTCCAAGCGTAGACCGCAATCACGAGACTCGGGATCACATAGACGAGCAGATGCTGCCGCTTCCACTCGCCGGCCGCGAGCCGCACCGCGAGGAGAATGCTGGCGAGCCAGGCGGCGGCATTTACCACGACCAGTGCAACGACCAGGCCGGTGGGGCCGAGCAGGCTGACCGGCGCGAGGAAAACAGCGCAGGTCGGCGGATACATAAACGGAAACTTCTGGTTCCGCGTCGGATAAAGTGCCTCGCCGTTTAGAAACTTCCGACCTGTGTCATGCCAGAGCTCGTAATCTTTGATGCTCTCGCCGAGCAATGCGTTCGCGACCGGAATCGCGGCAAACACGAGAAGTACCGCCCCAAACAGCCAGACAACGGCGCGAAAGGCGGCGTCGGTGTTTACCCGGTCCGCGAAAGCACTGAGCGACGTGCTGCCATTGCGAATCACGCCGCGCACGCCTCATGCGATTTCCGCGCAGGCGGACGTTGCTGATGCCACGTGGTGCTTTGCTCGTAGGCGTGGGCGATCTGCAGCAGGCGCGCTTCATCGAGCGGTCTCCCGAGTAGTTGCAGCCCGATCGGCAGCCGGACGTCGTCGAGCGCGGCGAAGCCACACGGGATAGAGATGCCGCAGATGCCCGCGAGATTCGCGGCGATGGTGAAGATGTCGGCTAGATACATTTGTAACGGATCAGCCGAACGTTCACCTATCCTGAATGCGACGGAGGGTGAAACGGGCGAAATCAAGGCGTCCACTTCCTCGAAAGCGCGGGTGAAGTCACGCCGAATCAGCTCCCGCACCTTCTGCGCGCGCAAGTAGTAGGCGTCGTGGTAACCGGAACTCAGCACGTAGGTGCCAAGAATGATGCGACGTTTCACTTCGGCGCCGAATCCTTCCGCGCGCGTCCGGCCGTAGTAATCGAGAAGGTTGTTCGAGTTCTCCGCGCGATGGCCGTAACGGATGCCGTCGAAGCGCGCCAAATTGGCCGATGCCTCCGCCGTGGCGACGATGTAGTAGACCGCCACAGCATACTCGGTGTGCGGAAGCGAAACCTCCACGATCTGCGCGCCTAACGAGTGCAACTGCGCGATCGCGGCGTCGACTGCCACCTTCACCTGCGGATCGATCCCGTCCGACATGTATTCGCGCGGCACGCCTAGCTTCAGTCCACGAAGATCGCGGCCGAGTTTCGCTGTGTAATCAGGCGGAGGCGAATCGAGGCAGGTGGAGTCCTGCGGATCGCCTCCCGCGATCGCGTTCATGATCAGCGCAGCGTCACGCACGGTGCGCGTGAGCGGCCCCGCCTGGTCGAGCGAGGAGGCGAACGCCACGAGCCCAAAGCGCGAAACTCGTCCGTAGCTCGGTTTCAAACCGACGACGCCGCAAAAACCCGCCGGCTGCCGAATCGAGCCACCGGTGTCAGTGCCGAGCGCGCCGTAGGCCTCACCTGCCGCGACCGCCGCCGCCGAACCACCGCTCGAGCCCCCCGGCACCCGCGCAAGATCCCACGGATTGCGAGCTATCTTCACGCCTGAATTCTCGGTGGACGAGCCCATTGCGAACTCGTCCATGTTCGTCTTGCCGAACGGTATGGCGCCGGCCGCACGCAGCTTCCTGATCACCGTTGCATCGTATTGCGATCGATAGCTCCCGAGAATGCGGGACGCGCAGGTGCAAGGCTGTCCGGCGACATTGATGATGTCCTTGATCGCGATCGGCACACCGCCCAGCGGCAGCTCCACGTCCACAGAAGCGGCCTCCCGAAGCGCCGCCTCCAGGTCGACCGAGAGATATGCGCCGAGCGTGGGATCGGCGTCGGCGATCCGGGCGTGTAAACAGTTCACCACCTCTGCCGGCGAGACCTGGCGCTGTCGCAGCAGCGTCTGCAGTTCGGCAATGGTGAGTGCCGGCAGATCAGCCGGCGTCATTCGATGACTTTAGGCACGATGAAGAGGCCGTTCGCCTGTCGTGGTGCGTTGCTCAACGCCTCCTCGGCGTTGAACCACGCGCGCGGCTCGTCTTCTCGAAAGACGTTGAAGATCGGCACCGCATGCGCCGCTGCCTCGATGTCGGTTACATCGACCTCCTCAAGCTTCTTTGCGTAAGCCAGGACTTCGTCGAGCTGCTCCTGAAAAAGGCGTGCCTCGTCGCCGGTCAGGTTCAAACGAGCGAGCTTGGCGACGTACGAGACGTCGAGATCCTGATCTGCCATCTCCGGCGAGTGGCTAAACGCGAAAGTGGCTGACGAGCCACAACACCGCGGCCGCAAGCGCGATCACCAGCACCAGGAAGACGATCCGACCTTCGCGTCGTTCTTTGCGTAATGAACGCCGTCGCGGGCTGCTGTAGCCACCACCGTCGCCGAACCGTTTGTCCTGCAGCGCAATCGACACGTCGAGCCGGCTGCTACCTTCACTCGCGCGGAGGAGCAACTCCTCCCGCTGCCGCCGGCTGGTTTCCTCTGCGACGCGCGGTGCTTCCGCGATCATGCGCTCGAGCTTCTGCATCTCGTCGCGCAGCTTTGACTCGCGGCGCGCAAGTTCTTCCTGTTTGGCGTTGAGAGGCGTCCCCGAATTAGGCGAGCGACGGCGCATGTCGGATCACTGGGCTTGAGAAGCCAGCCAAAGAAAAATCATGAACGCGATGAAACCGAAAATGATGAGCGGCAGGGTGAACGCGAGACCGATCTGCATCCACTGCACGAATCCGTTCCCGCTCGCAAACGCGCCGGCTTCCGCCGTTGCTTCGGGCAGCGCGACTTCGCCGGACTCGTCGGTGGCGCTCGCCGTCAGCCGGCTGCGCTGTTGGCTAAACTCCGCACGCGCGTCATCCACCGTGCTCAAGGCACGGCTCAATTCCTTGTGCAGTTCCGCCTGGTTCCAGCCCTTCGGGTCAATCGCTTCCAGGAGCCCGAGATGTTGCTCGAAGCTCTCGCGCGTCGCGCGGATCTGCTCCAGCTTTTTCTGCGTGTCGTAAGCTTCGCGCTCCAGCACCACCAGCGAGCGCGTGAGCTTGTCGCCCATCTCGGCGCGGCCGCGCTCCAGTTCCTCCTGCCGACGGCTTAATTCTTCGAGCTCGCGCTTTTGTTTCTCGATCTGTTCCTGTTGCTTCTTCAACAGGAAGAGTTGCTCCTGCGCTTTCTGGACCTGCGAGTCGAGATGCTCGGTGGAGCTCGCCTCGTCCTCGTTTAATTCCAGCATTTGTTCGATCGGGCGGATGCGGTCTGGCATGGCAAGTATTAGCCGGAGCCGCGACCAGGCGCGCGTGGCCGGCTCCGTGTAGGGATATAAATCTTCCCACTTCAGATTGCCAGATTTTTCCCCTGAAACTTTGCTGCTGCGCGAAAAACGGAGCCTCGCATTTCCGCCGCGAACTTCTATTTTGCAGCGCGTGAGCGACGACGCCGAACTGCATTCGTGGGAGAAGCTCGCCGGCAGCAGTTCGATCGATGCTCCCCAGCCGGGCGCGAGTGTCTACGGTGAGGCTGTTTCTATCAGCGGCTGGGTTTTCGCGCCAGATCGCAATCCGCTGCAGTGCCACATCCGCGCGTCGCTCGATGGTGCAGTGATCGGCGAGACGCGGGCGTTGTTTGTTCGGAAGGACGTGAGCGATGCTTTGCAATTGCCGGCAGGAGTTCCGACAGCATTTCGGCTGCTTGGACGCGTCGCGCATGTAGATGACGAGATGCCGCGGCTGGCTGTCGTGGCAGTGAGCGCGTCATGGGGCGAGGAAGAATACGAGATCGGGAAGTTCACAGTTCGTCTCGTGCCTGCTCGTCTTTCCGCGAAGCCGTATGGCGACGTTGTTCATCCGGACCGAACGAAGTTGCTGCGTCGCGATGACATTTATGGGTCGGGTCCGCCCGTGACCGAACCCGGCGGTGAAACGCTGCAACTCATCCGCGAATATCTCCTGCCGCACACTTCGGTCCTGGATGTCGGCTGTGGCGCCGGAGCCTACGGTCCGCCGTTGATTGCCGATGGCCACAAGTGGCTCGGGCTGGAAGTGAATCCCGTCTGTTGGGAACTCCTCTCCGAGCGGAATCTGCCCTTCCGCAGCTCTGCGGAAAGCTCCGGGAAGTTCCCATGTGCCGACGGAGAGTTCGACGACGCGATTTGTATTGAGGTGCTCGAGCACATCTCCGAGCCGGACGAATTTCTCGAGGAACTCGCCCGCTCAACGCGCTACCGCACGGTCTTCTCGGTGCCGAACATGGAAGTCATTCCGTATTTCAGTGAAGCGCAGGTGGTGCCATGGCATTTGCTGGAAGGCGATCACAAGAATTTCTTCACGCGCAGCGGTCTGCGTGAGCTGCTCGCGCGGCACTACCGCCGGGTCGAGGTGTTCAGCTACGCGGAGCATCCGCTCCGTCCCGCCGAAGATATTCCGCTGCACATTCATCTCTTCGCGATCGCGGATAAGTAGCCGCGCGCATGAATCGACCGCTGCGCCTCAGCGGCCCGGCATCATCTCGAGCAGCACGCCCTTGAAGTATTCCGTCTCGGGCAAAGTCGGCAGCACAGGATGATCGAGCGCCTGCTCGAACCGGCGGAGCCTGCGCGCGGAGCGGCGGGCGTCGACGAGGGCATCGGAGATGGTTTGAGCGAAGGCGGATTCGCTCACGTGATGTGAGCAGGAGAACGTCGCCAGCAATCCATCTTTCGAGAGCAGCTTGAAGGCGCGGACGTGCAGCTCACGGTAGCCGCGCATCGCGTTGTGCAGCCCGCCTTTCGTTTTCGTGAATGACGGCGGATCCAGGATGATCAGATCGTATTGCGCTTCCGCCTTCTCGGCGCCGCGGAGGAACTCAAAGACGTCCCGCTCGATCCAATTCACACTCAATCCATTGCGTGAGGCATTCGCGCGCGCGGACGCAAGGCTTTCTGTGCTCGCTTCCACGCCGGTCACCTCGCTCGCGCCGCCACGTGCGCAGGCGAGTGCAAATGCCCCCTGACTCGTGAAACAATCAAGCACACGCGCGCCGCGCGCGTATTCCGCCACCGCGGCGTAATGCTGCACCTGGTCCAGGTAGAAGCCGGTTTTTTGCGCGTGCACGAGATCGACTCCGAAGCGGAGTCCAGCGATCTCGATTTCCTGTTCGGCCGGCGCATCACCGAACAACAAGGCCGTCTGCAGCTCCATCCCTTCCGCGCGGCGAACCGGCGCGTCGTTCCGCTCCACGATCGTCTTCGGGAAGAAGACGCTCTTCAGCGCGTCCACGATCAACCCCTTCCGCATGTCCATCGCGAGCGTCAGCGTCTGCAGCACCAGCTGATCGCCGTAGCGGTCGACGATCACGCCTGGCAATCCATCGCTCTCGCTCCACACGACGCGGCAGAGCTGCGGGTTTACGCCGCGCCGCGCGCGGTATTCCACCGCCTGCGCGATGCGGCGCTGAAAGAAATCGAGATCCAGGACCTGCTTCCGGCGCGAAAAACGACGCGCGACGATTTGCGATTTGCTGTTGTAGATCGCGCTGCCGACGAGGTGATCCTTGCCGTCTTTCAGCGAGATCACATCGCCATCCGCCGGGCTCCCAAACGCCTTCAGCACCTCACCGGAGAAGACCCAGTCGTGGCCGTGGAGGATGCGTGCGCGAGGTTTGATGACAAGGCCGCCCATGAAGAGGGAAACGTCCAACGCTCAACGTCCAACGTCCAACGCTTCAATGCGGAGCTCTGAATTCGACGTTGAACGTTGGACGTTGGACGTTGAACGTTTGCTGCAGATGCCGCCGCTCACGACTCTCGAACTTCCCGGAATCAAGAAGCTCCGCAGCGGCAAAGTGCGCGAAGTATTCGACCTCGGCGAGACGCTGCTCTTCGTCGCGACTGATCGCGTTTCGGCGTTCGACTGCATCCTGCCGGACGCGATTCCCGACAAAGGCGCGGTCCTGAATCAGCTCTCCGCGTTCTGGTTTCACCGCTTCGATTTCGTGCCGAATCATATGATCGCGATTCAATACAACCCGCCGGACGAGCTCGCGTCGGTCTACGAGCAATTGCGGCGCCGCTCCATGATCGTGCGCAAAACCGAGCCGCTGCCGGTGGAGTGTGTGGTGCGCGGTTATCTCGCCGGTTCCGGTTGGAAGGAATACCAGGAGAGCGGCAGCGTGGGCGGCCACAAGTTGCCGGGTGGCCTGGAGCTCGCGTCGCAGCTGCCGGAGCCGATCTTCACGCCGGCCACGAAGAGCGAGTCAGGGCACGACATCAACATCGATTGGCCCGAATGCTGCCGTATCCTCGGCGAAGATGTCGCGGAACAAGCACGCGACTTGAGCCTTCGCATCTATGCGGCGGGGCGGGAACACGCGGCGCAATGCGGCATCATGGTGGCCGACACGAAGTTTGAGTTTGGCAAAGTGGATGGGCAACTCTTGCTGATCGACGAATGCCTGACGCCGGACTCCTCACGCTTCTGGCCCGCCGACGCCTACATCACCGGCCAAAGCCCGCCCAGCTTCGACAAGCAATTCGTGCGTGATTACCTTGAGACGCTCGACTGGGATAAAACACCGCCGGCACCGTCGCTGCCGGCGGATGTCATCAGCAAGACCTCCGCGAAATACCGAGAGGCGTTTACGCGCCTTACGGGTGCTGATCTGGTGACGTAGCTCACGCGCGACATCCGATCGGCGCACGCGTGCGTAACGCTTTCGATGAGCACGACGAATGGAAACAATGCGCTGCCTGCGCAATTTAAAAAGGCGCTTCAGCAGACGGAACAATCACGGGACGCAACGGCTGTGGCCCGCCTCTTTCGGGAGGGAGCGCACCTGACCAACCTCGGCGGCGACCACGGCACCGACGCGACGAAGTTCTGGGAGTTGTATCTGGAGCAATTCAGCGAGATCGCCTCGGAGTTCACCGGCGAGATCGTGTCGGATCGCACTGCCGCACTTGAATGGCAGTCACGCGGGAAGTTAGCGGACGGTCGGCCGGTGGAGTGTCGCGGTGTTAGCGTCATCGAATTCGATCACGACGCCGTCACGAGCTTCCGCACCTACTACGACAGTGCAGCGTTCGTCCGAAATGGGACGCGCTACTCGCCGCACTGAGCTCTGGCCCGGCGCGGTGCGTTTCCGCACCGTGCGGTGGGGCGAGACTCTGTCGAGCCTGAGAGCAGGCGTGCAAGCCCAGGCTCGACAGGAGTCTCGCCCTGCCAGCTGCTGGTCACTTCGGCAACAGCTCGCCGACGAGCGACCGCTCTTCCTCGAGTTCGCGCACGGAAGCGTCAATTTTCGACCGGCTGAAGTCGTTCAGCTCGACGCCTTGCACTATCTCCCATTTCCCGCCGCGGCTGCGCACGGGGAATGAGGAGATCAGTCCTTCCGGCACCCCGTAGCTGCCGTCCGAGCGAACGGCGACGCTGTGCCAGTCGTTCTCCGGCGTGTCGTTCACAATCGATGTGATGCTGTCGATGCCGGCGTTTGCTGCTGAGCCCGCCGACGATAATCCGCGCGCCTTGATGATCGCCGCGCCGCGCTGTTGCACCGCAGGAATGAACGTCTCCTTCAGCCAGCTCTCGTCGCCGATCACATCCGCCGCCGATTTGCCGTTGATCTTCGCGTTGTAGAAGTCGGGATACTGCGTGGCGGAGTGATTGCCCCAGATCGTCATGGTCGTCACGGCGGTGACGTCGACGCCAGCTTTCTGCGCGAGCTGCGCCTTGGCGCGGTTTTCATCGAGGCGCGTCATGGCAAACCAGCGATCCTGCGGAATGGAACGCGCGTTGTTCATCGCGATCAGGCAGTTGGTGTTGCAGGGATTCCCAATCACGAGGACGCGAACGTCCGACGCCGCGTTCTTCTCGATCGCCTGGCCCTGGCCGATGAAGATCTTGCCGTTGATGCCGAGCAGATCGCCGCGTTCCATACCTGCTTTCCGTGGCACACTGCCGACGAGCATCGCCCAGTTCACGTCGGTGAATCCTTCATCGAGATCGGCAGTCGCGACCACGCCTTTGAGCAGCGGAAACGCGCAGTCGTCCAGCTCCATCACAACGCCTTTTAGTGCATCGAGCGCTGGCGGAATCTCGATCAAGTTCAGCTGCACCGGCTGATTTGGGCCAAACAGCGCGCCGGATGCGACGCGGAACAAAAGGGAGTAACCGATTTGGCCGGCGGCGCCGGTAATCGCGACTTTGATCGGAGAATTCATGCTTCTCCTTTAGCCACAATGAACGCGGATGAAACACGGAATTTTGACGCTCCAAGGGGCCAGGCGTGCGTGAGCGGTCATCCCGAGTCGCGGAGATGGCGAGGGACCTCGCGATAGGTCTGGGAGTTCCATGTTCGCGGAAGTGCGGGATCAACACAGGCCGGATCAAATTTGCCCCCGCGCCGCCAGGCACGGGTAAACGCTCTCTGCGGACGGGAGGTCCTTCGCCGTCGTCGCGGCTCAGGATGACGGGCATTCGCCGTGCGTAGTACGGCTAGAGTCTGCCCGTCTTCTCGAGCAGTTGGTGGATCGTCTTGATCCGCTGCTTCACACCGCGACTCGTTCCCAGCTTTGCGACGCTCAGATGTAAACGCCGGCTCCAGTTCGATGCCGACGCCGTTCCGGGAACGTTGAACCGATCTTTGCGCGCGAGCAGATCGGTAATCATGACGACCGCGATCCACGCTTCGCTGCGGAAGAGCGCTGCCATCACCGCCGGGTAGAAGTCGCGGTCGAAATCGGTGGCCTCTGTTGGCTCCGGCAGGCCAGCGAACGCAGCAATCTTGGTCAGGTCCGTCCGCGCCTGTTCACGGGTGGTGCTCTCGTGTTCGAACGCCTCATCCCAACTTGCGCGGATCGACTTGTGATCGTGCGTCGCGTAAGTCGCCACCGAAACGCGCTGGTATTCATTCCCGGGAATCACCCGGCCGTCAGGATAATTTTCCCACTGCGGAATCTTGAAGCCGGCTATGCCTAACGACTGCAAACTCGGACGAACGTAGTTCGGCACCGTGCCGAGATCTTCGCCGACGAGGCGCGTGCTTTCCGCTGCTTTCAGCGCCATCCGAAGGTATTCTTTACCTTCGCGCATGTTGGCGGCCGCGTGTTCGTGACTCTCATCGTCGCGCGGCGCGAAATGGGGGAACTGGCCGCCGGTGCGCTGCAGCATTTCGTCCCACGAGAGTGGCAGGAATTCCGCATTCCGCTGCGGTCGCCATGGGAACGCGTAGATGCGGTAGAAGCCGAGGACGTGATCGATCCGGAAGACGTGGAAGATGCGGCGCACGCCGCGCACGCGCTGCCGCCACCAGCCGAAGTTGTCGGCGCGCATTCTGTCCCAGCGATAGAGCGGGATTCCCCAGTTTTGACCCCACTTCTGCGTGAACTCGTCGTCTTTGAAATAAGGCTCCGGTGGAGCGCCGCCGGACCAGTCGAGCGCGAACTGATCCGGTCGCGCAAAGACGTCAGCGCTGTAATAGCTGACGCCAAACGGAATATCCCCCATTAACGCGACGCCGCGCTCATCGCAGTACGACTTCGCGGCCATCCATTGCGCATAGGCGATCCATTGCACGTAGCGGAAGAACTGTTCGTGTCGTGCGAAGCGCTCCTGCGCGCCGGGTTCCTGCGCTGTCAACCAGGCGCGCGCGCCTGACACCGAACGATGTTCCTCCGGCCAATAATCCCACGCTTCGCTGCCGCCGTTCTCCTCCATGAGCGCGCGAAAGAAAACGTAGTCTTCCAGCCACGGCCTCTCTTTCTCGACGAATCCTGCGAACGCCGCGTCGTTGCTCTGGCCGGCCTCAAAGCGTGCGAAGGCTTTCTCCAGCAGCGCGCGTTTCAATTTCCGCACCTGCGGATAATGCACCGACCCGGAGCGGAGTTTTTTCAGGTTCGCGCTGGCGAGGACACTGTCGAAGTC
>JACDCC010000378.1 GCA_013694595.1 Chthoniobacterales bacterium
TGGTTTGGCCTGGTCCGCTTTCGCTCGCCACTACTTACGGAATCGCTTTCGCTTTCTTTTCCTCCGGTTACTGAGATGTTTCACTTCACCGGGTGTCGCGATGTTTCTGCTATGTATTCACAGAAACTCGATCAAGTATTACCTCGATCAGGTTACCCCATTCGGAAATGCACGGGTCAAAGCGTATTTGCCGCTCTCCGTGCCTTATCGCAGCTTATCACGTCCTTCATCGCCTATTGGCACCAAGGCATCCATTATGTGCTCTTTGTAGCTTGATCAATCTGTTGCGTCCTTGTTCCGCCCTGCTTAAGGGGCGGGGACACAGATCTTTTTGATAACTGAAACTCTCGGGCCGGGACATCTTACCTTCCCAGCCGGTTCTTTTCAGACTCAGCTCTTAAAAGTTGTTTTTACTACCCTGTATGTAGATGTCAAAGAACCAGCGGTCTCCGATATTTCAGGCGACAAAAAAACCCAACTCTGTCTTCCGACGTTGAATCACGTTTCCGTTCATCATGCCGGGACAAAATTGAGTCTCAATTTGCAGTCCCAAAATATCGAAGAACCCACTCCTGCCGCTTTCGCTTAGGGAGCCCCGTTTCTGGCGGGATTTCGAAAATAGCGGAGTTGGCGAAACCGTCAACTCACAATTCGCAACTTTTTGAAAAAACTTTGCGAACCAAACCTCCGCCAGCTTTCGCCACCGGACACCCGCTTCTCAGCGGGCGAGCAAAATAATGCAATCGGCGTGCCCGTCAACGCACTATTTTCGCAAAAGGAAGTTTTTTGCGCCGCCTGCCGATTTCGGGCTCATGGAGGAGGGAAAAGGACTTCCAGCGCACGGCGAAATTAGAGGCTCGACAACACACGTCAACTGCTCGTTACGAAGTTTGTCGAGAATGCATCCAGCGGTTCCGGCCGCGCTGCTGTGCGGCGGAATTCGCGAGCGACTGACGACTGCTCGCCGTCTGAAAAGCGAACACTGCATGTCGGCGCCTCGACGGGCGCTGCGCCTAACGCGTAATTCCACAGGAGACGAACATGCCCGCGAAAAAGAAGACGATGCCCGCCCAGAAGCAGACTACGAAACCCGGTCGCGAACACGAGATGACGCCGCGGCCGAAAGCCGAGGACCCGCAGCACCGCGGCAGCGGCAAGCTCGACGGGAAGGTGGCGCTGATCACCGGCGGCGACAGCGGCATCGGGCGCGCGGTGGCGATCGCATTTGCCAAAGAAGGCGCGGACGTGGCGATCAATTACCTCGAAGAAGATCGCGACGCGAAGGAAACGCAGCAAATGGTCCAGGAACACGGGCGCAAGTGCGTGCTTCTGCCCGGGGACGTCGGGGACGAAAAGCTTTGCCGCCGCATTGTCGACCGCACGGCGAAAGAGCTCGGGCGTCTGGACATCCTCGTGAACAACGCCTCCGAGCAGCATCCGCAGGAGAGCATCGAAGATATCACCGCCGAGCAGCTCGAGCGCACGTTCCGCACGAACGTGTTCGGCTATTTCTTCATGGTGAAAGCGGCGATGAAACATCTGCGCGAGGGCAGTTGCATCATTAACACGGCCTCTGTCACCGCCTATAAAGGAAGCGCGGAGCTGCTTGACTACTCAGCCACAAAGGGCGCGGAGGTGGCATTCACGCGTTCGCTTTCGCAAAACCTAGCCGAAAAGAAAATCCGCGTGAACGCCGTCGCACCGGGACCGATCTGGACCCCGCTGATTCCGTCGACGTTCGACGAGGAGAAAGTAAAGACGTTCGGCGGGGACGTGCCGCTCGGCCGACCGGGACAGCCCGAGGAAGTGGCGCCGAGCTACGTCTTCCTTGCCTCCGACGACGCGTCGTATATGACGGGTCAAGTCCTGCACCCGAACGGCGGTTCGGTGATCAACGGGTGAGCAGCCGGTCGTCCTGCGCGGAGCGCAGCGGAGTCGAAGAATCCCGCTGCGTCACGGTCACGTTCTGCCACGGGATTCCTCGACTTCGCTCGGAATGACAAACATTGTGGCGGCGATGCAAAGAATCGACGGCCGCGCCGCTAATCAGATTCGTCCGGTCGCGTTCGAGCTCGGCATCGCACCGCACGCGAGCGGATCGGTGCTCGTTTCCATGGGCAACACGCGAGTGATCTGTGGTGTGATGATCGACGAAGGCGTCCCGCGCTGGATGAAGGAGCAGAGCGTCACCGGTGGATGGCTGACGGCGGAGTATTCGATGCTCCCCTATTCGACGCAGACGCGGAAGCCGCGTGACATTGCCAAAGGCAGGCTCGACGGGCGCAGCAGCGAGATTCAGCGACTCATCGGTCGTTCGCTGCGCGCGGTGGTCGACCTGGAGAAAATCGGCCCGCGCACCATTTGGGTTGACTGCGACGTCCTGCAGGCTGACGGCGGCACGCGCACCGCGGCGATCACGGGTGCGAGTCTCGCGGTCGCGATTGCGTGTCAGAAGCTTGTCGATGAACAGAAGCTGAAGGCGTTGCCGATTCGCAAACTCGTTGCTGCCGTGAGCGCCGGCGTGCTCGACGGCAGGCCGGTGCTGGATCTCAACTACGAGGAAGACAAGGCAGTGACGGTCGATTTTAACCTCGTCGCGACGGAAGACGGCGAGTTCGTCGAACTGCAGGGGTCCGGTGAAGAGGCAACGTTCTCGCAGGATCAGCTCACGGAAATGCTCACGCTTGGACGCAAAGGCATCGCGGAGCTGGTGGAAGCACAACGAGCGGCGGTGCTCGCGGCGTCACGTGCCGCGAGCAGTTAAGTCGTTGCCGATCAGTGGAGGATGCGGTAGAGCGGACACAGCAATGAAGAAAGCACTCATCACCGGGATTACAGGGCAGGACGGCAGCTATCTCGCGGACCTGCTCCTCGAGAAGGGGTACGAAGTGCACGGGATCATTCGCCGGGCGAGCACCTTCAACACCGCTCGCATCGATCACTTATATGCCGATCCGCACATCAATGGCGTGCGGATGTTCCTGCACTACGGCGATCTCAGCGACTCGGTGAACCTCGTAAAGCTGCTCTACCAACTGAACCCGGATGAGGTTTATCACCTCGCCGCTCAGAGCCACGTGCGCGTCAGCTTCGACATTCCCGAATACACTTCCGACGTCACGGGGGTCGGCACGATCCGTATCCTCGAGGCGATGAGAGAAACCGGAATTCGGCCCCGTTTCTACCAAGCCTCAAGCAGCGAAATGTTCGGCAAGGTGCAGGACGTGCCGCAGAGGGAAACGACGCCGTTTTGGCCGCGCAGTCCCTACGCGGTCGCGAAGGTCTTCGCCTATTGGGCGACGGTAAATTACCGCGAAAGCTACGGCCTCCACGCGAGCAACGGCATCCTCTTCAATCATGAGAGCCCGCGACGTGGTGAGACATTCGTCACGCGCAAGATCACCCGCGCAGTCGCGGCGATAAAGCACGGCCTGCAGCACGACCTTTTCCTCGGAAATCTCGACGCGAAGCGCGATTGGGGTTATGCGCCGGAATACGTGGAAGGCATGTGGCGGATGCTACAGCAGGACGAGGGCGACGATTTCGTGCTCGCGACAGGCGAGACGCACACCGTGCGCGAGTTTGTCGAGGCGGCCTTCGCACATGTGGATCTCGACTGGGAGAAGTATGTGAAGCACGACGATCGCTACGAGCGCCCGGCCGAAGTCGAGTTGTTGATCGGCGACTCTGCGAAAGCGAAAGCAGCATTCGGCTGGGACCCGAAAATTCGGTTCGCCGATCTGGTCCGCATCATGGTCGACGCAGATATCGAGGCGCTGGAGCGGCCGACCGCCAAGGCCCACCTCGGCAGGTTGCCGTAACCGCGGAGCGGCGGTTAACGGCCCGGGGGAACGTCAACCGAGCCTGCTGCAGCGGCCACTTGGGTGGCCGGCGTGGATAAAGCAGGGAGAATCGCGGCGAGTGGTGCATTCGCGATCGTCACACGGGCTCCGAACCCCACGCGGTTGTAGAGCTGAATCACGTCACTTGACCGCATCCTGATGCAGCCGTAACTCGCCGGCTCCCCGATGCTACGCTCCTCGGCGGTCCCATGAATGTAAATGTAGCGGCCGTAGGCGTTCGCATTCTGCGCTTCGAGGCCGCGCAACCAAAGGATGCGCGTGACAATGGGATCTCTTCCCGGCGCGTCCGGCGGAAGGATTTCTCCGGTTCGGCGTCGGCTCTT
>JACDCC010000379.1 GCA_013694595.1 Chthoniobacterales bacterium
GCTCCGCAGTATTCGTGACGGTGAAGGTCGGGCCGGGCTGCAGTGGCCCGACTTCTACTGCGCCGATGTCGCTGCCATCCCCGCCGATGGCGTTGTTGATATCTGGAAGATCGACCGGGCGCGCCGCACCTCGCTGATCGGTGTTGATCGGCAGACCGTCCTCGCCGTTGCCACGCCTGCCCTGATCGATGACCGGGCTTCCGGCGAGCGGGCGCGCGGTGTGGGTGACCCCGCCGTTATCCTGAAAAGGGCCCAGTCGCGGATCGGCACGATTGCTGGAGGTGCCGAATTGGTCCCCGGATCCGGAGTTCCCGAAACCAGTGCTCCCATCGCGCGCGCCGAGAAAATTGTAGCCTTCGGAAATGAAGTCGCCTCGGACGTCCACGCCGGTCGAGTTGAAATTGCCCGCGATGATGCAGTTGCGAACTCGCGCGCTCCCGGTGTTCAAGAAGCCATTGCTCGCATTCCCAGTAATGGTGCTGTTGGTGACGGTCAGCGAGCCTTCATTCCGAATGCCGCCTCCGGAAACTGCGAAACTGTTTCTTACTGTACAATTATCGATCCGCGCGGTCGCGCCGCTCAGATTCAAGAAAGCTCCGGCGTTGCCATTGTGCCCAGTCAGAGTGCATCCGCTCAGCTTGAGCACGCCAGCATTCTGAATTCCGCCACCGATCGTCCCGCCACCGGACTGCCCGTCGGCGAGCGTCAGTCTGGCGATCGCGACCGTGCCCCTTGTGATGTTGAAGACGGTGAACTTCTTGTCGCCCGAAATGGTGATCTTCGAAGTGCCTCCGTCGATCGTAAGGTCCTTCGAGATCGTCAGCGCGCTACTTGCCAGGGTGATGGTGAAGAAGCCGGTGTTCGCATTGTAGCCGGGCACAGTGGTGGGAATTTGGAAAACAATCGTGTCGCCAGGCGAGGCATCCTGGATCGCCTGGCGCAGAGATCCTGCGAGATTGTCGTTCGTGTTGGTAACGGGGACGGTCGCGGCGTGCGCTGGTATTTCAGCCAACCAGAAGATTGCCGCGGCGATACCAACAGTTAAGAGATGTGTTTTCATAGTGAAGATGTCAGAGGTCAGTAGCGGGCGTGATTTTGACAAATGGCAGGGGTGAATACTAAACTTCAAGGACCATGAGTACCGTGGAGGAGATCAAAACGGCCATCGACCGGCTCTCGCCCCGCGAGCGTTGCGAGCTCAATGCGCTGCTGCACCCGTTTGACGACGACGAGTGGGACAAGCAGATGCGCGCGGATGCGGAGCCCGGCGGCAAGTTGCACAAGCTGATGCTGGAAGCGGATGCGGAAGCGAAGGCAGGACGTTTGCGCGAGTTTCCCACACCTCGCGAGGAATGATTTCCAGAGTCTCCGTCTCGTTCTGGAAACGTTTCGCGAAATTGCCGGAAGCGACGCAGCGCCTCGCGTTCAAAAAATATCAACTCTGGCTCGTGGATCAGCAACATCCGTCGTTGCGTTTCAAGCCCTTCAAATACGGCCAGTGGTCTGTGCGTGTGGGCGAGCATTACCGGGCCACCGGCTATTTTTCGACGCTGAGACGTTCGTCTGGAAATGGATCGGGAGCCACGAGGATTACAACAAGCTTTGATGCGCGTGGTTCAGAGGTCAAGAGGCTCAGGCCGTTGATCACCTCCCGGCGCCAGGCACGCGCCACTCTAATTCAGCGCATAAACTTCGACCAGCGCGACACCCGTGCTGTCGTCTTTGCCGCGGACAATTCCGGTGTAATTGCCGGGAGCGAGCGCTGCGACTATGGCGGACTCGCTCTCACTGGCGGGTGCGAGGCCTGTCCCCTCAATTTCGGCCTGCTGTGATGTCTGGCCCGCGTCGCCTTTCCAGTTGTCATTCTCCTGCAGCAAATTGCCGTTGCCATCGTACAACTCGAGCGATGGATCGAGCAGCCTCCCCTCCACCGGCAGAGACGGTCCGATCGCGCGTAAGATTACCTTGCGCGCGTCCGTGCCGCTGACGATCAGCCCGCCGATGATGACGCCGTCGTCTGCCTGCGCAAACCCGCGGGTGGAGATGTTCGCGAGTTGAGAATCGGAGTCGC
>JACDCC010000401.1 GCA_013694595.1 Chthoniobacterales bacterium
TCCCGATCCCCGCGCCCGCCACGTGGATGAACATCCCGTCGATCGCCCGCTGCCCCGCCTCGTCCGCATTGAACCCCTCCAGCAGGAAATGCCGGAGAAACCGTCCGCTCTGCGAGATGCCGAGCGCGTGCACGCGTTTGGTGGCCGGCGCGAGCTCGTTCCCGTCGCGCTTCAGATACGATGCGAAATCGCGCACCGCCGCGAACCCGAGCCCCGCGACCGCCGGGTCCTGCGCCCGATACACCACCTCGTAGATCTTCCCCGGCTCGAACCCGCCCTTCAGCCGGATCGCGCGCAACTCCCGAGCCGTCTCGCCTTTTTGGTCCCCTCCAGGAACGAACTGCCACTCGCTCCGCGGAACAGTCTGCCGGGGCGCCATCGGCGCGTCGCGCTCCGTCAGCACATTCGCCGCGTCCTCCGGGTCCGAGCACGCATACTCCGTCCCGCCGATGTTCCCGCTGATCATGTGCCCAAGCGGATGCTCCTCCTGCCGCTCATTTACCATGAAATCCGCGCGCAGGAGACCAGTGATCGGTCGTCCGTTATCAGTTGCCGGGGAGGACAGTGCCCGACTGATCTCAGCCTGCGATGTTGCGTTGGCGCCTCTGACTTCGAGGTTGGAAGTTGAACGTTGAGCGTTGGACGTTTCTTTCTGCGCCTTTAGTTCGACGTAGGGCGTTCGACGTTGCGGCGCGGCGCCCGCCGCTACCCCTGACGGGCTTCGGCCATCTCGGACCGCTTCCCGCGGGCTCGATTCAGCGTCCGCCGTTTTCTTCTCTCCGCTGAGTTCAGCGTTCGAAGTTGGACGCTCGACGTTGCTTCGCGCGTCCCCGCGCTCACCCGCTGCGCGGGCTTCGGCCATGTCGCGCCGCTTCCCGCGGGCTCCATTCGACGTTTTCTTCTCGTCCGTCGACGTCGCCGCGCCCTCCCGCTCCCGAGCCACCGGAGCATAAAGCCGCAGCATGTGCTCCCCCTCACGAGCGTCCCATTGCCACCCGAGCCACGCCAACGTCACCCCGCGTCGCATCAGAAAACCGTCGCCAAACTCCTCCTCCGTAGCGGGATCGCGCGACCCCTTTCCGCCCTGCATGATGGCCAGGATGCCTTTCCCGCCGCGGTTCGGTATTTCGAGTAACACCGAGCCGCTCGAGCGCTCCGCCTCCTTCGGCCGCAGTAGGTAAAAATCGGCCGAGAACGCAACCTCGCCCTTCTCGTCCCGCGGCGCCTTGTCGAGATCCACGATCAGCCGGTTAGCCGCATGCTCCGGCTTCGCCTTGAAGTGAACCTTGCCCGCGATCTTCTCGTAAGCGCCGGCATCGCCGAACGGCTTCGCCTCCAGAACAGCGGAGCGCGAGGAGATTTCAACGCGTTCAACGCGGCCCTCAGCGGCCGCCGCGAGAGCGAACAGGGCGCCCGTGATGAACAGAAGTCTCATGCCGCGGTAATCCTCGCGTCGATGTTGCACCCGCTCAATTGCGACGTGCAGGCAGCTTGTGCATTGGAATAGCCGAGTCGCACGTGCACCGTTCCTGTGGGCATGAAAATCCGTGTCGCCTTGGAAGCAGACATCCCCGAGATGCATCGCATCCGGCTAAGTGTGCGAGAGAATCGCCTTTCGGATCCGCAGCTGATCCAACCGGATGGCTACCGCCCCATGCTCACCGAGCGAGGGCGCGGCTGGGTGGCTGAGCTCAAGGGAGGATTAGCTGGTTTCGCGGTCGCCGATCGCACACGCGCCAACGTCTGGGCTCTTTTCGTCGATCCGGTGCATGAAGGCCGAGGTTTGGGGCGAGCGCTGCACGACACAATGCTCGATTGGCTCTTCAGCTGCGGTGTTGAGAACGCGTGGCTCGGCACCGAGCCTGGAACGCGAGCGGAACGACTATACCAAGCGTCTGGCTGGCGGTATGTAGACACAAAACGCGGTGAGGCGATCTACGAGCTGTCAGCGCACGACTGGCTCCATCGCGACGCCTGATCCTGTTGGCCTGGACGGCTTAAAGCCGTCGAGTTGCAGAGCACGCAGCGGATTTGAGGTCGGGGGCGCCTGCTATGGCGTGGGGGTCGGGGTGGCCGGCTCCGGCGAAGCCTCCCGGGTTGCTTCCTTCAGCTTTTCCGCGGCGGAATCGGTAAGCTCCCTGCCCTGCTCGATCGCCTCCTGGCCCGCCTCCTTCGCCTTCTCACCCAGTTCCTTCAGCTTCGGCTCGGCCTCTTTCGCCGCTTCCTTCGTTTTGTCGATCAGTTCTTCGACCTTGGGCTTCGCTTTCTCGATCTCTCGACCGGCAGCGTCCTTCACTTCCTTCGCCTTTGTCTCGACCTTTTGTCGGGTCTCCTCCGCTTTTTGTTTGAGGTCGTCGGACGTGTTTTTGTCGCAGCCCGCCAGCGCGAGCAAAGCAGCCGCCGCAGCGGCTAGAAAAGTGATCCGGTTCATAAGTGGTGTTTGCTGTTCTTGATACGTTTCTGCGAAGGCTTCGGAGGCTGCGAGGCTGACGAACATGAGACGCTAAGTCAACGTGACGAAGCCGCCCCGGTTGCTCGCGCCGGCCGCCCGCGCGAAAGCTACGGCTGCAGCAGAACGGCGCGCGGCGGCAGGACACGTCCACGGTGGCTAGAAACAACTCCAGCCAGCGATCGAAGTGCGCCTTCTCCACCGGCAGGACCGCATGCTTCGGGAAAGGCGCGCCGCGATACGTGCCGGTGTCGAGGAGCATCGTCTCCCAGAGGCTGTAGAGCGTCGCCATGTGCGCAGGCCAGTCGACTTGCGCCACGTCGTTGAAGATCGGGCCGAGCAACGCGTCACACCGCACCTTGCCGTAGAAGCGGTCTACCAGCAGTGCCACATCGTCGGTCGTCGCGATGTCCATGCGGTAATCTACTACGCTAAGGCTTCGCAGCTTCCTGTTCCTTCTTGAGCGCCGATTCGAATGCCGCCTGGCCTTTCGCGACGATTCCTTGTAGCGGGCGGCATCGAGGAAGACTTGCGGGCCTTCCGTCTCGAGGCGCGGGAGCTTGCTCTTGAGGCCGAAGTAGCTGCCGTGCGCACCGAGGAAGATGTCGCACGGGAGCGACTGCAGGACGCGGAACGTGCGCGCGAAATCCTCCGCGATCCCGGGATACGACGCCTTCTGATCGCCGGCGTCGATCAGGTGGAAGTCCGACCAGAAGCCCACGCCGCCGACGATGACGGCGTTGCGCAACCGATCGGCTGGCTCGCCGGGGAGATGGACGGGCAAGGTCCACGTCGTGCAGCCAGCTGTGTGGCCAGCGGTTTTGTGTGCGGTGAGCGTGACGCCGCCGAGCTCGACGGTGTCGCCGTGGCGCAAGACCCGCTCGACCTTCGCCGGCGGGTAGGCCGGCACAGCATCGATCGCGAACAGGAAGTCGGTGCGACCGCCGCTTTCCACGACGTCGGCGTCGCCCTCCATGACCATGTTCTTCGCGCCGGTCTCGCGCAGGATCTGCGCTGCGCCGGCCATGTGGTCGAAGTGCGCCTGGCTGTTGAGCAGGATTTTCGTATCCGCCCACTGGAACCCCAGCTTCTCCACGCTCACGCGAATCTGCGGCGGCGACGTTTCGAGGTTGGCGTTGATCAGGATGTTCCCGGAGGGCGTGGTAACGAGGTATGCGGCCAGCTCCTGGCTGCCGACATAGTAAAGTGATCGGCGATCTGGAATGGCGGCACCGGCGTCGTCCACTCGGGGTTGATTTGCGCCCGTGCGGTGAGCGCGAGAAATAGGGCGAAGATCGGGAAGAGGCGGCGTATGGGATGTTCGGTGAAGCAGGTTGGCCTCGCGGACAGTACAACGGGAGGCGGGCGCAAGAGCGACCCCGAAGCGGCAAAAGTCCGGCCGCCGTGTGTTGATCAGGGAAGTCCCGGAAGATGGATCGCCACGGTGGTGAGAACGGCTTCCGCTTCAGCCTGCGCTTCATCGATTTCCGAGTCGCTGAAGACACGATGTTCATGTCGCCCAGTCTCGAAGCAGAACGTTCCGACCTCCACTTCGTCTGAGGGACAATTCAGCTCGGTGGCGATCGCTCTCTGAATGAGCGGCCAGCGAAGCTCGGATTGCCAATCGCCTTCCCGCAGTTGCGCGGCAGTGAGGCGGTATCCAGCGGGCACACGCAGATCAAACCGATCAATCCTGCCCTTCAGAATGTGATTGGCGACCACCAGAGCCGTTTTTTTATTCGTCTCGACGAACACAGATCCGTCGGCTCCGAAGCCATCACAATACCCAGCGATCACATCCTTGTAGTGGTTCAGCCGAGTCTCGAAGTAGTTTAGCAAAGTCAGTTTTGCGCGACACCTCTCCTCGAAATATTCAAGCACCTGTTCTTTCGTATCGCCTCTGTGGAACCGGTTGATGCTTGCGATAAGATACGTGCGGAAATTGTTGCTGTTGTAGAAGCCGCTGCCGGTCTGGCTCGCCCCGAATTTCGCAGGGTTTCGGCGCGCGGACTCCAGCTGCGAAAACGACAGCGTCATTGGAGTAATGAGGCGAGCCGCGGGTAATGGTTCAGCACGGCGAAGGCTTCATCAGCAAATCGGCGATACATTTGAATGATCGCCGCGGCGTTCAGCCCGGGAACCAGCAGCTCTGGAAAAGCCAGACAAATTTCGTCGTCCGAGTCGACGCGCACTGGTCCGCTGAATGTCGCGATAAACTGGCAGACATCCATTAGGTTCCGTTTTCCGAGATCGTCGGGACCAAGCCTGCCGACATCTTCGCGCAACAGATCGCGGGCGTATTCTGGCACGTCGATGCCGTTGGTTTCTAAAGCGATGCGGCGGCACAAGCAGGGCACGCATTCCCCACAATGTGTCGCACTCCCACTCACGCGCGACGTGCGCCAACAACTCGTCGAATGTTCGATCTCGCGACGAAGCGGTGTCGGGATCAGCGCGACAACCTCACCTTTCGTCACGTGAACAAATGGATTCACGACGTCGATGTCGTCCTGCAGGAAAAGTTGCCTCAGCGCGTCCTGCATTTGCGAAAGAAACTTCGGATGTGCAGTATGGGTCGAGAATGACGCGATGCGGGCTTCCGTCAGTGGGAGATGAATCGCGAACTGGCCGTTCTCGGCCATCACGATGATTCGGCGCGAGCCACTCAATCGTGCAGCGACGGCAGCTAACGATATGAACAAAAATGAGCGGGTCCGCTGCGTCTCCTCACGTTCATCATCAGCGGGAAAACTCAGACCGCCTGAGTTTCGACCAAAAACGCTAAGTTGCAGATGAGTAACATCCTTTGAAGAAAAGTTAGTGATCGCTTCAGCCAAATGCGCCTGTGCGTTCTTCACCGGCCAATTGTGTGTGACATGGCTGACCAGCGTCAGCGCAGAGTCTTGCTTCAACAATTCGGTAGCGCCCGCGAACGAATCTAATCCTCCAGAGAACATCAATGTGGAGTTCGCTTTGTCCGGCCACTTGCGGTTAAACGACGGCGTGCCGTCATCTATCGCGACGAATTCGAGGCTCCAGTTATCAACGCTGACAGTAATCAACGCCTCCTCCAAGAGGCTGTGAACGCGCTCGAATGCCTGAACGTTAACGACCGGCACGCGAACCGTGATCGAACGGAGGTGCTCCTCTCGTTCGCTGCGCTTTAACGCGAGATCAGCCGCGTACACGTACGCTGCGGTTCTGATCAGATCCTCGTCAAGCGAGTCAACGCTGCCGAGCGCTGAAAACGGCGCTAGATTGATCGACATGTTCCGGCCAACGTCTATTTCGAACGTGTTGCCGGACACCCGGTCGGTGATTTGACCCGCCGTTGTCATGGCTGCTGCAGCCGTCGAAGAATGACCGGATATGCTTCGGTCCAATTACGGCCTTCGAGGCGTTCCTGTCGCTCGATCGTCTGCACCTTCTTGGCGACCGAATCGCTGATACTCCTCTTAAAAGAACGAAGCTCAGACAACGTCTTGCAGCGAAAGTTGGCGCCTACATATCCCGCGATGTCTCGCGCGACGTAGTAGTCCGTCAGTTGGCGAAATAAGACCGTAGCGTGACTTTCGTTGGGGTGCCCGCCGGCAGATTTGACAAGCATGGCGCGCTTCGCGAACTCACCCACGATCGTGTTTCGCTGTGTAAGGCTTAGCTCACGAACTGCCCGCGCCGTTTCAGGTTGCGCCGCGACCGCGAACCCGCGCGCGACGCAAGCCGCGACTGCTGGCGAACTGAGTTGATCAATCAATGCGGAATCCTTGGTAGCTGCCCGCCAGATTTCCATCGCGGTTCGTTCAGGCGGAATGTTCCTGAACGTGTAGCACGCTGCTACGGCCTTCCAGCCGGTCGTATCTGGAGACCTGTGACTGACGGACGTTCCCATCAGGTCGTGATTATCGCATCTTTCTGAATGCGTTTCACTTCGTCTTTAAGCCTGGTGAGCTTGAACAGCTGGGGTGCCAGTACCTTTCGCCAGTTGATTCCACTGCGTTGTACCGGCGCCTTGCGGAACACAGTAACAGCCTCCGCGAGGTCACTCGACTTGATAAACGCCATTGGCGTGGAGCACTCCGCGTACATGTCGTTAATCTTCTCTCGCACTGCATTCCCATCCTTTGAGAACGATCCCGAGATTACTAGGAACAGTGAGATCCGCCCGACGTAATTCGAGTAGCGTCGATTGAAGTCGTCAACGTAAGAAGCGAATCGACGGATGTCGTCGGCGCTAGGGTGAAACTCCCTTTCATACGCTTTCGCATCGAAGTAGATGTTAAACTTGTTTCGACCTAGAGCTAACCCGTCAGGTAGCCGTTCGAAACGCCTCTCCTGGCCGTAGCGACGCACGGGGCATTCGAGCAAAAATTGCAGACACTCCTTCGAGTATTCCTCAAGGAGGGTGTCGGGCGCACCGGTGAATCCATTGGGCAGACAGTTGTGCCCGAGATCGTTCATTATCTCCTTCAGTCTCCGATCGAGAACGCGATCCGTGCGTACTTCGCCGCCGAGGAGATCGTAAAACTCCGCGACTTTGAGGCCCGAGATACTCGGGAATGGTGTGGCGTCGGCGGCGTCCGACACGAGTATGGCAGCCGACTTGTTCCGTTTCGCCTCGCCGACGAACCGATCGCCTAACGCCGTTGGAAGCTTTTCGGAAAACAACAGGACCACTCGTGCTTCAGCCCCAAGAGCGTCGCGTCTGTGCACTCTAATCATCGACGCTTCTGAGATCGGCCGGTCAAACGCATCTATCACATAGCCGTTGATCAACAGAGTCCTTACGATATTCGCGAGCGACGATCTTGCTCCGGCTGCCATGCGAAAGCGCAACTTCGCAGGCGCAGGAACACCCGTCGAGGCTCGTCTTTGAGTCGCTTGGCGCTCACGAGAGGAAGCTCTTCAGCAGGCGGGCGCCGGTGAGGGCGAGCGCCAGGCCGATGAGCGAGCCGATCGCGGCCAGCCACATGCCCTGGCGGATGATGAGCGTTTTAACGAGGGTATCGATTGGGGTCACGTCTAACTTCCTTGACGGTTTGACAAGCGGATTGCGCTAAGGAGCGCCACCTGCGCGCTCGTTCGCAGCGGGCATCTCAAAGCCGAGCGCCTGTGCTACAGCGGCGGCGCTAGGACTTGGCCGCTCGTGATCTTTTGCTACCTCCACTTGCACCGCCGCCTCTTTGCGTGCGGAGATCAATCCAAGCTCGGCGGCATGATGCGCCATGGCTTGGCTGTCGGGTGCGAGCAGCATCGGCACCCAGTGTTGGGCCGCGGTTTTAATATGCGCGCGCACGTGCTCGTCGCGTCTCGTGGCTGTCGCCGGGTCGACGTCGAGCTTCGGTGGCCGAATCCGACGGCTTTACCGTCACGAGCGGCGGCGCATCGGAGATCAAATCACGGATACTGAAGAGCATAGATGGGCCGCCTCAGGCGAAGCGCCTGTCGTATTCACGCGAGACACGCGTTAAGACCGAGGAATACTCCATTTCAGTGCTCGTTAGATCGACCCAAGCGAATGGGAAGGGTTTCGCATTCGACGCGCGGAACCGGAGGATCTGGAACTCGTCAAAGGCGGAACGTGCCTTGTCATTGAGCCGTTGTTCGGCTTGCGCGGCTTCTTGGACGGGGTGCTTGTAACGTTTGCCGTCAGTCGGCCACTTCTTGCGACCTTCAAACGAGACGTATTGCTCGGCGAAGTTGATGCCGACAAACGCGACGCAGACCGGGTTGCCGCCACCGCGTTTGAACTGAGTAGCTTGGTTGATGAGATCGGTGATGACCCTATCGATCTGCTTAATCATCGCTTTCGCGAGGATCTTCGTTTCCGCGCCGATCTCGATCGTAGCCACCGGTCCGCGGGCGACGAGCATGCCTTTTTCGGTGAGCGCAACAGCAGCGGGCACTAACTCCCCAAACGTGCCGTCGCCCCGTCGTCCGGGTTTGCCGGTCATCAGGTTTCGCAGGTTCACCACGCGTTCGTGGTGCCGAACGCGTTCTGTGAGCTTCGCTGACTTGTCTAAAGTGACCAAGTCTTCGTACAGATGGGAGGCCACAAGATCGCCGAGGTTCGCGATCCGGTGACGATACGGTTTGCCTTCGAAGAGGCTGCGGAACGTGCGGAGAAGCGCGTAATTCTCCTCACTCATCGTTTGCTTACGTGGAGAGTCGCGTGTGTCGCTCCGAACATGCGCGGCATCGCCGTTGCGAGGCTGAGACGCTGTTCCGCCATCTTCAGATAGGCCGGTTCAATTTCGTTGCTGACGCTGTTTCGCCCGGTCGTGACAGCGGCAAGACTAGTCGTGCCAGTGCCGGCGAAGGGATCAAGCACCGTATCGCCGGCGAATGAGAAAAGCTTGATCAGACGCTCCGCAAGCGATTCGGGATACGGCGCCGGGTGGCCGCGACGCGTAGATTCACCTTTGATGTCGAACCACGCAGAGCGCAGCCACGATTTCATCTCGTCTTTGCTCAACATCGACAAAGCTTTTTGCGTCGCGGACGGGGACCGATACTCGCCGCCTTTTCTCAGGAACAAAATGTATTCCGCGTCGTTCTTAATAATCGCGCCGGGTTGATACGGCTTGCCGTAGAAGCCGGCGCCGTTGCCTTTCGCTTCCGTCACGCCGTTCGCGATTTTGAACCACATGATTGGCGTCAGCGCGTCGAGCCCGAGCGTTCGCGCGCGGACCATTATGTCAGCGTGAAGCGGCATCACGTGGTGCCTGCCTTGCTTACGCGGAATGCAAACGTCGCCGACGACGCAACAAATTCTCCCACCCGGAGCAAGCACGCGCGCGCATTCGCGCCAGACCTTATCCAGCTCGTCAAGGAACGCGGTGTAATCCGCGATTTCGCCCAGCTGCCGCTTGTTCTCTTCG
Organism: Chthoniobacterales bacterium; assembly: GCA_013694595.1. Classification (GTDB taxonomy): domain Bacteria; phylum Verrucomicrobiota; class Verrucomicrobiia; order Chthoniobacterales; family UBA10450; genus JACCTI01. The sequence goes on from JACDCC010000401.1 coordinate 9,328, forward strand.
TATTTTTTGAGCGTCCAATATGGAGGTGAGGTGACGACAAGGTGAACGCTCGCGTCAGGAATCCAGGACAGATCCCGCGCGTCGCCGAGTCGCAATGTGTGCACCGTCGCGTTGAACGGCGCCGGCCACGGATGACTGCGGAAGTGCGCATTGAGCGCGAGCAGTTGGTTGATCGCGCCGCGCTTATTATCGGCGAATGCCGTCAGCGCTTTTTCCGGATCAAGAGCTTCGGTGGGCGCTTCAAGGCGTTTGTCTTTCGGGCGATGGTGACGGTATCCGTTCGCCTCTGCTGACGTTCCGTTCGCGGGTTTGCGGACGAGATAAAGCTGTTCGTGTTCTTTAACGACAGCCGTCCGTTTCTTCACGGCGGTCGTCGCTTTGCGCATGCGAATGTTTACCACGGCGGCTGGCCACAGACCATCATATATCTAACAAAAGCAGAAGCCGCAGGAGCGCTCCTGCGGCTTCGCGCCTCTCTCCCGAAGGATTGAGGGGGATATGACGGAACAATAACGTGGAGCCGCTCGTCGTGGCAAGTTCTGCCTATTGCTCCGTGAATGACGCGGAGCCGATCGTCCACCGCAAAACCAATCACTCCGCCCGTAGCGCGATCATTGGGTCGACGCGGCTGGCGCGGCAGGCGGGGATCCAGCAGGCGAGGAAGGCGATCGTCAGGAGCATTACCGCGATCCGGTGAAGGTGATCGGGTCGGAGGCGCTGACGCCGTAGAGGAAGCTCTTCAGGAGGCGGGCGCCGGTGAGGGCGAGCGCGCGGCCGATGAGCGAGCCGATCCCGGCCAGCCACATGCCCTCACGGAGGAGCGGCCCGTTGCTTCCTCAAAGATGTGCGAGCTGCATGGCACCGGTTCCCAGCGCGTGCGAGGCTCACGCCCTATAAAGCCCTAGGTTCTGAAACAACTTCACGACGAGTTGCTCGAGGTCACGCGTGATCTCCCGATGTTGCTGGATTCCGACGACGATGTCTCTGAAGCCGTCCAACATCCCTGCTGTCAGTTCCTCGAAGCGCTTAGGATCAACGGCTTCACCTTCGAGCGCCGAAGCGAGCCTCTGACAGACGTTCTGCAGTACGAAAAACGGTAAAGTGTCTGCACGGTCTTGCGCCAAGCTGTCGAATTCCTTCGTCAGCGCCTCAAGCGTATCGAGGCTTAACGGACCGCTGAGCCGGTCAAGCAGCTGCGAAATGCGCGGATCGTCCGGCATCAAGTGGACAAACGTCCGCACGCGTAAAGATAGGCACCACGGCGTGTCCCTCCGCTTCTATCGCTTGACGGCCGCCTTCTTGTCGATCGACCAAAACCAAGACGAACGCGATGCGGCCCCCCGATTGTTCGATCGCCTCAATGGCCTGCAGTGTTGACGCTCCTGTCGTGATGACATCGTCGACGACGACCAGCGACTGGTTTGAGACGAAGTTTCCCTCGATCAGCTTGTGCAGCCCGTGCTTCTTAGCGGACTTGCGCACGCTGAACGCTTTCACCTCGTTCAATGGACTCTCCAGCTGTGCACCCATAGCGATGCTCAAAGCGATCCAATCAGCACCCATGGTGAGTCCACCAATTCCATCCACGCGCTTCTGCAGCGTCGCAGCGGTGTCTTTGACTAATTGCCAGCCAACCGAAGCAAGAAGCAGTGCCGCGCGCGGATCCGACGTGGTTCGCTTCGCGTCTACGTAAAGATCGCTCGTCGCTCCGGAAGAGAGTTCGAACGTGCCGTGACGCACCGACTTCTCCATCAGGATCGCCAATAATTCGGATCGTGGAGTTTGCTGCTTCACGTCAACGAGTGGTGTCGATCGAGTGCTCTGCGCACAATATGCGGTAGATTCGGCCAGCATTACGGAGTTACAGCAGGGTCATCTCCGGCCGTCAATCCAATATATTGCACAACCGTGAGCACCCGTAAACGGTTTCTGTCCTTGGTGGTGATCAGCCCGCGGCGTTCAGCCTCGGCCGAAGTTTAGACGCCGCCTCTGAACCAATCACTCACTCTGCCCTTAGCGCGATCATCGGTCGACGCGGCGGGCGGGGATCCAGCAGGCGAGGAAGGTCCAGGTGATGGGGTCGGGGAAGTCGCGGAGGCGGTCGGCTGGATCGAGAGGAACGCGGAATTAGCACGCCTGGCCCGCTGAGGGTCAGTCCATGAATCTCGGCATCTTTCGCTCGGCGGCACGGACGGCGGGTCCGTTGTGGTCCGGAATGTGGGTAGTCAGCACGTTGCGGATCGGGTATTCTGTAAGCCAACATGTCGACTGAAGAATTACTGAAGCGCGTGACGGTCGATCCACAGGTGTGCCACGGGAAACCGTGCATTCGCGGGCTGCGCTATCCGGTGACGATGCTGCTCGAGCTGATGAGCAGCGGGATGACGCACGAAGAGATCCTGGCCGACTACGGTGATCTCGCGCCGGATGATCTGCTCGCAGCGCTGGCGTATGCCGCCCGCTTGAGTGACGCCAGGCGCATCGCGCTGGCGTGATGAATTTCCTCGTCGACGCGCAATTGCCGCGACGGCTGTCGCATCTTCTCACCGCAGCGGGGCACGATGCTGTCCACACCGCCGTTTATAGGATCGCGAATACTAGATCAGCGGTGCGCGCCGTCCGCCACGGAATTTCTAGCGGTGGCCGGGCGGCGCAAAATGGGCCGCAACTTTGCTTCAGCGTGCCTGCCTCCTAATTGAGAAATTCTTGAATCCAAACCGCCGCCCCGCCGCATCCATTCAGTGAACCATGGAAACGTCATTGCCCCCGCCACTGCCAGTCGGCCCCAGCGTCTCAACTCCCTCACTCGTCACCGTGCGAACGTGGACAGCGCTTTGTCACGCCAGCGCGCTCCTCGGTGTTTTCCTTCATTTCCCCGGGCACGTGATCCCGCCGCTTGTCGTCTGGCTCCTGAAGCGCGACGAATCGCCCGAGATCGACGCGCACGGCAAGGAAGCGCTCAACTTCCAGATCTCGATGCTGATCTACAACGCGATTGCCGCGGTCTTCTGCATCGTGCTGATCGGCTTCCTAATCCTGCCGGTCCTCTGGATCCTAAATGCTGTCTTTGTTATCATCGCCGCCATCAAAGCGAGCGACGGAGAGCTTTATCGCTACCCGCTGACGATTCGGTTCATTCAGTGAGCCGAGCGGTGGGAACGGAATCAATCTGGTAGCCGGAAAGGGAAGACAACGGCGGCACGCGCGTAACGCTCGATGCTTCACACTGAGCTTCTTCACGCGCTCGGCTGAGCGTCGAGGCCGCGCTGTACCCGGCTCGCTTCTGATTCAGCAGCAGTCATCTCCCATTCCTGGCTTTCTGGTTTCCAAATTCATCCCCTCACGTCGTGGTGGGATTCGGGAGCGCTTTTCGCATATAACGTTGCCATGAACGAAAATCATCACGGGAACTGTTATTGCGGCGCGGTGTCAATCGAGGCGACGGGTGCGCCGGAAGGGATGGGCTACTGCCATTGCAATGCCTGCCGGTCGTATTCGGGCGCCCCTATGGGCGCTTTCACATTATGGAAGGCGGACAACGTCAAGGTGACTAAAGGCGAAGAGTTTCTCGGCCGCTTCAAGTCGTCTGACTTCAGCGAGCGGCGATATTGCACAAAGTGCGGCGGGCGCGTGATGGTCGATCACCCGGGCATCGGCATGATCGATCTCTCTCCGGCGACAATTCCTACGCTGGCGTTCAAGCCGGGAGTCCACCTGAACTACTCCGAGACGGTGCTGCCGATGAAGGACGGGCTCCCGAAGTTGCGGGACTTTCCGGCGGAAGTCGGCGG
>JACDCC010000150.1 GCA_013694595.1 Chthoniobacterales bacterium
CACGCGATCAAAAGCGGTGTGCGGCCCTGCTTCTTCAGGAGCTTGGCGAGCTTCGCCGACGAAGTGGTTTTACCCGCGCCGTTCAGCCCCACCATCAGGATGCGCGCCGGCTTCTCGAGATTCAGCGAAGCTGCGTCCCCTCCGAGGAGCGCCGTCAGCTCGTCGTGAAAAATCTTCACCATTTGCTGCCCCGGCGTGACGCTGCGAACGACTTCTTCGCCCAGCGCCTTCTCCTTCACCCGCCCGATGAAGCTCTTCGCGACCTGAAAGTCGACGTCCGCTTCGAGGAGCGCGAGGCGCACTTGGCGCATCGCGTCGTTGATGTTCGTCTCGCTGATCGAACCATGCCCGCGCAGGTCCTTGAAGATGTCCTGAAGCTTATCGCCGAGTTGAGAAAACATGAGGAGGCGACGTGTAGCACACGATCCGCCCCCGTTCCACTGCGGGGCTCACGGCCGCGCAGGCGCCTTCGGAGTTGGCGCAACTTGTTTATCGATTACGCGACGGCACGGTCGCGCACTTCGTGCAGAATCTCGACCAGCTTTTCGACTTCCGGTGGCGGAAAGAGGCCGTCCGGTCCACGTGAGCTGACGTCGGTGTAAGGCGACTCGTAGAGCGCCTCGACGGGCACGACTCCTCGCTCGGTCAGGTGATCGATGATGAGATTAACGAATTCGAGCTGGTTGGCGGTCGGCGTCCGGCCATCAAGAAATATTGAGAACGCGCCCTTGGCGGCGGTCCGATCCAAACCGACGAGCGAGCGGACGAACAGGCCAAGACCGTCGCTTTCGCGCTTCGCACGTTCGATCGCCCCAGCACCGCCGAGGCCGCTTTCCGCGAGCATTCGCTCCAACTCCGCGAGATCGCCGGATGTTAGCGGCTGGTTCATCCGCAACTTGTGAATCGCTATGTGATCCTCGTGCTCGCGCAGGAATTGGCGCGCTTTACGCCGGAATTCTTCGAAGCTGTCTCCCGCCGCAAACTCCGCGAAGGCAATCTCCGTCTCTTCGCCCATCACATCCTCGAAATTGGTGTAGATCGGCTTGCGCTCATTCTTGTCGATCAGCTTAACGAGCAGACGCAGACGCTTGCGGACGTTCTCAAGCATTTGAGGCGTCACGTGTTCCCACCATTCGTCGTTCTGAAGGGCCCGGATGAGAACCATCTGCTGCTGAACCATCGGAATCGCGTCCTTCTCCTCCAGCAGACTGGCGATCGACTTGACGGAGTCACGGAGCTTCTTGAACCGCGCCTCTGTGCGGAGGACCGCCAGCTGGAGGTTGAGCATGAGCAAGTCGAATCGCTTCGCTTCCTCGTCTTCGGGGTCGAGCTGCGTCGGGAGCCCGGCGATCTCCTTACCGAGGTCGATAAGATCGTTCTCGCTCAGCTTCTCCCATGCTTTTTGCTCCGCGAACCGTTCGACCAGTTCGCGCCTTGGGCGAACGACGAAGTTCTCGACATTCATCGCAGCGACTTCGTTGCGGAGCAGTTCGGCTGTCTCGTGGCGTAGATCAGGCTCCGGCTCCTCGCGCACGGTTGGGGAGTTGCCGTTCTCTCTGTCGAGTTCGGCGATCAAATCAAGCCGCAGCCTGAACAGGCGTGTCCCGAGCGACTCACCGGTGGAACCCTCGATCGTGACGGGATTCTGACTGAAGAACTCCAGGTTCTGGCAGTAATCGAAGACGTAGAAGAACTGTTTGTCTTTATCCGGTCCGAAGAGATTCGGCGACAGGCGCGTTCCGCGCCCGATCATCTGCCAGAACTTCGTCTTCGACATCACGCGCTTGAAGAAGACGAGATTTACGATCTCCGGCACATCGATGCCGGTATCGAGCATATCGACGGAGACGGCGATGTGCGGTGGCTTAGACGGGGTTGAGAAGTTGTCGATCAGCGTCTGCGCATACTCGACTGAGAAGTCGATCAGTCGCGCGAAGCTGCCTTTGAACTCCGGGTAATTAGCGTCGAACCGTTCAACGATGTAGACCGCGTGGTCATGGTTCTTCGCGAAGATGATCGTCTTTCCGAGCCGATCACCGCCGGCGACTTTCTGGC
>JACDCC010000036.1 GCA_013694595.1 Chthoniobacterales bacterium
TGAGCTCCTCTACCCCGCCAATCTTCCAGCCGTTGCCTTCCGAGGTGAGGCTGTAGAGAAAGGTGCGGACGGTGCCATGCTCATCGAAGAAGTAGACCTGCACCAGTGCGCTGCTTCCCTGCACCGCGACGGAGCCAAACTCGATGCGCCGCGCCTGCGTCATTCCCGCATACGTGCGGCGGACCATCGTCTCAAATTGCGGCAAGGTGAATTTCTGCTGCACGCCCGAGGCCGCGTGCCGGTAGGCGCTCGAATAATCCTCCGCACGCAGGGCGGTGAGCTGATCGTTCACCACCGTGAAAAGCTCACGAGGCGCGGGCGCCGTCTTGTGTTCCCGGACGTAGTGAGTCAGGAAAGTGGCGGCTCCACAAAGCGTCAGGAAAAAGAGCAGCAACGAAGCTTTGGCGGCGTGGCTCATGAACTTGAGCCACCCATCGTAGCAGGCGCGTCAAGCGGCAGCCGCCAGGCGGCGGAGGTACTGGTAGGAGTAGATGCCGGTGCCGTGGCCATCCGACCAGCGCGGCTGCACGGCATATCCGCCGACCAGCTGCCAGCCAGCCAGCTCGTAGCTAGCGGGCGTGTAGCTCACCTGCGGGCGCTCAACTTTCCCGAGCACGTCAGGCTCACCTCCGCACGAGGCGCAGGGGCAGGCGCGGCGCAGGAGCTCTAGCGGCAGGTAAGACTCACTGCCGTCGTTCCATACGATGGCGAGCTCGTTACCGATGAGTTGTAGATTGTTGGGTTCAACGCGCACGGTCACTCCGTTTGGCTCGGCCGCTGCTTCGATGCGGTCGCCTCGGGGAATAACGCGCGGTGGACAGATAAAATCCACCAATGATCTGCCCCGGTCCCTCATCACACTTCCGCAAACAATATGCATCCGAAAGACCCGACGCGGCGTCAACACTGACGCAGCGGACCAGAAACAAGCCTTCCGCTCCCTCCGAACCCCAGTATGAAAAAATTCACGTTAGCCGCTTTATCTGCCCTTGCGTTTAGCCTCACCCCTGCGCAAGCCGAGCTGATGGTCGCTCTCACCAGCGACAACCGTTTGCTATTCTTTGATAGCGCTTCGCCGAACACCGTTACGAAAATCGCGCGAATCACCGGCTTGCAAGCAGGTGAAACGCTGATCGGCATCGATTTCCGCCCTGCCAATGGGAGTCTTTACGGGCTCGCCACGTCCGGGCGCGGATATCAGATAGACATCTCCAGCGGGAAGGCTCTGGCGGGCACCGCTACCGTGGCGCTGAATGGCACGCGCTTCGGCTTTGATTTCAATCCGTCCCGGACCGGGTCCGCGTTACGAGCGATGCCGATCAAAACCTCCGCGTGAATCCAAACGACGGATCTCTCACGGCGACCGACGGAACGCTCGCCTATGCTTCTGGTGACGCGAATTCGGGAGCGAATCCGAACGTCGTCGCGTCGGGATACACGAACAGCTTCGCTGGCGCGCAAGCGACCACGCTTTACAACGTCTATTCGAATCTCGATATCCTCGTCACGCAGAATCCGCCGAATGCTGGGACGCTCAACACCGTTGGGCCGCTCGGAGTGAACACCACTGATAACGTCGGCTTCGATATCTCGCCTCTCACAGGCGTGGCCTACGCTTCGTTGACAGTCGGAGCGACCACCCAGCTGTTCACTATCAATCTTGCGTCGGGGGCGGCCTCGCCCGTCGGCACGATCGGTAACGCAAACACGCTCGGAACTGCCTCTGTCACCGGACTTGCCGCGTTCGGCACGACGCGCACCCGGATCTACAATGTCTCCAGCCGCGCTCGAGTGAACGTGGGCGAAGATGCATTGATTAGCGGGTTTATGACGCGAGGCGGCGTGCCCACGACGATGCTCGGCCGTGCGCTCGGACCCAGCTTGAGTTCTGCGGGCGTGGCATCTCCTCTGCAGGATCCGATTCTGGAGGTTTTCGACGGGAACGGCGTCTTGATCGCAGCGAACGACGACTGGCGTTCTTCAGATCAGGCTGCCGAGATCATGGCCACCGGGCTCGCGCCGACCGATAATCGCGAGTCTGCAGTCTTCGGAACGCTGCTCCCCAGGCTCGTACACGCTCGTCGTTCGCGGCAAGGGTTCCAGCACCGGTATTGCGGTCGGCGAGATTTACGACCTCTCGCGATAGCCTCCGTCGGACGGACACAGTAACTGGCGCGGCACCCTGCAAAGGGTGCCGCGCTTTTTTTCTCTCCGCATCTCAGCCCACCGGAGAAACGCCGGCCCCTCACAGCCGAAAGCAGCACGACGCCAGTTTCAGAAATACGCGCCGCGCGTGATTTCCCGCGCCGCGCTGCCATCACCCTTCACCACAATACCATCATGAAACGAACACTCCTCGCCGCAGTATCTCTGCTCGCAGCAGCTACCGGATCCATTTATGCGGAGCCGGTGGTCGCCCATCACTGCCACTAACCGGCTCTTGAATTTCGACACCGCGTCGCCCGGGAATATCACCATCAACGTCCCAATCACTGGGCTACAGGGTGGTGATTACGTCGTGGGCATCGACTTCCGACCGGCAGACGGCGATCTCTACGATGTCGCGAACAGCGGCGGCATCTATCGCATCAATGTCGCCACCGGGGCGGCAAGTCTCGTCTCGACGTTGACCGCGGATCCGACGGATACGTCGAGCCCATTCAGCGGCCTCTCCGGCGACAGCTTCGGCGTCGATTTCAATCCTGTGGTCGACCGGCTGCGCGTCGTCAGCGACATGGAGCAGAATCTGCGGATCAATGTGAATTCCGGCGCAGTCACCACCGACGGCAACCTCAATCCCGGCGACCCCTCTGTGACCGGCGCGGCTTACGCGAACAACTTTGCCGGTGCGACCTCTACCACGCTTTACGTGATCGTTCCGCATCCGACACCCTGCAGATCCAGAACCCACCAAACAACGGGACGCTCGTGACCGCCGGGTCACTCGGCGGCGACGCGCCCGCGTAGGATTCGACATCTCTTCCAGCAGCGGGATCGCTTTCGCCTCCGCGATCATCGCCGGCCGTTCCAATCTTTACACGATCAACCTATCGACTGGCCTCGCGTCTGGCGTAGGGCAGATCGGCAGCGGCAACGAGCAGGTGACCGACATCGCCGTCGCACCGCCGACGCGTTTGCTCAATATCTCCACGCGCGCCCGGGTGGGCGTAGGTGAAGATGTGATGATCGCCGGCTTCATTGCCGGCGGCGGTGGTGCTCCTACTCGCCTGCTTCGCGCGTGTGCTCGGCCCGAGCCTGAGCCAGTCAGGAGTCGCTTCTCCGCTCCAGGACCCGGTGCTCGAGATCTTCGACAGAAACGGCAACTTTGTCGGCGTGAACGACGACTGGCGCACGAACCAGCAGGCCGAGATCGCCGCCACCGGGCTGGCGCCGGCGAACGATAGCGAACCGGCGATCGTCGGCTACCTGGCTCCGGGCGCGTACACGATCCGGGTTTCCGGCAAGAATAACACAACGGGCTTGGCGCTGGTTGAAGTTTACCAGCTGTAATCCGAACCGCAGTTGGCGAATGTGCGCGGCGCCTGCAAAGGCGCCGCGTTTTCGTGTACCGGCGTGTTGCTCGCCGAGGTGAAGCGGCGGATAACGTGTCACCTGCACAGGCGACGTTTCAGGGGCTTAGCGCTCGAGACGTTTCCAATCCGAGCAATCCCACTCGAGCAGCTGCTCGAGCTTCGCGATGTCGGCCTCGTACATTGCGTACAAATGCCGCCGCTCTTCCAGCGTCATCCGCCGCGCATAGTTGATCTGATTCTGCTCCTTATTCTCGATCGACTGGAGAGGCTGCACGCCAACGAACAGGAATGCCCGGTCGAGAGTTTCGCGCCACTTCGATCGGAAATCATCAAACTTGATCACCAGTACCTGTTCACGCGGAAAGAAACGGAACACCCGCTCCATTTGCTCAGCGTAGAAGCCGCGGTCCACGTAGGAGGTGGCGCGTGGCTGCAGGGGCAGCGCCTGCTTGATCTGTTCCGGCTCCGCGGCGACCGCATCAATGAAGTCGAGCGACTCGTGCTTGCGATCGCGTTCCATGTTCCAGTGCGAAAAGGCGCGTTCCATCGGATTGCGCAGCAGGATGATGAGCTTGACGCCGGGATGGTAGTCATGGATCCGCTCCAGGGCCGGACGCCAGTAGGTGTAGATCGGCGTGCATGACCCGGTCACGCGCGAGTCGCGTTTGAACTTGATGCCGCGATGCAGGAAGTCGTAGTCGACCGGCGGATTCGCGAACCGCTTCTCGTCGTCAAAGAAGTGCCGGTGCGGGTGCTTCACCATGTGCGCCTCTTCGCTGTGCGCCATCGTGATGTGCGGGTGCTTCTCGAAGAAGTAATGAAGCGCGCTGGTGCCCCCTTTTTGCGCACCGGCGATGATAAAATCCAGGCGGTCGATCTTCTTGCGGTTGAATCCAAACATTAGCTGTTAGTGCTCGAACAACTCGGCTCGCGAAGTGGCTTTCACAGCGGCGCGGGCGCCGAAGATTGCAGTACCGACGCGCACCAGGGTAGCCCCTTCTTCGATGGCAACCTCGTAGTCGTTGCTCATTCCCATTGAGAGCTGCGGCAACCGGGTGCGGAACTCCCGCTCGATCCGATCGCGCAATTCGCGCAGCATCACAAAGTAGCGCCGGGAATCTTCCGCCTCAGGCGCCAACGGTGGAATGGCCATGAGCCCTTCGATCTCCAGCCGCCGCAACTGCAGCAGCGATTCCATCGCAGCAACCAGCGCGTCCGGCTGGAACCCGATCTTGCTCCCCTCGCCCGCCACATTCACCTCGAGCAGCACGCGGGGCCGCATGCCTTCTTCGCTCGAGATCCGTTCGATGTCGTTCGCCAGCGCCAGCGAATCGACGCTGTGGAACAACTCGAACAACGGCAGTGCGTGGCGGATTTTGTTCTTCTGCAGGTGTCCGATGAAGTGCCAGCGGACGCCGGACGGCAGCAGTGGGATTTTGGCTTTCGCTTCCTGGACGCGGCTCTCGCCAAAGGTCGTCTGTCCGGCGTCGAACGCGGCACGCACCTTCTCCGAATCCTGCTTTTTCGAGACCGCGATCATCTGCACGTCGGCAACCGTGCGGCCGGATTTTTCAACCGCGGCCGCGACGCGCGCCTGAACGAGCTTGAGATTGCCGGCCACGCTTTCCATCCGTGCTCAGCTTTCCCCATTCTGCTGGGACAGCAAGCATGCGCAGCCCCTGTACGCGACGATTCCGTCAGGCACGCAAACGGGCGCACCGACGGAATCGAGCAACAACTAGCCCCTAACCAGGGCCTGAAGAAAATTTTTAGCTACGGGTGCCTTCGGACTTCTTCGTCGAATGCGAAGTTTTCCAGGTCGCGTACTGATCCTTGGACAACACCTTCTGAGCCTCGCGGTCCATCTTCGCCATCGTAGTCTCGTTGCAGCCGCCCTTGTGGCAGTCGGCCGCGAGCTGCTCCATCTTCGTCTTCTGCTCCTGCGAGAGGTTCAGGTTCGCGAATGTCATATCGCAGCCGGCGTTCGCTTCGTTATTGGCCGTTTTCGCGCAGCAATCGCCACCTTTTTCACCGGCGAAGGCAGAAGATGCAGCGAACAATCCAGCGGCTACGAACGCCAAAGCTTTGAATCTTGTCATACCAGCTGAGACACTCCGGTGGTCACGGTCGTTCAAATTCCGGTGGCGCCACTCCGGCGAGCGACAGGACGTCGCGCAGGCGCTCTTTGCCACCTCGCGCGATGATTTCTCCGTGTCCGACGATCACGCGGTCGAAATCCCACCGCATCATCGCCGCGACAGAGCTGCGGAAGGCGTCGCGGTCGCGAATCATGAGGCGAAAGAACGGGCTCATACCGATGAACTCCTTCAACCGCATCACATGCCGCGCGAAAAAACGCGTCCAGCCCGACGCGCCGCGCCCGAAATTGAAGAGCACATCACCGACGATCAACGTGCGTGAAGGGCGGTGAAACATCACGTGCTCTCGCACCTTTGGCATTCCGTCGAGCTCCAGCACTTCCAGCTCGCCTGCCCATTCTGATGGCGCCGGCGTGAGCGGTGCAGTTTCGCCTGCGGTTCCTTTCGCAAGGTCGCCGGGTGCGAGATACGGCACAGCCGGAAAGGCCGCACGTCCCTCCTCGACGAACGAGTCATGGAAGCGCGTCGCATCGAGCAGCCACCCGGGCTCGCCGACTTGGCGAATCGCCGCCACATCGGCCGGCATAAACGGCGCCGTGGAATGGATGACAATCTTCCCGCTCGCCAGGCGGATGATGGTCACATTCCGTCCAATCGCGACGCCGAGCAGCCGCAGCGGAAAGCGCATGACCCATACGTTTTCTGCGACCTGTTCCATACTGAACCCGCGCGCTTCGTCGCCCGGCTTACGCGGTGTTGAAACTCAGCGAGCCATTCAACGCATCCACCCGGATCGTCTGCCCTTCGCGGAACTTGCCCTCCAGAATATCGAGGCTCAACGGGTCAAGAATGCTCTTCTGGATTGCGCGCTTCAAGGGCCGCGCGCCGTAGACCGGATCATGCCCTTGGCGGGCCACGAAGGCTTTCGCTGCCTCGCTTAGTTCGAGCGTGATCTTCTGGCTCTCCAGGCGCCTAATGAGTCGCTTCAGCTGAATCTCGACGATCTGCTTCAGCTCTTCTTCCACCAGACGATCGAAGATGATGATTTCGTCCACCCGGTTCAAAAACTCGGGCCGGAAATGCTGGCGGAGGGAATCCATCACGAGCGATGAGTCCTTGTCGCGTCGCCACTCCTCCGTGATGAACTGCGAGCCGATGTTCGACGTCATGA
>JACDCC010000020.1 GCA_013694595.1 Chthoniobacterales bacterium
CGGGATGCCACCACAGGAGGTGATGCTCTCGCGCAGTCTCGAAGAGGTGCAGGCATGGCTGGCACCGCAGTTCGCCGAGGGTGCTCTGGAGGTGGCGCTATCGGGCGATCTCGATGTGGAAGCGGCGGTCGCCTCCGCCGCAAAGACGATCGGCGCGCTCCCGCCGCGCGGCCAGAAGCCGGCGCTTCCGGATTTGAAAAAACTCAGCTTCCCGGAGCCACCATTCGCGAAAAACTACACAATCGACTCGGCGATCCCGAAAGGTGCTCTCCTGCTCTATTGGCCAAGCGATGACGGAATCGACGTGCGTCGTACCCGGCGATTAAATTTGCTCGCGGCGATCTTGAACGATCGACTCCGGCTCAAAGTGCGCGAGGAAATCGGCGGCACCTATAGCCCTCGCGCCGGCAGCAACGCGAGCGATACATTCCCGGGTTATGGCTACGTCTCCGCGAGCATCGATGTCGACCCGCCGGCCGCGGGAAAGATGGCGGATGTGGTGATCGCGACGGCCGATGATCTCGCGAAAAATGGCGTGTCCGATGATGAGCTCGAGCGCGCGCGCCAACCGCTGCTCACGGTCTTGAAAGAGTCGCTGCGCCAGAACAGCTACTGGCTCGCTGCCGTGCTCTCGCGCGCGCAGGAGCGGCCCGAGGTGCTCGATTGGGCTCGCACTCGCCTTGCCGATACGGAAAGCATCACCACCGCCGAGATGAGCGCGCTCGCCCGGAAGTATCTCGGCCGCGAGTGCGTTTCACGCGCCACGATTCTGCCGGTGGCAGAACCCAGCGGGGCACCGGCCGCGGGGCAGCCGTAGCGCAACGCGCTATGGTTCACCCGTGAGCGGGGAACGGATTGCAATCGCGGGCGGCGGCGCCGCAGGATTTTTTGCCGCGATCGCATGCGCGGAAGCTGAGCCGCGAAACGAAGTCCGCATCTACGAGCGCGGCTCGCAGTTTCTGACGAAGGTGCGGATCTCCGGCGGTGGACGCTGCAACGTCACGCACGCGGCGCTGGAGCCGCGCGCGTTCAGCACGCGTTATCCGCGCGGCGAGCGTGCGCTCATCGGCGCGTTAACCCGGTTCACGCCGGGAGACACGGTCGAGTGGTTTCAGCGCCGCGGAGTGCGGCTGAAGGTCGAGCAAGACGGCCGCATGTTTCCGGTTACCGACTCATCCGGCACGGTGATCGACTGCCTGATGTATGAAGCGAAAGCGGCGGGCGTTCAGCTCGTGCTGCGCAACGGCATCGAGCAGGCGCAGAAACGGGAAGGCGGCGGTTTCGAATTGACGCTGAGCGACGGCAGCAGCGCCGCGTGCGATCGATTGCTCCTCGCGACCGGTGGCTCACGTACACCGACGGGCGCCGAAATCGCTCGGTCGCTTGGCCACGCGATTGAACCGGCTGTGCCCTCTTTGTTTTCGCTGCACATCGCGAGCGAGTGGCTGCGCCGTCTGCCGGGCGTGTCGCTTGCCGACGTGGAGCTCTCGGCTGCGGGAAGGAAGCTGCGTGAGCGCGGCCCGATCCTCCTCACACACAACGGAGTGAGCGGGCCGGTGGTGCTCCGGCTGTCGGCGTGGGGCGCACGCGCTCTGGCGGAGGTGGACTACAAGTTCGCGCTGCGGATCAATTGGCTGCCGCAGTTCAGCATGGCGGAGGTCGCTGCAGAACTGCAGGCGCAGCGTGCCACTCATCCGAAGCGGCAGATCGCGAACTCACCGATCGCTCCCCTGCCCGCGCGGCTGTGGGAGCAACTCGTCGGGGCTGCCGCGATTCCTCCTGACACAGTCTGGACCACGCTCACGCGCGAGCACGCGACAGCCCTTCTGGCGCTGCTCACGCGCACCGAATTGCCGGTGGATGGCAAATCGCTGAACAAGGACGAGTTCGTCACCTGCGGCGGCGTCAGCCTGCGCGAGGTGAACTTCAAGACGATGGAAAGCCGAATCGTGCGGCATCTCTACTTCGCGGGCGAATTGCTGGATATCGACGGCATCACTGGCGGATTCAATTTCCAGGCGGCTTGGACGACCGGCTGGATCGCTGGTCGAGCGATGGCGGATGCGAAAGCCTGATCTGAGGCGAGTGTCTCTTTCGAGCAATGCGGACCAAAGCGAGATACGGCGATGACCACAACTTAGCGATCGCTGACGTCAGGAAGGTGTATGCCGAGCTCGGGCAGCGGTCAATCGCGCGCAATTGCACCCGGTTAAAGGAATGCTGTCACTTCAAGCTGACCGGTCGCACACCATTTCTCACCGCCGGCGAAGCGCTGGCGGCGGCGAAGGCTTTTCGCGCGAGTGGCAGGAAGCAACTGCCCGAGAGTGCCGACGGAGCGTGTCCGCTGCTGGATCGGACGAGCGGCAACTGCATCATCTATCATGACCGACCATTCGGTTGCCGCACGCACTTCTGCGCCGCGGCGGGAGGACCTTATGCGCGGCGGGAAGTCTCCGATCTAATACATGCCCTCGAACAGATCGATACTCGCCTCGGTGGCAACGGTGCCAGCGCACTGCCGCACGCGGTCACGGAGGCGCTGAAGCAGCTCAGCTGAGGGCGCGATCGGCCGGGTGTCCCATAGCGCGTCAGGCAGCCTTCTTATGCTGCTTCGCGCTGCGTTTGCTAGCAGCGGATGATTTGGCCACGGGCTTCTTCTTCGCACTCTGCGATTTCGCGAGCGATTGTTGCAGCACTGCAACCAGGTCGATGACCTTTGTCGGCGTTGGAGCTTTCTTCGGTTTGTCATCGATTTCTTTGCCGCCCGCTTCGACTTTCTCCTCGATCACTTCCAGGAGCGCTTCGCGATAGTCATCGTGGTATTTCTCCGGGTCCC